>NZ_BAABDQ010000072.1:0-36842 GCF_039539705.1 Nonomuraea rosea | reverse complement strand
GCGGTCTGGGCGGGTGGTTGGGGGTGGGGGTGGTCTGGGTTCGGTGGTTGTGGGTGGGTGGGGGCGTTCCGCCGGGGCGGGGCGAGTGCGGCTGCCACGGTGAGGGCGAGGGCCGTCACGAGCAGGGTGACGACCAGGCCCGTGCCGGTCAGTCCTGGCGCGGGGGTCGCGGCGGCCTGGGTCACGACCAGCAGCGCGATCGCCCCCAGCCGCAGTGCGGCGGGGGCGACACTGGACGGTGCGCGCATCACCTCAAAAAGCTATCCGCTCGCTTCCCGGTCCCGGTAAGCGCACGTCCCCGCCTGGCGATGAGGTACGCCTGCGTCCCCAGCGTGAGGCCGATGAACACCATGATGCCGCCGGTCGACAGGATCAGCCCCAGGGAGTTTCCCGCGACGTACAGGCCGACGCGGACCGCCATCGAGGCGAGCCAGGCCAGCAGGGTCCAGAGCGTGGCCTTCGACAGGGCGACGCCCGAGGAGTCCACCCAGACGCGTACGGTCGTCGCGCGCCACGCCCCGAGAGCCACCGCTGTCGCGGCTTCCACGAGGAACAGGGCGGCGCTGAGCGCGAGGTGCCGGGTGTCGATGAGACCGCCCGAGACGACCCCGACGGCGATCACGGCGCCGGAGGTGTAGAGCATGCCGGATCGAGCTGTCGGACGGGCTTGCGACTGGCGGTAGATCACGATCACGAGGGCGAACAGGACGAGTACGGCGATTTGTATGGGTTCCACGCGTCAGAAGGTAGGGACGTGGGTCTCGTACCGGATCGGTCTGTGGGTTGAGAGCCCGGGATCTCCACCCTGAGGTGGAGGCGAGGAGCCCAGGGATGAAGGGCGCGGAGCTTGGGGTGGAGCGTGAGATGTCCGGGCGGAGGGCGAGCCGCCTGGGATGGCGGGGAGGAGCCCAGGCGAATGGAGAGCGGCCCGAGGGGGCGAGATGCCCGGGTGCATGGCGAGTGGCCCGAGGGGGCGAGATGCCCGGGTGCATGGCGAGTGGCCCGAGGGGGCGGGCGAGATGCCCGGGTGAAGGGCCAGAGGCTCGGGCGGAGGGCCAAAGGCCGTGGGCGAGTGCGAAGGGGAAGGGCGGCGGGAGTTTGGGTGGGGGAGAGGGGGGCCGGGCGGGCGGGTAGGAGTCGCGCGCCCGGCCACCGCCTCAGCGCAGTACCGAGTACAGCGCCGTCGTGAGGGAGGCGCGCGAGTCGTCCTGGTCGATCGACCACATCATCGACCCGCCGAGCCCCTTGAGCCGGATGTACGCCGCCTTCTGCACCAGCGCCGCCGGATCGTCGTACGACCAGAACTCGTTCCCGTCGTAGAGCCACATGGCCCCGCTCCGCAGGTCGCGGTAGCGCTTGCCGGGCTTGGCGACCAGGTCCTTGTAGTCCTCGGAGCCCGGCGCCCATTTGCCGGGGGCCGGTCCCGTGGCGGGCTTGTACAGTCCGTCCCCGCCGCCCGTCACGCCGGTCCAGCCCTGGCCGTAGGCGGGCACGCCCACGACGATCTTGCGGCCCGGCGCTCCGCGCGAGAGGTAGTCGCGCACGGTCTGGTCGACGCTGTACCTCACCGGGTTCGGATCCCGCCGGTCGGTGAACAGGTTGCCGTTGTGCCCGGTCTGCGGCTCCCACGTGCCGTGCAGGTCGTACCCCTGGACGGTGGCGAAGTCGAGGTTCCTGAAGACGTTCCGGACCTCGAACCCGGCGTCGATCTTGGCCGCCGCGGCCGGGAGGAAGGCCGTGAGCTGCGCCCGGCGAGAGAAGGCGGTGAGCTGCGCCCGCAGCTCCGCCACGAACAGCGTGAAGTTGCGCTTGTCCTCAGGCCTGATGACGTTGCCCTCGGCGCCAGAGGAGCCGGGCCACTCCCAGTCCAGGTCGATCCCGTCGAACACGCCGGCGCCCGCGCCCGCCTCCAGGCCGGGCAGGTCGCCGCGCAGCCACAGGTCGACGCAGGACCTGGCCAGCGCGGCGCGGGACTCGGGGGTGAGGACGGCGTCGGAGAAGTACTTGGAGCCGGTCCAGCCGCCCAGCGAGATCAGCACCTTGAGCCCCGGGTGCTTGGCCTTGAGCTTGCGCAGCTGGTTGAGGTTGCCGTTCAGGGCCTGGCCCGGCGCGTCCGCCACCCCGTCCACGCTCTGCTCCGCCGGCACCGGCCGCTGCCAGTCCGCCCATGGGTCGGCCGAGTAGCAGGCGCCCTCGGCGTTGACGAACCCGAACGCGTAGTTCAGGTGCGTGAGCTTGGCCGCGGCGCCGCTGACGTCCACGTCCTTGACGTGATAGTCGCGCCCGTAGACGCCCCATTGGATGAAGTACGCGACCCGCTTGAAGCCGGTGTGGGCCTCCGCGGGCACGGACACCGCCGAGAGGCCGAGTAAGAGCGAGAGCGCGACGAGGATCTTCTTCTTCACGGGCCACTCCGGGGGGCGAACTTATAAGAAACTTTCCTATAAGTTAGACGCGATCGTAGAGCGGCTCCCCCTTGTCGTCAACGATCCTGGCGACCTCTTCGGGGCTCGACATCACCGCCCACCCGTAGGCGGGATCCGAGAACGGCGACAGCACCAGATCCGCCACGTCCTGCCTGGCCGCGGCCGCCCCGAACGCAGCGAGCCGGCGTCCCCCTCGCTGTAGAGCGTCACGTCCACACCGAGCTGCTGCAGGCGCAGAGCCAGGGTCAGCCCGGAGATCCCCGCCCCCACGACGCCGATGCCTGCCATGAAGGTCCCCTTTGCCGGAAGGATCCCAGTGGGCACCCAGGGGTTTGCAGCCGGATTGGAGCACCCTTGTGAGCCGGGCAAACTGGTAGACGTGCCATCCATCCTGCCTGACGGCGATCCCGCGCCCGCTTCCGGCGAACTGCCGCAGAGCGCGCTGACGGGCCTCGGCGAGCGCCCGTTCGGCTTCTACGTGCACGTGCCGTTCTGCGTGACCCGCTGCGGCTATTGCGACTTCAACACCTACACCTCCGCCGAGCTGGGCCCGGGCGCCTCGCACCAGGACTACGCGGACACGGTCGTCGAGGAGGTGCGCCTCGCGCGCCGCGTGCTCGGCGCGGCCGATCTCCCGGTGGAGACGGTGTTCTTCGGCGGCGGCACGCCGACCCTGCTGCCCCCGGAGGATCTGGCCAGGATCCTGAGCGCGATCGACTCCGAGTTCGGGCTGCGGCCGGGAGCCGAGGTGAGCACCGAGGCCAACCCCGAGTCCGTGAACCCCTCCTACCTGGAGAAGCTCCGCCACGGCGGCTTCAACCGGATCAGCTTCGGCATGCAGAGCGCCCGCGAGCACGTGCTCAAGGTCCTCGACCGCACGCACACCCCTGGCCGCGCGGCGGCGGCCGTGCGCGAGGCGCGGGCGGCCGGGTTCGAGCACGTGAACCTGGACCTGATCTACAGCACGCCCGGCGAGTCCGACGACGACTGGCGGGCCTCGCTGGCCGCGGCGATCGAGGCCGGGCCGGACCACGTGTCGGCCTACTCGCTGATCGTGGAGGAGGGCACCAGGCTGGCCGCCAGGATCAGGCGGGGCGAGCTGCCGATGCCCGACGACGACGTGGCCGCCGACCGCTACCTGATCGCCGACCGGATGCTGGCCGAGGCCGGGTTCCAGTGGTACGAGGTGTCCAACTGGGCCGTCTCCGACGACGCGCGCTGCCGGCACAACCTGCTCTACTGGACCGGCGGCGACTGGTGGGCGGCCGGGCCGGGCGCGCACAGCCACGTCGGCGGCACCCGCTGGTGGAACGTCAAGCACCCGGCCGCGTACGCCCAGCGGCTGGCCGCAGGGACGTCGCCCGCCCACGCCCGCGAGGTGCTCGGCGACGACGACCGCGCGGCCGAGCGGCTGATGCTGGAGCTGCGGCTGATCTCCGGCTACCCGCTCGCCGAGGTGGCGCCTGCCGCGCGTACGTTCGTGGCCGGCGCCTTGGGCCGGGGGCTGCTGGAGCCGGAGGCGTTCAGGGCCGGCCTGATGGTGCTCACGCTCGAAGGGCGCCTGCTGGCGGACGCCCTCATCCGGGATCTCCTGGTCTAGGTGATCAGGCGGATGGCGAAGGGGTAGCGGTAGTTCTCGCCGCGGTTGGTGGCTATGGCGGCCTGGATGTGGAAGATCAGGGACAGGATCCAGACGACGGGCAGCAGGAGCACGCCGATGAAGACGATCACCAGGATGCCTGAGACGACGTAACCGATGAACATCGTGATCTGGAAGTTGAGCGCCTCCGCGGACTGGTCCCTGACATAAGGGGACTCGTCCTTCTTCATCAGGTAGATGATCAGCGGGCCCAGCCAGGAGACCAGCAGGCCCAGCAGGTGGGAGAGCATGGCGAGCGTGGTGTCGTCGGTGCCGGGGCGGGGGCCGAACCGGCCGGGCACGTACGGCTCACCGGGAGGCGCGGCGTAGCCGTAGGCGCCGGACTGCGGGGCGTTGCCGTAACCGGGCGGGGGCGCCTGGCCATAGCCGGGGGGCTGCTGCCCATAGCCGGGTTGCTGACCGTAGCCAGGCTGCCCAGGCCCAGGCTGGCCGTAGCCCGGCTGGCCGTAAGCAGGCTGAGAGCCGGGCTGCTGGCCATAGCCGGGCTGGCCGTATCCGGGCTGGGACCCGGGTTGCTGGCCGTACCCGGGTTGCTGAGGGCCGGAGCCGTGGTTCGGCGGGATGTCCGATGGGGACACGCGGCGGGTGTAGTCGTCGTCGGGCGGCGGCTGGGGCGGGTCCTGGCTCATGATGCCTCCGTAACGAAGTCGATCAGTTCCTCGACCCGGCCGAGCAGCTCCGGCTCCAGGTCGGTGTAGGTGGAGACGGCGCCGAGGATCCGCCGCCACGCCTCCCGGGGCTCCATGCGCCAGCCCAGGGCGGCGATCACGCCCTCCTTCCACGGCACCCCGCGCGGCACGTCGGGCCAGCCGGGGATGCGCAGCACGGAAGGCTTGACCGCCTGCCAGATGTCGATGAACGGGTGCCCCACGACGAGCACGTCAGGCGAGGTGATCTGGGCGGCGATCCGGCTCTCCTTGGAGCCGGGCACGAGATGGTCGACCAGCACCCCCAGCCGCCGCCCCGGCTCGGGGGCGAAGTCGGCCACGATGGCCGGCAGATCGTCGACGCCTTCGAGGAATTCGACCACGACCCCCTCGACCCGCAGGTCGTGGCCCCAGATCTTCTCCACGAGGGCGGCGTCGTGCACGCCCTCCACGTAGATCCGGCTCTGCCTGGCCACCCTCGCCCGCAGGCCCTCCACGGCGATCGAGCCGGACGCGCTGATCTTCGGCCCGGCGGGCGCCGCCGCCGGGCGTACGAGGGTCACGGTCTTGCCGTCCAGCAGGAACGCGGCAGGGGCGAGCGGGAACAGACGGCGCCTGCCGAACCTGTCCTCCAGGGTGACGGCCTCCTTGTCACACGCCACCACCGCGCCGCAGAAGCCGCTGTCGGCGTCCTCCACGACGAGCTCCAGCTCTGCCGGCACTTTCGGGATCTTGCCCTTGCCCGGCCGCCGCCAATTTCCCGCCAGCACATCGCCCTCGTACACACGGGGACCGTAGCAAATCACCCGCTGACCGCAAGGCGCTTACGCGAGCCGCTCCTCCGTACGAGGACGACGACGGTGGCGACGATCCCGACCAGCAGCCCGGCACCGGGGATCAGGAACAGCGCGGCCACGCCACCGGCGATCCCGCCCGCGGCGCTGGCCAGCTGGCGGCCGACGCCGTAGGAGACGCTGGCCTCCTCCTGGTTGGTGCAGGTGAGCTGGTAGTCGCCCTTGGCCGGTGCGTTGATCACGAGGATCTGCTCCCAGACGGTGCTGCCGTTCGTGACCGTCTCGGAGCCGGTGGTCTTGACGAGCCTGGCCTGGCCGGGGCCGCCGGTGATCTCGCACTGGTAGTTGATGCGCGTGTCGCTGGCGACGTAGACGGCGGGCTTGTCCGCCGGGTCGATGGGCACCGTCACGGTCTCGCCCGACGCGAACGTCTTGGTGGGGGCCAGGTCGGTCACGCTGCTCACGATGCCGCCGGCGAACACGAACACGCCGACGACCGCGCACACCACGGCGATTCCCCAGGCGAGCGCGATCCACCACAGGCTGGGCTTTATCGCTTTTGAGTCGATTCGAGGAGGGAATTGGGGTTGTTGGCCGTATTGTCCGTACTGCGGCTGCTGGCCGTACTGCGGGGGCTGCCCGTATTGCGGCTGCTGGCCGTACTGGGGCGGTTGCCCGTACTGCGGCGGCTGCCCGTGCTGGGGGCCGTATCCGGGTTGCGAGCCTGGTTGAGCGCCGTATCCGGGCTCGGGGCCGGGCTGCTGCCAGCCCGGTTGGGAGCCTGGCTGCGGGCCGTAGCCGGGCTGAGAGCCCGGCTGGGGGCCGTACTGGGGCGGTTGCTGCTGACCGTGGTACGGACCCTGCCCTGGCGGCGGGCCGTACGACGGGGGCTGGGATTCGTCGGTCATGTTGGCAAGTGTGAGGCCTGTCGCTTGTAAGTCGCTAGCAGCAGGATGGGGACTCGGTGTTATCGCACCTTGTGGGCGAGAGCCGTACACTTGGCACTCGGGAACACAGAGTGCTAGACGTTGCGTTCCTGGTAAAAGGCAGAGGCAGGAGGTGGGCACGTGCTCGACGAACGTAAGCTGGCGGTGCTCCGCGCCATTGTCGAAGACTATGTGTCCACCAACGAACCGGTGGGTTCCAAGGCGCTCGCGGAGCGTCACAACCTGAAGGTCTCCCCCGCCACGGTCAGGAACGACATGGCCGCACTGGAGGAGGAGGGCTACATCACGCAGCCGCACACGAGCGCGGGCCGCGTGCCGACCGACAAGGGCTACCGGCTCTTCGTCGACCGGCTCTCGCAGGTCAAGCCCCTGTCGGCGGCGGAGCGCAGGGCGATCGAGACGTTCCTGGCCGGCGCGGTCGACCTCGACGACGTGGTGACCCGCACGGTGCGGCTGCTCGCGCAGCTCACCAGGCAGGTGGCGGTCGTGCAATACCCGACGCTGACGCGTTCGACGGTCAGGCACGTCGAGCTGGTGCCGCTGAACGACCGGCGGGTCATGCTCGTCCTGATCACCAACACCGGCCGCGTCGAGCAGCGCGTGATCGAGCTGCCCGAGGTCGTGGAGGACACCCGCATCGCCCACCTGCGCGCGGTGCTCAACGCCTGCCTCGACGGGTGCGGCCTGAGCAACGTGCCCGAGCTGGTCGCAGACCTGCCGGAGCGGCTGCCCACCGAAGACCGGCCCGTCGTGGCCACGATCCTGTCGGTGCTGCTCGAGACGCTGGTGGAGCGGCACGACGAGAAGATCGTGTTCGCCGGCGCGGCCAATCTCGCGGGCGCCGACTTCTCCACGGGCCTGCGCGACGTGCTCGAAGCGCTGGAGGAGCAGGTCGTGCTCATGCGGCTGCTCGGCGAGACTTCCACAGACACCCCGTCCGCGCTCACCGTGCGCATCGGCTCGGAAAACCCCTACCTGCGGGGCACATCCATCGTCGCGACCGGATACGGTTCTGGCGACAACCAACTGGCCCGGCTCGGCGTGCTGGGTCCCACGAGGATGGACTACCCCGTGACGATGGGCGCCGTGCGCGCGGTGGCACGCTACGTCAGCCAGATCCTGGCTGCATCATAAGAGGTCGATAAGTGGCAAACAGCGACTACTACGCCACCCTCGGGGTGCGCCGTGAGGCCAGTCAGGACGAGATCAAGAAGGCGTATCGCCGACTCGCCCGCGAGCTGCATCCCGATGTGAACCCCGACCCTGAGACGCAGGAGCGGTTCAAGGAGATCACGCAGGCCTATGAGGTGCTGTCGGATCCCAACAAGCGCCAGATGTACGACATGGGCGCCGACCCCTTCGGCGGCGCGGGAGCGGCGGCCGGGGCCGCCGGGTTCGGCGCGGGCTTCCCGTTCAGCGACATCATGGACGCGTTCTTCGGCACCGCCGGCGGCGCCAGGGGGCCGCGCTCACGTGCCCGCAGGGGCCGCAACGCCACCATCAGGGTCGAGCTCGACCTGCGCGAGACCGCGTTCGGCACCACCCGCGAGCTGGTCGTCGACACGGCCGTGGTGTGCGAGGTGTGCCACGGGGCCGGCGCGGCGTCGGGCACGCATCCCGACACCTGCGACATGTGCAACGGACGCGGCGAGATCTCCCAGGTCACCCGCTCGTTCCTGGGCCAGGTCATGACCTCGCGGCCGTGTCCGCAGTGTGGCGGGTTCGGCACCATCATCCGCCACCCCTGCCAGGAGTGCTCGGGCGACGGCCGGGTGCGGACCCGCCGTACGATCAAGGTGCGCATCCCCGCCGGCGTCGAGGACGGCACCCACATCCAGCTCGCCGGAGAGGGCGAGGTCGGCCCAGGCGGCGGCCCGCCGGGCGACCTGTTCCTGGAGATCGTCGAGCGGCCCCACGAGATCTTCGAACGGCGCGGTGACGACCTCCACTGCACCGTTCAGCTCCCGATGACGGCCGCCGCGCTCGGCACCATACTCGCGGTGGAGACGCTCGACGGCTCCGAAGAGGTGGACGTCCGCCCCGGCACCCAGTCAGGGCAGGTCATCACCATGTACGGGCGAGGCGTGCAGCGGCTCAACGAGTCCGGCAGAGGCGATCTGCTGATCCACGTCAACGTGGAGACCCCCAGCAGGCTCGATGCGGCGCAGGAGGAGCTGCTGCGCGAGCTTTCGAGGCAGCGGGGTGAGGAGCGCCCGCCCGGTAAGTTCGCACCGGGGCAGCAGGGTTTTTTCTCCCGCCTGCGTGACGCCTTCAACGGAAGGTGACGTGAGCGTTCCCGTCTTCCTGGCCCAGGACCTCGACGGGCCGGAGCTGACGCTCGACGGCCCCGAGGGGCGGCACGCGGCCGCCGTGCGGCGGCTGCGGGCCGGGGAGCGGGTCGATCTGACCGACGGCGCGGGCACGGTCGCCGAGTGCGTCGTGCGCGAGGCGCTCAAAGACTCGCTCAGGCTGGACGTGATCGGCCGCTACGAGGTGCCCGCGCCCGCGCCGCGGCTGATCGTCGTCCAGGGGCTGCCCAAGGGCGACCGAGGCGAGCTGGCCGTTGAGATGATGACCGAGGCCGGGGTCGACGTGATCGTGCCCTGGGCCGCCGCGCGCAGCATCACGCAGTGGAAGGGCGACAAGGTCGCCAAGGCGCTCGCGCGGTGGCGGGCCACGGCCCGCGAGGCCGGCAAGCAGGCCCGCCGGTTCCACCTGGCCGAGGTGGCGGAGCTCGCCTCCACCGCCCGGGTCGAGGAGCTGCTGGCCGGCGCGGCGCTGGGGCTGGTGCTGCACGAGGCCGCGGCCGAGCCGCTGTCCGCGGTGGCACTGCCGCCTGGCGGCGACATCGTGGTGGTCGTGGGGCCGGAAGGCGGCGTCTCGGAGGAGGAGCTCGCCAGGTTCCGTGCGGCCAAGGCCGTGCCGGTGCTGCTGGGGCCCACGGTGCTGCGCACGTCCACGGCGGGTGTGGCGGCGGCTTCCGTGCTGCTGACGCGTACAGGGCGCTGGTGAGCTCTTGGAACGCGCTGAGGCGTACAGGGCGCTGGTGAACTCGTAGAACGCGCTGAGGCGTACAGGGCGCTGGTGGGCTCGTAGAACGCGCTGAGGCGTACAGGACGCTGGTGGGCTCTTTGCGCACGCAGAACGCGCGTACAGGCTTGAAAGGGGCTTAGAGCGCCGCTGAGGGCCGTCAGGGCGTGGTCTGGGACGCGTCCACGAGCGGGCTGGCGTCGGTGGTGGGCCCGTCGGTCACGTCGTCGGGCGGGCACTCCTCGGGCGGGCACGCCGAAGGCTGTGTGGTTGGCTCCAGGTCGGTGGGCGTGGGAGTGGCCGACACCGCGGGACAGTCGGAGGGCGGCTCCTCCTGCTCGGCCGCCGACGTGGGGCACTCGGTGGTGGTCGGCGTGGGGCTGGGAGACTGCGACGGCCTGCTGGTCGACTCCGCCTTCTTCGTGGGCCGCGGCGACGGGGTCTTGGAGATGTCGGGGATGACGACCTGCGGCTGCTGGTGGCTGGGCTCCTTGGACGGAGGCAGCTGCGAGCGGGTGGTGGAGGAGTTGGACGGGACTTCGGTGGTCTCGTCCTTGACCTTGAGCGCGGGCTCGTTGGTGATCTGCGAGCGGAGCTGGGGAACGGCCATCACGATCGTCCCCGCCACGAGGACGGCGCTGGCGGCGGCCGCTCCCGCGCGCCACCAGAACAGGTTGCGCACGCCGCGCCGCTCGATGCGGGCGCGGATGATCTGCAGTCCTTCCGGCGAGGGCACGACCGCGTCCGCCTCCGCACGCAGCGCACGGCGCAGAAGGTCACCGTACTCGTCGGGGGGCTGGGTCATGACATCTTCTCCAGAACGGATCGCAAGGCGGCCATGCCACGCGCCGTGTGACTCTTGACCGCGCCCTTGCTGATGCCCATGGCGTTGGCTATCTCAGCTTCGGACAGGTCACCGTAGTAACGCAGAACCAGTGCTTCTCTCTGTCGGGTGGGTAGGGCGCGTAACGCCTCGATGACGGCGGAGCGTTCCAGCTCGCCGATAGCGCCGTTCTCGGCGCTCGGAGCGTCCGGCAGGCCCTTGGGGGCGTACTTCTCGACGACCGCGCGGTGACGCAGCACGGAACGAGACCGGTTGACGACAGATTGACGCAGGTAGGCAAGTGCCTTGTCGGGGTCACGCAGCCTGCGCCAGGCGCCATGGATGGCGACGAACGCATCCTGCACGACTTCCTCAGCGGTTGCTATGTCGCGTACGAGCAACACAGCGAGACGCACCAATGACCGGAAGTGCGCGCTGTACAGCGCGGTAACGGCCACGTCGGCATCCCACCCGACCGGCACCGCCCCCAGGGACCTGTCAGCCAGAAGGGTTTCGGTGGTCACATCAGTGGGACGCGCAGCCTTCCCAGAGGGTTTACGCTCTGCCGGTTCTTGAGGTTTCCCCGGTTCCTTAGGGTGCATTACCCAGTCGTGTCCTCGCCAGGTGGCGCTCGCCCGACCCTGAATCGTCTTTTTTGCTGAAGTGTTGCACACCAACCCTAACTGCGTGGATCTTCCTGCGCACGACACAGCGGATTACCGATTCGCAACGGACGCCCGAACGATGACTCTCGGTAGGGTGGGCCGAGTGAGCGATTGCCTCTTCTGCAAAATCGTCGCCAAGGAGATTCCCGCCGAGATCGTTTACGAAACCGGCAGGACACTGGCGTTCCGCGACATCAACCCGCAGGCTCCCACCCACGTGCTGGTCATCCCGAAGGAGCACCACGCCGACGCCGCGGCCCTCGCCGAGGCCGACGACGGGCTCGCCGACGAGGTGCTCAAGGCCGCCCACGCGGTGGCCGTGCAGGAAGGGGTGGCGGAGGGCGGCTACCGGGTGGTGTTCAACACCGGGGCCGGGGCGGGCCAGACCGTCTTCCACGTACACGCCCACATCCTGGGCGGGCGCGGCCTGACCTGGCCGCCCGGATAGCAGGCGCAGATAGCCGGCGCGGCTGGGGCGCCCGGATAGCCGCAGGTCGGGGGCGTTATGGGGCCGATTGCCCGACGCGGTGATATTGACGCGAGCAATCGGCCTGGTCCCGGCTACGATGGGCGGAGAAGAACACCGCACGAGACCGGGAGGCATCAGGCCACTGGCCTGCCCATGTCCGAACTACACGAATCCCGACGCACGGCACCTCCCTCGCGCACTCAAGCCAAGGTGCTGATTCCGGACGAATACCCGATGGTCAGCCTCCTGGGCTCCCGTGACGAGCTGCTTCGCGTCATCGAGGGCGCCTTCAGGGCCGACATCCACGTACGGGGCAACGAGATCACCGTCACCGGCTCCCCCGACGAGAGCGGCGCCGTCGTGCGGCTCTTCGAGGAGCTGGTCGAAGTCCTGCGCAGCGGCGGCGAGCTCACCCCCGACGCCGTCGAGCGCAGCATCGCGATGCTCCGCATGACCTCCGACCGCCCCGCCGAGGTGCTCTCGCTGGACATCCTGTCCTCGCGCGGGCGCACGATCAGGCCGAAGACGGTCAACCAGAAGCGCTACGTCGACGCGATCGACCAGCACACGGTGGTGTTCGGCATCGGTCCCGCCGGCACCGGCAAGACCTATCTCGCGATGGCCAAGGCCGTGCGCGCGCTCCAGGAGAAGCGGGTCAACCGCATCATCCTGACCCGCCCGGCCGTCGAGGCCGGAGAGCGGCTGGGCTTCCTGCCCGGCACCCTCTACGAGAAGATCGACCCCTACCTGCGGCCGCTCTACGACGCGCTGCACGACATGGTCGACCCCGACTCGATCCCCAAGCTGATGGCCGCGGGCACGATCGAGGTCGCACCGCTGGCATATATGCGGGGTCGTACCCTTAATGACGCTTTCATCATCCTCGACGAGGCGCAAAACTCCTCGGCCGAGCAGATGAAGATGTTCCTCACGAGGCTCGGCTTCAACTCCAAGATCGTGGTGACCGGTGACGTGACGCAGGTGGACCTGCCCTCGGGCACGGTGAGCGGGCTGCGGGTGGTCCAGGACATCCTCGACGGCATCCCCGACATCCACTTCGCGCGCCTGTCCAGCGCCGATGTGGTCCGTCACAAGCTGGTGAGCGACATCGTGGACGCCTACGGGCGCTACGACGCGCTGCAGGAGCCCAAGCGGATCCAGCAGCGCAACAAGCGGCGGGTGAGCGACCGTGAGCATTGAGATCAACAACGAGTCCGGCGTCGGGGTGCAGGAGGAGCAGCTGACCGCCCTCGCCGAGCACGTGCTCGGCGAGCTGGGCATCAATCCCCTCGCCGAGCTGTCCATCGTGGTGGTGGACGAGGACGCGATGGCGGAGCTGCACGAGAAGTGGATGGGCGAGCCGGGGCCGACCGACGTGCTGGCGTTCCCGATGGACGAGCTGCGTCCTGGCGGCGGCGCGCGGGGCGACTCGGAGAGCCCCGCGGATCCCGCGCTGCTCGGTGACGTCGTGCTCTGCCCGCAGGTGGCGGCCAGGCAGGCCAAGGAGGCGGGCCACGACACCGCCGACGAGCTGGAGCTGCTGTGCACGCACGGCATCCTCCACCTGCTCGGTTACGACCACGCGGAGCCGGAGGAGCACAAGGAGATGTTCGGCCTGCAGGCCCGGCTCCTCGAGTCGTGGCAGGAGGTGCGCAACCCGCGGTGAACGCCTGGTTGCTGTCGGCCATCGCCCTAGTGATCATCGGTGGCCTGATCGCCAGTGCGGAGACGGCACTGACGCGCATCTCCCGGGTGCGCGCGGAGGAGTATGTCCGCGAGGGCAGACGCGGCGCCGTCCGGTTGCAGGCCATCGTGACCGACCCGCCGCGCTACCTCAATCTGCTCCTGCTGCTGAGGCTGAGCTGTGAGCTGATCGCCACGGTCATCGCGACGCTGTTGTTCATCGATCTCCTGCACGACCAGGGGTGGGCCTACGTCTGGGCCGCCTTCGTGATGATCCTGATCAGCTACGTCGTGGTCGGCGTCATGCCGCGGACGCTGGGCCGCCAGCACGCCGAGCCGGTGGCGCTGGCCGGCGCCCCCATCGTGTACGGCCTCACCCGCATCTTCGGCCCCCTGCCCAAGCTGCTCATCCTCCTGGGCAACGCCCTGACCCCCGGCAAGGGGTTCCGCGACGGCCCGTTCACCTCGGAGGCCGAGCTGCGCGACCTGGTCGACCTGGCCGAGGAGCGCAGGGTGATCGAGCCCGACGAGCGCGAGATGATCCACTCGGTCTTCGAGCTGGGTGACACCCTGGTGCGCGAGGTCATGGTGCCGCGCACGGACATGGTCTACATCGAGCGCGACAAGACGATCAGCCAGGCGCTGTCGCTCGCGCTGCGCAGCGGCTTCTCCCGGATCCCGGTCGTGGGCGAGAACGAGGACGACGTCGTCGGCATCGCCTACCTCAAGGACATCGCCCGCAAGATCCACGAGTCCGGCGAGGGCGGCGGCAAGGAGCCGGTCGAGACGATCATGCGCCCGGCCGCGTACGTGCCGGAGAGCAAGCCCATCGACCAGCTCATGCGGGAGATGCAGGCCAGGCAGATCCACATCGCCATCGTCATCGACGAATACGGCGGCACCGCCGGCCTGGTCACGATCGAGGACGTGCTGGAGGAGATCGTCGGCGAGATCACCGACGAGTACGACCAGGAGGCTCCGCGCGTGGAGTCCACGCCCGACGGCGGGCTGCGGGTGACGGCCCGCATGCCGGTCGACGAGCTGGCCGAGCTGTTCGACGCCGAGATCGAGGTGGACGACGTCGAGACGGTGGGCGGCCTGCTGGCGCACGCGCTGGGGCGGGTGCCGATCGCCGGTTCGCAGGCGGAGGTGGCCGGGCTGGAGCTCATCGCCGAGAGCCTGGCGGGCCGCCGCAACCGCATCAGCACCGTGGTCGTGCGGCGCATCACGCCTCCCGAGGGCGCGGCCGTGCCGGCCGCCGCGGAGCGGGACTGACCCGTCCGCCTGCCGGGACATATGCGGCTGACGGCCGTGCCTGTCTGCCGGGACATCTGCGGCTGATGGCCGTGCCTGTCTGCCGGGACATATGCGGCTGATGGCCGTGCCTGTCTGCCGGGGCAGCTGCGGCTGATGGCCGTGCACGCTTTCGGGACGTACGCGGTTGGAGACCGTACGTGCCTGCTGGGACATATGCGGCTGAAGGCCGCAAGCGTTCTACAAGTCTTCTGCAAGCTGCGTGCGGCAGTCTCATAACCACGACATCCAGTGCGGTGGGTGTCACAAGGAAGCGTCCGACCGCCGGGTGGGGTTCGCGGCGGACGGACGCTCCTGGGGGGAACGACGGTGTCTCAGTCGGCTCGGCCGACTGGGGCGCTGGTCGGCGTAAAGGGTGTTCTCGTCCGAAAAACCGGATGAGGGCACCCTTTTTGCGTATTGGTGGACACTCTGGTGGATTGCCGCTTTCGTCGGCCGGGGAGGCTGCGATCCAAGGGGGGATCATGAGAAGAAAACCGGGGGCGGGCACGCGCGCCATGGCCGGTGGACTGCTGGTCGTGGCCCTGGCGGGGTGTGGGGGAGAGGGGCCGGAGAGCCGCCTCGACCCGCAGGCCACGGCGTGGTTGCGCGAGGTGCTCAGCAAGGAGCCGCCGCTGCCTGAAGGCTTCACGGCCAGGCCGGAGCAGGCGTGGCGGGTGCCGTTCGGACAGGGTGACAGGAACTGCCGGGCGGTGCTGGAGCCCGCGGGCGGCCGGGCCCCCGGGGCGGCGCTGACCGCTCAGGCGGCCGTCAGCTATCACGGCGACGGGCTCGGCGAGCAGGCCGGGGTGGGGCTCGCCCGGTACGCGGGTGGTGCGGTGGAAGAGCGCCTCGACGACCTGGCCGAGGCCCTCGAATCGTGCCGCCAGGTGCGCACCTCCAGCGGCACCGATCTGCGGCTGCAGGAGCTGCCGGTCGAGGACGCGGGGGACGCGGCCGTGGGCGCGCGGTTGCGCGGACGGCTGAACGGCTACCCGTACGCGCTGGACGTCGTGCTGTCGCGGGTGGGCGACACGCTGGTCTCCGTGGTGCACACGGGCATGAACGAGGTGGACGCCACCCGCACGCGCAAGGTGGTCGACGCGGTCATCTCCATGACCAGCGCCTAACCTAGAGCCCGTGACTCTCGATCCTGAAGACAGCAAGATCATCACGTTGGCCCGGGCCGCCAGGGCGCGCAACGGCTCCGCCGAGGGCGCCGCCGTACGCGACGAGACCGGCCGTACCTACTCGGCGACGAACGTGGCGCTGGACGCGCTGACGCTGTCGGCGGTGCAGGTGGCGGTGGGCATGGCGATCTCCAGCGGCGCGCAGGCCCTGGAGGCCGTCGCGCTGGTGAGCGAGGGCGAGCCGAGCGCGGCCGACGCGGCCGTGGCCGCGGAGCTGGGCGTCAAGTCGCTGCTCGTGGCGGGTCCCGACGGCACGCTGAGGGGCTGACATGCCGATGTCGCCGTTCCTGGCCAGGGTGCGGGAGAAGATCGGCTCGGACCTGCTCGTGCTGCCGTCGGTGACCGGCTTCGTGTTCGACGACGACGGCCGGGCGCTGATGGCCAGGCACGGCGACGTAGGCCTGTGGGCGGCGCCCGGCGGCGGCGTCGACCCCGACGAGCGGCCGGAGGACGCCACGGTCAGGGAGCTGCGCGAGGAGCTCGGCATCGAGGTGCGGGTACGCGGCCTGATCGGCGTGTACGGCGGCCCGGAGTTCCGTGTCGTCTATCCGAACGGCCACCAGGTCTCCTACGTCATCGCGGCCCACGGCTGCGCGCTCGTCTCGGGCACGCCGGAGCCCGACGGCGAGGAGATCAACGACTACCGCTGGGTGACGGAGCAGGAGCTGACTGGGCTGCGCACGACCGCGTGGATGCCGCTGGTCGCGCCCGTGGCGTTCTCCTGGTGGCGTGACCAGGCCGGTTGATGGGACAGAATGCAGTATGTGACTTCGCCAGACAGCCATCGCGCCGGATTCGCCTGCTTCGTGGGGAGGCCGAACGTCGGCAAGTCCACGTTGATGAACGCCCTGGTCGGCACCAAAGTGGCGATCACGTCGTCCAAGCCGCAGACCACCAGACGCGTCATCAGGGGCATCGTGCACCGGCCCGACGCCCAGCTCATCATCGTCGACACCCCGGGGCTGCACCGCCCGCGCACGCTGCTCGGTGAGCGGCTCGACAGCCTGGTGCTGTCCACGCTGACGGAGGTCGACGCGATCGGCCTCTGCGTCCCGGCCAACGAGCCGATCGGCAAGGGCGACCGGTTCATCGCCGACAAGCTCGCGGCGGTCAAGAAGACGCCCGTCATCGCCGTGGTCACCAAGTGCGACCTGGCGAGCAAGGAGCAGATCGCCGGGCAGTTGCTGGCGGTGTCGCAGGTGGCGGAGTTCGCCGCGATCGTGCCGGTGTCCGCGCACGGGGGCGAGCAGCTCGACGTGCTGACGGACGTGCTGATCGAGCACATGCCCGCGTCGCCGCCACTCTACGAGGACGGCCAGCTCACCGACGAGCCCGAGCAGGTGCTGGTCGGCGAGCTGATCAGGGAGGCGGCGCTGGAGGGCGTGCGCGACGAGCTGCCCCACTCGATCGCCGTGGTGGTGGACGAGATGCTGGCCCGTGAGGGGCGCGACGACCTGCTGGACATCTACGCGCACCTGTTCGTGGAGCGGCCCTCGCAGAAGGCGATCGTCATCGGGCACAAGGGGGAGCGGCTGCGCGACGTGGGCACCAAGGCCCGCAAGCAGATCGAGGCGCTGCTCGGCACCCGCGTCTACCTGGACCTGCGGATCAGCGTGCTCAAGGACTGGCAGCGCGACCCCAAGCAGCTGCGCAGGCTGGGCTTCGACTGAGCTTTCTTCGACTGACGCGCCCGGAAGAGCGACAGGGCGTCAGGCGCGGCGGACGAGCGCCAGCACGCCCAGCACGACGACGGCCACCGAGCTGGCCAGCGCGGCGAACCAGCCGAACCTGATCACCGGCTCGACCGACAGCAGGTTGCCCAGGTCGATGGTGAACCGGTCCTGGATGCCGCTCCCCTCGGTCACGAACAGCACCAGGGCCAGCACGCCGGCGGCCCCCGGCAGGACGGCCAGGGCGGCCAGCCGCGGATGGGCGAGCGCGCCGATCAGGCCGCAGGCCAGCGCCACCAGCCCGGCGATCAGCGTGTAGACGCCGAACGCGTCGTCCACGCCGCGCACGCTGCTGGCCACCGCGCCGCCGATGATCGAGCTCCTGGCCTCGAGACCGGCCCACGGAAGGATCGCGCAGACGGTCAGGAGGGCTCCGGCGACGCCGACGGAGATCGCGTTGCCGCGGCGGGTCGACGGACGGGCGGGCGCGGGCTGGAGGTAATCGGCCACACGATCACTGTAAGCCGGAGGCGGGCCCGTCACCACCGTACGCAACGGAGTCGTCACCATCGACGGCCGTCCGCTCACCCCATTCCAGCCGCCCGCGCAGCTCGACCGCGTCGGCGGCCAGCGCGGAGACCAGCGTGCCGCCCTCGGCCAGCGGCAGGACGGCGACGCCCGGCGCGACCGCCGGCCCTTTGGCGGGCGTGGTGAGGAACGTGGTGCCGACGCAGCGGGCCGTCCCGTAGACGGCGGAGGAGGCGTCGATCGCCGGGTCGCCGACGGTGAACTCCTGCCTGAGCAGCGGGCGGCCGTCGCGGGTGACGTCGAAGCGGGCATGGCAGCGGCCGGACTCCTCGTCGTACCGGCCGAAGACGATCTCCTCGCGCCAGAAAACGGCGGCGTCGCCCTCCAGCGTGAGGCGTACCAGGAGGCGGTGGCGACAGCCGGCGGCGAGGACCGTCGGCTCCGGGCTGAAGCGCAGCGTGGCCCCGGCGCCGACCCTCGCGGTGACCAGCATCTCGGACTCGCCGTCGCCGGGCAGGACCAGCGTGCTCGCCACCGAGCCCAGCTCCAGGGTGGTGCGGGGGGCGAGGTCCAGGTCCAGCGCCAGCCGGTCGCCGCCGAGCGGGCCCGCCGCGGTGGAGACGAGGTGGACGGTGTGCGGGCCCGTCTGGCGCAGCGTCAGCGGGGGCGCGGAGGCCAGGCGGGGGAAGACGGTCCGGCCGTCCGCCGACAGCGCGGTCGCCACGGCGGCGCGGGCCCGCATCGCCCGCCGCGCGGCCTCGCCGGGCATCAGGAGACGGGGGCGGCGTGAGCGTGAGCCCAGGCGGACACCTGCGCGGACACCCAGGTGGCGATGGTGTCCGCGGCCGGTTCCTGCCTGATCGAGGTGAACTGGACGGGCCTGCCGCCGCGTACGGCCGCCGCGTCCCTGGCCATCACGCCCAGGTCGGCGCCCACCAGCGGAGCCAGGTCCGTCTTGTTGATCACCAGGAGGTCGGCCGTGGTGACGCCGGGGCCGCCCTTGCGCGGCACCTTGTCGCCGCCCGACACGTCCAGGACGAAGATCTGCCGGTCCGCCAGGCCCCTGCTGAACGTGGCCGTCAGGTTGTCGCCGCCGCTCTCCACGATCACCAGGTCCAGCGGGCCGAAGCGGTGCTCCAGGGTCTCGACGGCGTCCAGGTTCGCGGCGATGTCGTCGCGGATGGCGGTGTGGGGGCAGCAGCCGGTCTCGACGGCGAGGATGCGCTCCTCGTCGAGCACGCCCGCCCGGCGCAGGAAGTCGGCGTCCTCGGTGGTGTAGATGTCGTTCGTCACCACGCCGAGCGAGAGCGTCGGGCCCAGCGTCCTGCACAGCGCGGCGACCAGGGCCGTCTTGCCGCTGCCCACGGGCCCGCCCACGCCGAGCCGCAGCGCACGGCCACGGCCGTCGGGGGCGTGGTGGTGGTCGTCATGGTTGGCGCCCATGGAGGAGGTCCTTTCCTAGGAGACGAAGAGCCTGAGCTCGGCACGTGTGTGCAGCTCGGCCAGGAGATCGAGGGCGGGGGCCGAGTACGCGGGCAGCGCCGCCCACGCGGCCTCCTGCGCGAAGGGGAGGCCGGGCTCGGGACAGGTGCCGGTGGCGGCCAGTCCGGCCTCCGCGGCCACCGCCGTGAGCTCGGGGGTCAGCTTGGCCAGCAGCGCGTGCACGGCGACCGGGTCCAGCCCGAGCAGCCGGACCGCGGCCGTGGCCGGGCCGCTGATCGCGTGGTAGGCCGCCGCCATGGCGGCCTCCTCCGGCGTGGCGCCCGCCGCGTGCGCCGCCGCCCCAAGCGCGAGCGGGTGATGCGGATCGGGTACGGCCCGCGCGACCTCGTCCAGCACGGGCGACGGCCAGATCCGGCGGGCGACCCGGAGGAGCAGCCTGCCCTGCGTCCTGGAGGCCGTGCGCTGGGCGGGAGCGGCGGTCCTGGCGTCGACCTCGGCGTCGAGCCGTCCCCACGCCACCGCCGGATGGGCGGACGCGGCGCAGGCGGCGGCCGTCAGGGCGGCGGTGACCGTGCCCGTGGTGCGCAGGCGGCCGCGCAGGAAGCCGGCGAGCGAGCGCACGTCGTGCACCGCCCCCGACGTGATGGCCTGTTCGGTGCCGCCCGAGTGGGCGTGGCCGCCGGCCGGGAGGCGGGAGTCGGTGAGGAGGAGCAGGGCGGCGTTCATCAGAAGAGGAAGTAGCGCTGGGCCAGGGGCAGGACGGTCGCGGGGGCGGGCTCGATGAGCTCGCCGTCGACCCGGACCTCGAACGTGTCGGGCGCCACCTCGATCCTGGGCAGGGCGTCGTTGAGCGGCATCGAGGATTTTCCGCGCCGGCGTACGTCCGCCACCCCGGTCAGGCGGCGGCGCACGGCCAGCCGGTCGGCGAGCCCCGACTCCAGGGCGAGGGGCGAGACGAAGTGCAGCGAGGTGGCCGCGGCGGTGACCGGGGACGCCCCGAACATCGGGCGGGGCAGCACCGGCTGCGGCGTCGGGATGGAGGCGTTGGCGTCGCCCATCTGGGCCCAGGCCACGACGCCGCCCTTGAGCACCAGGTCCGGCTTGACCCCGAAGAACGCCGGGTCCCAGAGGACGAGGTCGGCGAGCTTGCCGCGTTCGACGGAGCCGACCTCGGCGTCCAGCCCGTGGGCGATAGCCGGGCAGATCGTATATTTCGCGATATAGCGGCGGGCGCGGAAGTTGTCCGCGGGACCGTCGCCCAGCGTGCCGCGCCGGCCCTTCATCACGTGCGCCGTCTGCCACGTCCGGATGATCGTCTCGCCGATCCGGCCCATGGCCTGGGAGTCCGAGCCGATCATCGAGATCGCCCCGAGGTCGTGCAGCACGTCCTCGGCCGCCATCGTCGTGGGCCTGATGCGCGACTCGGCGAAGGCCAGGTCCTCGGGGATCGACGGGTTGAGGTGGTGGCAGACCATCAGCATGTCGAGGTGCTCGTCGAGCGTGTTGACGGTGTGCGGGCGGGTGGGGTTGGTGGAGGAGGGGAGCACGTTCGGGTAGGAGGCCACCCGGATGATGTCGGGCGCGTGCCCGCCGCCCGCCCCCTCGGTGTGGTACGCGTGGATCATCCGATCCCCGATGGCCTGGAGCGTCGACTCCACGAACCCGGCCTCGTTGAGCGTGTCCGTGTGGATCGTCACCTGCACGCCCGAGGCGTCGGCCACGCTCAGGCAGGCGTCGATGGCGGCGGGCGTCGTGCCCCAGTCCTCGTGCAGCTTGAAGCCGGAGGCGCCGGCCTTGAGCTGTTCGAGCAGGCCGTCGGTGCTGACCGTGTTGCCCTTGCCGAGCAGCGCGAAGTTGATCGGGTAGGAGTCGAGCGACTCCAGCATCCTGCCGAGGTACCAGGCCCCGGTGACGGTCGTGGCCTTGGTGCCCTCGACGGGCCCGGTGCCGCCCCCGACGATCGTGGTGACGCCGGACCCGATGGCCTCGTCGAGGATCTGCGGGCAGATCAGGTGGACGTGCGAGTCGACGGCCCCCGCGGTGAGGATCTTGCCGTTGCCCGCGAGGATCTCCGTGGACGGCCCGATGACCAGGTCCACGCCGTCCATCGTGTCGGGGTTGCCGGCCTTGCCGATGGCGTAGATGCGGCCGTCGCGGATGCCCACGTCGGCCTTGACCACGCCCCAGTGGTCGAGGATCACCGCGCCGGTGATGACCAGGTCGGCCGCGCCCTCCGCGCGGGTGGCCCGCGCCTGGCCCATGGACTCGCGGATCACCTTGCCGCCGCCGAACACGGACTCGTCGCCGGGCCCGGACGGGCCTATCGACAGGTCCTCGGTGACCTCCACGAACAGGTCGGTGTCGGCCAGCCTGATCCGGTCGCCCGTGGTGGGGCCGTAGAGCGCCGCGTACCGGGCGCGTGAGATCCGGGCTCCGTCAGCCATCGAGCGGCCCCGCCCACTCCGGGCGCAGGCCCGGCACCACCCGGTTGCCCGCGATCGGCACCAGCGTCACGTCGCGCTCCACGCCGGGCTCGAACCTGACCGCGGTCCCGGCCGGCACGTCGAGCCGCATCCCCCAGGCCGCCTTCCTGTCGAACTCCAGGCCGGGGTTGGCGGCCGCGAAGTGGTAGTGGGAGCCCACCTGCACGGGCCGGTCGGCCGTGTTGACCACCCGCACGCTCACCCGCTCACGCCCCGGGTTGAGCGCCAGCGACCCCTCGGGGTGGATGTACTCGCCCGGGATCACGGGATCGGCCTGTGTACGGTGACCAGCTTCGTGCCGTCGGGGAACGTGGCCTCGATCTGCACGCTCTCCAGCATCTCCGGCACGCCCTCCATGACGTCGGTCCGGCCGAGCACCGCCCGCCCCGCCTCCATCAGGTCGGCCACGGTGCGCCCGTCCCTGGCGCCCTCCATGAGGAACGACGCGATGATGGCGGTAGCCTCGGGGTGGTTGAGCCGTAGTCCTCTCGACTGCCGCTCGCGCGCCACCCCGGCGGCGACGTGGATGAGCAGCCGCTCCTGCTCGTGTGAGGTAAGCCGCATGGCCGGACCCTAGGAACCGGCCGTTTCCAGGCTGTTGCCACGGCATGTCGTGTTGGTTTCGCACTCCGATGAACCGCCACATGTCGGATTAAGTGCACTTGTGAACGTTTGGCAATCGCGTCTTAACGTCCGGGATCTCCCGGTGAAATCGCGCGGAGTCACCTTTCTCGCAGAACCGGTCTGCAGGAAGGAACCGCCGTGCGCATCCCCCGTACGCTCGTCTCCGGAGCGCTCCTGTTAGCACTCGCGGCCTGCGGATCCGACGCCGGGCCTGCGGCCTCATCGAACGAGATCAAGGTCGGCCTCCTCCACTCGCTCAGCGGCACCATGGCGATCAGCGAGGTCACCGTACGCGACGCCGAGCTGCTCGCCATCGAGGAGATCAACAAGGCCGGCGGCGTGCTGGGCAAGCAGCTGGTCCCGGTGGTGGAGGACGGCGCCTCCGACTGGCCGACGTTCGCCGAGAAGGCCACCAAGCTGATCAGGCAGGACAAGGTCGCCACCGTCTTCGGCGGCTGGACCTCGGCCAGCAGGAAGGCGATGCTGCCCGTCTTCGAGCGCTACAAGGCGCTGCTCTGGTATCCGGTGCAGTACGAGGGGCTGGAGAGCTCGCCGTACATCTTCTACACCGGCGCCACCACCAACCAGCAGATCATCCCCGGCCTCGACTATCTCAAGGAGCAGGGCAAGAAGAAGGTCTTCCTGGTCGGCAGCGACTACGTCTTCCCGCGCACCGCGAACAAGATCATCAAGGCGTACGCGGCGGCGAACGGGATGGAGGTGCTCGGCGAGGAGTACACCCCGCTGGGCCACACCGAATACTCCACCCTGGTCAACAAGGTCGTGCAGGCCAAGCCGGACGCCGTGTTCAACACCCTCAACGGCGACAGCAACGTCGCCTTCTTCAAGCAGCTCAAGAGCGCGGGAGTCAGCGCAGAGAGCATGCCGGTCCTGTCGGTCAGCGTCGCCGAGGAGGAGGTCACCGGCATCGGCGTGGACAACATCGTCGGCCAGCCGGTCGCCTGGAACTACTACCAGACCACCGAGACGCCGGCCAACGACGCGTTCGTCAAGGCGTACAAGGCCAAGTACGGCCAGAACAAGGTCACCAGCGACCCCATGGAAGCCGGTTACAACGCCGTCTACCTGTGGGCCGAGGCGGTCAAGAAGGCGAACTCGACCGAGGTCGAGGCCGTCAAGAAGGCCGCGGGCGGCATCGCGCTCGAACGTCCCGAAGGGCTCGTCACCATCGACGGCGAGAACCAGCACATGTACAAGACCGCCCGCATCGGCATCATCCAGCCGGACGGCCTGATCAAGCAGGTCTGGGACTCGGGCAAGCCGATCAAGCCCGACCCGTTCCTCAAGGGCTACCCGTGGGCGGCCGGCCTGGCTGCGGGTCAGTGATGTCCGCCTTCGTCAACCAGCTTCCCATCGGGCTCTCGATCGGGGCGGTGCTGCTGCTGATCGCGCTCGGGCTGACGTTCACGTTCGGTCAGATGGGCGTGATCAACATGGCGCACGGAGAGTTCATCATGGCGGGGGCGTACACCGCGTTCCTGATGCAGGACCTGGTGCTGGCGCTGCCGGTGGCGTTCGTGGTCGCCGGGGTCATGGGGCTGATCCTGGAGCGGGCCGCCATCCGGCACTTCTACGGCAGGCCGCTGGACACGCTGCTGCTCACCTGGGGCGTGAGCCTGGTGCTGCAGCAGCTCGCCCGCGACCTGTTCGGGGCGCCCAACGTGCAGGTGCCCGCGCCCTCCTGGCTGTCGGGAGCGGTGGGGATCCTGCCGTACAACCGGCTGTTCATCATGGCGCTCGCGATCGCCGGTGTGGTCGCGGTGTGGCTGTACCTGACCAGGACCGGGTTCGGCCGCAGGACGCAGGCGGTGGTGCAGAACCGGCAGCTCGCCGCGACCAGCGGCATCGACACCGGCCGGGTGGACATGCTGACCTTCTTCATCGGGTCGGGGCTGGCGGGCGTGGCCGGGGTGGCGCTGACGCTCATCGGGCCCGTCGGGCCGGCGCTCGGCACGTACTACATCGTGGACGCGTTCCTGGTCGTCGTGGCGGGCGGGCTCGGGCAGCTGCGCGGGGCGGTGCTGGCCGCGATCGCGCTGGGCCTGCTGAACTCCTACGCCGAGTTCTGGTCCGACGCCTCGCTGGCGAAGGTGATCGTCTTCGCCGTCATCATCGCGTTCCTGCAGGTACGGCCGCAGGGGATGTTCGTGCTGAGGTCGAGGGTGCTCACATGATCAAAAGACATCTCCCGTTCGCGGCCGTGGCCGTGCTCGCGCTGGTGGTGGCCCCGCTGCTGCTGGAGCCGTTCCGGCTGGGGCTGCTGGCGAAGTACCTGTGCTACGCCATCGTCGCGCTCGGGATCGGGCTGGTGTGGGGCAAGGGCGGCATGCTCACGCTCGGCCAGGGCGTCTTCTTCGGGCTCGGCGGCTACTCCATGGCCATGTACCTCAAGCTGGCCGAGGGCGGCGGGCTGCCCGACTTCATGGTGTGGAGCGGGGTGGAGAAGCTGCCCGCGCTGTGGATGCCCTTCGCCAACCCCGTCTTCGCCGTCACGATGGCGGTCCTGGGGCCGGTGGCGCTCGCGCTGATCCTCGGCACGCTGGTCTTCAGGCAGCGCGTACGCGGCGCGTACTTCGCCATCCTCACCCAGGCCCTGGCCGCCGCCATGGTCATCCTGCTGGTCGGCCAGCAGGGCCTGACCGGCGGCACCAACGGCATGACGAACTTCTTCGAGCTGTTCGGCCAGGACCTCGCCGAGGACTCCACGCAGCGAGGGCTCTACATCGTGGTCGCCGTGGTGCTCGGCGTCCTCTACCTCGCCACCCGGCAGCTCGTGAACAGCAGGTACGGCAGGCTCCTCGTCGCGGTCAGGGACGGCGAGGACCGGGTGCGCTTCCTCGGATACGACCCGGCCCTGGTCAAGACCGTCACCTTCGCCGCGTCGGCGGGCATGGCGGGGCTGGCGGGGGCGCTGTTCGTGCCGGTCGTCGGCATCATCTCCCCCGCCCTGCTCGGCGTCGTGCCCTCGCTGGAGCTGGTCGTCGCCGTGGCCGTGGGCGGACGGCACGTGCTGGCGGGGGCCGTGCTCGGCGCGGTCGTCATGGGCTACGCCAAGACGGCGTTCAGCGAGCAGTTCGCCGACGGCTGGCTCTACCTTCAGGGCGCGCTGTTCATCCTGGTCATGACGCTGGCGCCGAAGGGGATCGCCGGCATCGCGAGAGGTCTGGCGGAGAGGGTGCGCAGTGCTCGAACTACGTGACGTACAGGTGGTGTTCGACGGGTTCCGCGCGCTCGACGGCGTCGATCTGACCGTGCCGGAGGGCGAGCTGCGCTTCCTGATCGGCCCCAACGGCGCGGGCAAGACCACGCTGATCGACGTGATCACGGGCCTGACCAAGCCGGCCGCGGGCAGCGTGCGGTTCGGCGGCCACGACCTGGTGGGCAGGAAGGAGCACCAGATCGTCCGGCTCGGCGTCGGCCGCACGTTCCAGACCTCGGTCGTGTTCGAGGAGCTGACCGTGGTCGAGAACCTGGATCTCGCGGCCAGCTTCCGCAAGCCCCTGTGGTCGCTGACCAGGCGGCGCAAGGGCGTCACCGAGGCCGTCGAGGAGGCCCTGGCCAGGACCGGGCTCGAAGAGCTCGCCGAGCGTTCAGCGGGTGTTCTCTCCCACGGCCAGCGCCAGTGGCTCGAGATCGGGATGCTGCTGGCGCAGCGGCCACGGCTGCTCCTCCTGGACGAGCCGGTGGCCGGCATGTCGAAGGACGAGCGGGAGCGGACCGGGGAGCTGCTCACCCAGATCGCCGCGGACCACACGGTGATCGTGGTGGAGCACGACATGGAGTTCCTGCGCCGGCACGCCTCGAAGGTGACGGTGCTGCACGAGGGCAAGGTGCTCGTGGAGGGGTCGGTGGACCAGGTCAGCGGCGACCCGCGGGTGCAGGAGGTCTATCTGGGGAGGAGACCCAGCGATGCTGTCAGTGAGCGGCCTTGAATCGGGGTACGGGCGGGCGCGCGTCCTGTTCGGCGTCTCGCTGGAGGTCGAGCCGGGCCAGCTGGTGTGCGTCATGGGCCGCAACGGCGTCGGCAAGACCACCCTGCTCAACACCGTGATGGGCGTGCTGCCCGCGACGGCGGGCACGGTCACGTTCGACGGGCGCGACGTGACCAGGCTGAAACCGCACGAGCGGGTGCGCCTCGGCATGGGCTACGTCCCGCAGGGCCACCAGTGCTTCCCGCAGCTCTCCGTCATGGGCAACCTGCTCGTGACCCTGGAGGCGGCCAAGGGCCAGCGGTCGGCCATCGACGAGGCGCTGGAGGTCTTCCCCGCGCTCAAGCCGCTGCTCAAGCGGAGCGCCGGGCACCTGTCGGGCGGTCAGCAGCAGCAGCTCGCCATGGCCCGTGCCCTGGTGACCAAGCCGAGGATGCTCATACTCGACGAGCCGACCGAGGGCATCCAGCCCTCGATCATCCTGGAGATCGAGGCGGCCATCGAGCGGCTGCACGCCTCCGGGCTGGCCGTGCTGCTCGTGGAGCAGTATCTGGACATCGCGCTGCGGCTGGCCGACACGTTCGTCATCCTCGACGGCGGGCACGTCGTGCGTACCGGGGCCGCCGAGGAGCTGCACCGCGACGACGTACGGCGGCTGCTGGCGGTCTGAGCCGGGCGGCGGCCCGCTCAGCTCAGCGCCAGGCGGCCCGTTCAGCTCAGCGCCAGGCGGCCCGTTCAGCTCAGCGCCAGGAGGGCGCGGGCGTTCGCGCCGCCCTGGCGGTCGCCGGTCGCCTCGAAGACCTCCAGCGCCGCGGCGGCCAGCTCGCGGGCCCGCTCGGTCGCGCCCTCGGCCCTGTTCACCTTGGCCAGGGTGAGCAGGGCCTGCGCGTCGAGCAGCCGGTCGCCCAGGCGTACGGCGATGCCCCTGGCCCGCTCGGCGGCGGCCCTGGCGTCAGCCTTGGCGGCCTGCGACAGGTAGACGGCCGACAGCTCCAGCAGCGTGTCCGCCTGCCGGTGCCGGTCGCCCAGCACCGCCAGGTGCTCGACGGCCGCCAGCAGCCGCGTCACGGCCTCGTCGAGCCGGCCCGCGCGGCGCAGCACCGTGCCGAGCACCCGCTCGGCGTCGGCGGCGTCCCGCTGGTTGCCGGCGCTCTCCAGGCAGGCCAGCAGGGCGCGCTCGGCCTCCTCCAGGCGCCCCCGCTCCAGGTGCACGCGGCCGAGCCGGCGCCTGGTGTGGTTGACGTCGCGGGCCCGGCCCTGCCGCAGGAACATGGCCAGCGCCAGCCGCAGCCGCTCGTGCGCCACATCCCACTCCCGCTCGGCCAGGTGCAGGTCTCCCTGGTCCAGCAGGACGAGCGCCTCGCCCCGGTCGTCGGCCGCCCGCCGCGTCGACTCCAGCGCCGCCCCCGTGACGGCCCGCCAGTCGTCCAGGAACCGGTGGCGCTCCAGATACGGCCCCAGCAGGTGCGCGAGCCGCCAGCAGGCGTCGTCCAGCCCGGCCGCGTTCAGGTCGGCGACCAGGCTGACCAGGAACGCCCGCTCGGCCGCCAGCCACTCGACGGACTCCCTGATGTCCCTGGTGGCCACGGCCGTGGCCGGATCGCCCGACACCAGCGAGAACCGCGAGGCCTGCACCCTGGCCAGCACCACTTCCGACAGCCGCGCCAGCACGCCGGGCACCGGCTGCTCACGGGCGAACAGCCGGGTCAGATCGTGCAGCCGGTAGCGAACCTGGCCCGCCACGTCCACGCCGTGCGTCTCCAGCAGCCCGGCGTCCACCAGTGCCTCCGCGTGGCCGCCGAGCCGCTCGGTCACCCAGTCGGCGAAGTCGGGCGCGGACAGCGCGCCGAGCCCGCGCAGCGTCAGCTGGGCCGGCTCGGCCAGCCCGTCGAAGCCGATGGCGAACACGCTGCGCACCGCCTGATCGCCCGAGTGCAGCCCGTCGAGCCGCTCGTGCTCGTCCTCCAGCAGGCCGACCAGGTAGTCGACGGTCCACTCCGGCCTGGCCGCCAGCCGGGACCCGGCGATGCGCAGCGCGATCGGCAGCCCGCCGCAGAAGCGCGCCAGCCTGCGCAGCGCGTCGTCCGCCGACCGGCCCGAGCTCCTGACGAGCAGCTCCAGCGCGTCGCCGTCGTCGAGCACGCCCACCGACAGCCGCCGCGCGCCGGGCAGGCCGCCGAGGGAGGACCGGCTGGTCACGACCGTCGGGCAGGAGGTCAGCAGCGGCCGCACCTGCGCCTCGCCCGCCGCGTTGTCCAGCAGCACCAGCAGCCTGCGGTTGGCCGCGTAAGTGCGGAACAGCCGCTCACGCTGCTCCAGTGAGGCCGGGATCGCCTGGGCCGGGCAGCCCAGCCAGCGCAGGAAGTCCTCCAGCACCGCCGCGGCCGCCGTCGTCTCGCGTAAGTCCGCGTACAGGATGCCGTCGGGGAAGTCGTCACGGTGCCGCCAGGCGGCGTGCACGGCCAGCGCCGACTTGCCCGCGCCCGCCTGGCCGTGCACCACGGCCAGGCCGCCGACCACCCGGTCGCGCAGGCCGGCGCGGCCGGTGAAGTCGGCCACGTCGGGCGGCAGCAGCACCGGAGGGCCCGCAGAGACGTGCAGGGAGACGTCGTCGTGCAGCATGCGGTGGTAGAGGAGCTGCAGCTCGGGGTCGGGCTCGATGGCGTGCCCGCCGTCGAGCTGGTCGCGCAGCACCGCGTACGCCGCCAGCGCGTCCACCCGGCGCCCGCTGCGGTAGAGGGCCAGCATGTACTGGCCCCTGAAGCGCTGCCAGAGCGGATGCTGCTTGGTCAGCCGCCGCAGCTCGGCCAGCAGCTCCCGGTGGCGGCCCGCGTCGAGGTCGGCCTGCACGCGGCGCTCCAGCGCCAGCAGGCGCAGCTCCTGCAGCTCCTCGCGCAGCCGCCGGGTCTCCAGCCACCGCTCGCCCTCGGGGTCGACGTCCTCCAGGGCCTCGCCGCGCCACAGCGCCAGCGCCTCCTCGTAGAACTCACGGTCCACCAGCAGCCTGAACCGGTCGACGTCGAGCTGGCCGTCGCCGAGGCTCAGCACGTACGAGCCGGAGACAGTGGTGATCACGTCCTTGCCGACGAGCTGGCGGAGCCGGCCGACGTAGCCGCGGACGAGGGAGTCGGAGCGGTCGCCGCCCTCGCGGGGCCACAGCAGCTTGCGCAGCCGCTCGACCGGCATGGGACGCCCCGCGTTCATCAGGAGCATGGCGAGCAGGTCGCGATGCTTGGGCACGGTCGGCGTGCGATCGCGGCCCTCGCCGTCGCGAACCTCGAGCGGCCCCATGATGCGAAATTCCACGCGACCTTCCTTCGAGGAGGAGACGTCGATCAGAATGGCATACTTGATGGCTGCGCTCACTCCCTCCGGCCCGCATCGGCTGGGCCGCACGCTGGCCGTCTCGCCCATGGACGCCAGGCTGCCGCCGGCCCCGGGCTCGGGCGGCTGCTGGGCGACTACGCCTTCAGTCCCGACGGCTCCCAGGCGGCCTTCTCCGGGCCTGACCGGCTCTCGCTCTGGGACGGGCGTCCGCTCACCGCGGGTGAGTGGGCCCGCCACCTGCCCCTAGGCTGTCCCTATGCTCCGAGCCGTGCTGGGCCGGTGTTCAGCAGTCGTCCGGCGCGTCTTCGCGCTGGACCTCGACGGAGGGCGCCGCGCCTTCGTGCGGCGGCATCGCGGAGGCGATCAGCAGGGGATCGTCCGCGGTGCCGTGGATCCGCTCCAGGAAGTCGGTCCACGCGGTCTGGACGGTGAGCGCGGTGATCGAGTACCACTGCCCGGCCATCCTGGGATCCTCGCCTTCGAGTGAGACGGGCACGTCCCACTGGCCGGAGGGGCGGACGGTGTCGACCCGGTAGAAGCGCGTCTGTTTCGTGCGCGGCACGCCGGTCGTGCGACGCACCGCGACCAGCAGGGTGGTGCCCTCCGGGAGGGCGGCGGTGCCTCTGACCATGGGGCAGGCCGGTGCGGTGGCTCCCGGGCCTGTCGCGGGCGCGGTGATGGCGAGACTCGGCGCGTTCTCCCTGCCCTGGGCCTGGCTGATCTTCACCACGAGGCTCGGCAGGCCCAGCGTCGTGGTCATGCCGACGACGGCCGTCGCCCACTTCCTCCTGGCGCTCCAGACGCGTGGAGCGGACCCGGCGCCATTGTCGGGCTTCTGGTTCTTGGCCATTTATGGTAAATCCCCCAATCTGGGGCGAATCTCCCTGTAACTTCGCGGGGTATCCCGGCGTATTCGGGCGTTGTTTGTTGACACAACTCATACCCTCGGCGACTCATATAACCCCTGGTGAGAGGGTGTATTGAGATCAACTTTACGGTCTTTCTAGAAGACGGGACTCGCGGTATCAGTCCAGAGTCGAGCCGACCGTACGATTTCTTCGAGATGGTCGCTGTGCGCGCCGTGCCAGTACACCTGGCCGCAGTCGCCGCACCGGCCGTAGGCGTCGTAGCTGCGCCGGGTGCCCGCCTCCAGCAGCGGCTCCACGTCGGCCTTGGACGCGGGCACGAGCTCGCCGTTGCACGCCGTGCAGCGCGTCCACGGGCGCAGCGGGGGAGAGAAGCGTTCGAGCAGGTCGCGGAGCTGGTCGGCGGGCTGGGAGCCGCGGACGTACGCGCCCAGCCACAGGGCGCGGCGGCGCAGCAGGCCGCGGTCCTGGGTGAGCAGCACCCGCCGCTCCTCGTTGGCCTGCACGACCAGCGCGGGGTCGTCCATGTCGTTGTGGTAGGCGGCGTCGATGCCGAGCAGCCGCAGCCGCCGCGCGAGCGTGCCCAGGTGGACGTCCAGCAGGAAGCGCGGCTCCGCGGGCAGCTGCTGGGGCCTCGGCACCGGATGGATCTCCACCACGTCGCCCGGCGTGAGCTGGTAGGAGGGCCCCACGCCGGTGCCGTGCACGATCATCGGGCCCACCTCGGTCAGCGGGATGCCGATCGACTCGACGTGGTGGCCCAGCGTCGAGATGCCGTTCGGGGTCACCTCATGCCATTCCGTGCGGCGGCTCGCCGGCAGGAACATCGTCAGCTCTGAGGCGATGCGCAGGCGTGCGTCCTGTTCGGTCACGATGTCCATTCTGGTGGACCGGATACCGTGAATTCATGCCGATATCCCGCCGTGCGTTCTTGGGAGCCTCGCTCGGGCTCGCGGCCGGGTGCTCGGGCTCCGGCGGCGGGCCTCAGGAGTTGCGGCTGGCCACGGGGCTGGCCGGCGGGCCGTACGGCGCGCTCGGGGACCGCCTCGCCGAGGAACTGCGCCGCGAGGGGGTCGGCGTGCGGGTGCTGCGCACCGCCGCCAGCGTCCAGAACCTGACCATGATGACCGACGGCCGCGCCGACGCCGGGTTCTCGCTGGCCGACAGCGCCGACGACGCCGTCCGCGTGCGCCACCAGGCGGTCTCCGCGCTGGCCAGGGTGTACATGAACTACGTCCACCTGGTCGTCCGCGCGGACGCGCGGATCGCCTCCGTCCAGGAGCTGGCCGGGCGCGCGGTGTCGCTCGGCGTGGAGGGCTCGGGTACGGCGGTGACCGCGGCCCGCGTGCTGGCCGCCGCCGGGCTGGACCGGCCGCCGCAGGTCGTCAGGCTGAACCTGGACGCGTCGATCGAGGCGTTGCGCGGCGGCCGGATCGAGGCGTTCTTCTGGTCGGGCGGGGTGCCCACGCCCGCGCTCGCCACGCTGGACGACATCCGGCTCGTGCCGCTGGAGTCGCTGGTGCCGGTGCTGCGCCGCGGGTTCGGCCCCGTGTACGAGCACGCGTCCGTCCCCTCGGGCGCGTACGGCGCCACGAGGCCCGTCGCGACCGTGGGCACCCCCAGCTATCTGATGTGCCGGACCAGCCTCCCCGACGACCTGGCCCACACCATCACCGAGACCCTCTTCCGCGCCCGCGACCGCCTCCAGGCCCCGTCGGCGCCCGGCGGTCGCCTCGACGAGCGCTACGCCATCGGCACCGGCGTCGTCCCCCTCCACCCCGGCGCCGCCCGCTACTACCGGTCCGTGTACGGCTGACCTACCTGTCCTGCTACGGCTGGTTCAGGCGGAGCTCCACGATCAGCCCGTGCGGCGCGGCGGGCAGCAGCCGCAGGCCGGCCCCGCACCCCTTGGCCAGCTCGGCCGCGATCGCCAGGCCCAGCCCGCTGCCCGGCACGTTCGCGTGCGCCCCGGAGCGCCAGAACCGGCCCAGCGCCTCGGCCCGCTCCTCCTCGCCCAGCCCCGGCCCGTCGTCGGCCACCCGCAGCACCCCGTCCAGCAGGGTCACGGCCACCGTGCCGCCCGCGGGCACGAACTTCTGGGCGTTGTCGAGCGCGATGTCGGCGATCCTGGCCGCCGCCTCGGGAACCTCTGAAATTTCCGGAACGTCCACCTGCAACCGCACCCCCTTGGCCGCGTACACCTCCCGCCACACCCCCAGCCGCGGCCCCAGCGCGACGGCCTTGCCCGCGACCCCCGCCCCCGCCTCCACCTTGGCCAGCGCCAGCAGGTCGGCCACCAGCAACGTCAGCCGGTCCAGCTCCGCCAGCGCCTCCTCGAACTCGGGCGTGCCCTCGGCCCGCAGATGCGGCTCCAGGTTCTCCAGCCGCAGCCCGAGCACCGTGAGCGGGGTGCGCAGCTCGTGCGAGGCGTCGGCCACGAACGCCCGCTGCCGCTCCATCGCGCCCGAGACCGCGTCGGCCATCGCGTTGAAGCGCTCCTCCAGCCGCCGCAGCTCGGACGGCCCCGCGCCCGGATGCGCCCGCGCGTCCAGGTGGCCCTGCGCGATGGCCTGGGTGGTGCGGTCCAGCTCGGTGACGGGCCGCAGGATCCAGCGGGCCAGCCGCCTGGCCGCCAGCGCGGAGTAGCCCAGCGCGACCAGCGCGCCGAGCGCCAGGGCGCCCCACACCAGCGACACGTCCAGCCTGGCCTGGTCGGCGGGCGCCTCCAGCAGCACCACGCCGGACAGCTGCGCGTCCCTGCCCGCCGGCTCGGCCAGCAGCACCGTGGCCGGGCCGAACGGGCTGATCGTGGGCAGGTCCTCGGTCGTCCGCCCGGCCAGCGCGAGGCGGACGGCGTCCCGGTCGTCGGCCTCGAAGCGGCCCGCCGTGGCGAGGACCGACCCGTCGCGATCGCGTACGCGGACGGCGGCCCCGTACAGCTCGGCGTACCGGGTGATCTCGGCGATCAGGTTCGTGCGGTCGTCCTCCCGCGCCGCCTGGTCGGCCAGCTCCGCGAACCGGGTCGCGTCCGCGCGGCGGTCGAGGAGCAGCCGGTTCGTCCGGTGGGAGGCGTAGGCGAGCCCGAGCGGCACGGCCAGCGCCGCGATCAGGAAGACGATCAACGTGGTGAACGTGACCACCAGCCGGGAGTTCACGCCGTCGAGCCCAGCCGGTAGCCGGTGCCGCGCAACGTCTCCACCAGCCCGGGGCGGCCGGTCTTCGAGCGCAGGTTCGCCACGTGGACGTCGAGCGAGCGGGACGCCGACAGCAGCGGGTCACCCCAGACCTCGTCGAGGATCTCCTCCCTGCCGCGCACCACGCCCGGCTCGCGCGCCAGCAGCGCGAGCAGGTCGAACTCGCGCCTGGTCAGCGTCACCGGCTCGCCCGCCACCGTGACCTGACGGCACCCCAGGTCGATGTGGACGTCCCCGACGCTCACCACGTCGTCGCGCGGCGGCCTGGGCCGGGTGCCGCGCCGCACCACCGCCTCCATGCGGGCCATCAGCTCGACCGTGCGGAACGGCTTGATCAGATAGTCGTCCGCCCCCGAACGCAGCCCGCGCAGCACCTCCCGCTCCTCCGTACGGGCCGTGACCACGATCAGCGGCACCGCCGACACCCGGCGCAGGCGGCGCAGCACGTCGAGCCCGTCCATGTCGGGCAGTCCGAGGTCGAGCAGGACGAAGTCGGCGCCCCCCGCCAGGCGGAGGGCGTCGACGGCCAGCCCCGCCCGGGTGACCTGATGGCCGTGCCGGGCGAGGGCCGTGGTGAGCGCGGAGGCGAGCCGATCGTCGTCCTCGACCAGCAGAACTCGCATATGTCCAGGTTAGACGCGAGTCGGGACCGAGTCCTGCGTGCCCTGCTCGGCACGGGAGAGCGCCGCGTCCCTCGTCTCACGCATGGTCAGGTAGACGATGAGCGACACCGCGGCGCAGCCGGAGACGTACCAGAAGAAGCCGGACTCGATGCCGCTGTCCTTGAACCACAGCGCCACGTACTCGGCGGTGCCGCCGAACAGGGCGTTCGCGATCGCGTAGGGGAGGGCGACGCCGAGCGCGCGCACGTGCGTGGGGAAGAGCTCGGCCTTCACCACGGCGTTGATCGAGGTGTATCCGGTGATGATGATCAGGCCGGTGAGCGAGAGCACCAGCGCCCCGCCGAACCCGGTCGCGCCGCCCAGCGCCGTCATCAGCGGCACCGTGCCCAGCATCGACCCGACCCCGAACGTGATCAGCAGCGGCCTGCGCCCGATCCGGTCCGAGAGCGCCCCGGCCAGCGGCTGCAGGCACATGAAGATGAACAGCGCGCAGAAGCTGACCAGCGTGGCGGTCTCCTTGGCCAGGCCGGCCGTGTTCGACAGGTATTTGGTGAGATAGGTGGTGTAGGTGTAGTACGCGACGGTGCCGCCCATGGTGAGGGCGATGACCAGCAGCGCCTCCTTCTTGTGGGCGAGCAGGCCCTTGATCGTGCCCCGCTGGCCGCCCTCGTCCTCGCGCTCCTCCTCGCCGTACGCCTCCGTCTCCAGCAGGCTGCGGCGCAGGTAGAACACGACCGCCGCGGCCAGGGCGCCGACGACGAACGGGATGCGCCAGCCGTAGGAGCTCAGGGCCTCCTTGGACATCGAGTTCTGCAGGATGATCTGCAGGCCCAGGCCGACGAGCTGGCCGGCGGTCATGGAGACGTACTGGAAGCTGGAGGCGAAGCCGCGGCGGCCGCGCGGGGTGGCCTCGGTGAGGTACGTGGCGCTGGCCGCGTACTCGCCGCCGACGGACAGGCCCTGCAGCAGGCGCGCGACCACCAGCACCAGGGCGCCGAAGTAGCCGACCGACTCGTACGTCGGCGCGATCGCGATCAGCAGCGCGCTGGCCGACATCAGCGTGACGGTCAGCGTGAGCGCCGCCTTGCGGCCCTTCCTGTCGGCGTAGCGGCCGAGCAGCCAGCCGCCGAGCGGGCGCATGAAGAAGCCGACGGCGAAGATGGCCGCGGTGTTGAGCAGCTTCGCCGTGTCGTTCCCCTCAGGGAAGAAGGAAGCGGCGAAATAGACGGCGAAACTGCTGTAGACGAACCAGTCATACCACTCGACCAGATTGCCGACAGAACCGCCGACCACTGCCTTCCACGGCACGCGTGCCTTGCTCACGATGAACCTCCTGGGGGGAGTAGTTGCAGGCCAGAGCCTCTCCGCAGAAGGTTGTTCGGACAAGGGCAGCGGGGTCAGATCTAACGTCCGCTTAACATGAGGTCTTACGCGGGCTTAACCTCAGCGCAACGGGGGGTTGGCATTCTTCGCCCGCTCCAGCGCCAGGTCGCCCCACCACAGACCGGCCTCGGGGGAGGCCACGCCGCGCTCGGGATCCTGCTCGCCGTCCGTGCCGCGCCGGCACCTGCCGCTGGAGGTGCCCGCCCTGGCGATCCACAGGTAGGCGTCGGCCAGCTCCTCGCCCGTCTCGGTCGTCGGCCGGTCGCCGACGCCCCTGCCCGGCGGGTTGCACCACGTCTGGGGGTCGGCGTAGTGCTTCGCCGGGGCCCAGGAGCCCTGGCCGTTCCTGCTGGTGTCCACGACGAAGTGCGGCATCGTGGCGGCGTCGACCGTGGTGTCCGCGGGGCAGCCCTTCTTGCCGGTCGAGAGCTGGATGCCGATGCAGGCCGACAGCGCCTTGCCGTACGCGACGGCCTTCGCCGTGCGCTGGTAGCCGGCGGTGTTGACGAAGAAGCCGTCGGCCCGGTCGACCCCGGCGCCGATGAGCCGCTCGGCCATGACGGCGGTGCCCGGCCAGAGGTCCTGGCTGCCGTCGAGGTAGACGGCGGTGGCGGGATTGGCCTTGAGCGTCTGTACGGCCTGGCGCAGGTCCTTGTAGCGCTGGTCCGGCGAGCCCTGCAGGTCGCAGTCCTTGGTGCCGGGGATCTTCACCAGGGTGGCGGGCTCCAGGATGACCACAGCCCTGGCCTGGCCGATCTGGCCGGCGATGCCCTTGATCCACTCCTGGTACGCGGCCATGCCGGCCGCACCGACCTTCTGGCAGTCGCTGCCGGGCATGTAGTTGATCAGGAACACGGGGACGCCGCCGGCCTGCTCCGCCGCCGTGATCGTGGTGTCCACCTTGGCCCTGACCTCGGGCTCGTTCAGCCGGACGGCATGGGGGACGGCGGCCAGCTTGCGCATGAGCGCGGCGTCGGCCGGGCGGTCCGCCGCCCACTCGGCCGCCTGGCGGCTGGCGCCGGGCTCTTCGGGGGCGTAGAAGGTCATGTCGCCCTGGGCTCTGAGGGGGTTCTGGCGGGTGGTGCTCGTGGGGGAGTTTGTGGTTGTTTGGGCGCTGGTGGGGG
>NZ_BAABDQ010000071.1:0-38682 GCF_039539705.1 Nonomuraea rosea | reverse complement strand
GCTTAGACAACACCTCAGCTACCGGGAGCCCGCTCCCGTTCACCGGTCAACGGCCCAATGATGACCGCACCTCGACACTCTCGTGACTTGAGCCTCGACACCAAAGTCCTTTGTCAGCAGGCTCTAACAGATGAGTGCCCCGGCGAACAGGTTAGAAGCAACGTGAGGTGCCCAACAGATTCCGGACAGTCGGCTACATAGGAGCCGCAGGAAAATTACTAGCTGGTTTGATCTCGGCGGCTGGCGTGTTGGGGCGGGCCTGTCATGGTGTGGGTATGGGCGATGGGCGAGATGGCTCGGCGACCTTGGCGGTGAAGTTTCGGCTGCTCTTTCCTCATCTGGACGAGCGTCAGCGGCGGCTGCTGATGGGGGCCGAAGCCCAGACGCGCGGGCATGGGGGAATCGAGGCGGTCGCCCGGGCTGCGGGGGTGAGCACAGGCACAGTCGCGCGAGGCTTACATGAACTTGCCGATGGCGCGCCGGTGCTGGGTCGGGTCCGTCGCGTAGGTGGGGGCCGAAAGCCGATCACCCAGACCGCACCGCTGGTACGTGCGGCGCTGCTGGCGCTGGTCGAGCCGGACATGCGCGGAGATCCGGACTCGCCGTTACGGTGGACGACCAAGTCGACCCGCCACCTGGCGGCCGAACTGACCCGTCAGGGGCATCGCATCAGCGCGGACACCGTGGCTGACCTGCTGCGAACAGAGCATTTCAGCCTGCAGGGCAACGCCAGAATCCGCGAAGGCAGGCGGCACCCCGATCGTGGCGCCCAGTTCCGCTACATCAACGAGCAGGCGCGGTCCTACCGGATCGGCGGAGATCCGGTGATCAGCGTCGACACCAAGAAGAAGGAACTGATCGGCGAGTTCGTCAACGCCGGCCGCGAGTGGCGGCCGACAGGAGAACCGACGCCGGTCAACGTCCACGATTTCCCCACCGATGCGGTGGGCGCAGCCATTCCGTACGGCGTCTACGATCTGGCCGCCAACGCCGGATGGGGCAGCGTGGGCACCGACCATGGGGGGCGCCGGCGATCAGGCTGGCCAGGCTGGCGGAGTTACGCGTGATGCTGGAGGAGATGGTGGCGACGGCCTCGGCGCAGACGATGGTCGCTGCGCGGGGTGAGGGGCGGGGGTTGCGTCGGATCAGCCGACAGTTGGGGATGTCGCACGAGCAGGTACGGCGGACGTTGGCTGGGACGTCGCCTGCGGGGCGCGCCTGAGTCTCGCCGGGAGATCGTAAACGCCTCGCCCTGTGAGGGCCGGGGCCGAACATCACGTTTCATGATCAATATCGCGGATTCGCTCTGACCGGACATCTCGAAGATCATCCGGATGTTACATTTTTGGCTGATAGCGGCCGGTGACCCGGCCTGGCCTTCGAGCGCCAGGAGTCTGTGATGCCGGTCAGCTTCCTCACCGAGGACCAGCGCAGCAGGTGGGGCAAGTTCAACGAGGTTCCCGGTCTCACCCAGCTGGGTGGGTTCTTTCATCTGGAGGTCGCTGACCGGCGGCGGGCGATGGCGGCCAACGGCGCCCGCAACCAGCTCGCCTATGCCGTCCAGCTCGGGACGGCCCGATTCTTGAACTGCGTCCCTGGTCGATCCGGAGGATGTGCCGACGGTGGTGGTCGACTACGTCCGCTGCGCATCCCCTGCCAGCAGTAATCTCATTCCATCGCCATCGCAATTGTCGAGCACCTCGGCCACCCTCGCCGAGCTGGCCACGGGCGGCGGCTTCATGGCCCAGCCTCGGCAGCGCGCCATTCCGTCGTGTGTGAGAAGGCGCATGGAGCGGACCGCGGCGCGGTCTGCTCATTGAGGTGATCCCACCAGGCACAACAGGCGTTTCGGTTTAATCGGAGCGCCTCAGCACCCAGACCTCCACCTCACTTGCGAAGGGTGGAGAGACCTCCGTGACCTCGATCGTGACCCTGGCCAGCGGTCTGGAACTGTCGCAAGAGGAGAAGCGCACCCACGAGCTGACGGCTGGGTTCAGCATCGAGTCCATGTTCACCCTCGGGCAAAAACTCGGATCGTCGAGCAGCAGCGGCATCCGCTGGACCGACTCAGTGACCCGCGCCTTCACCACCGTGGCGTCCCGCAGCCGGACCTTCACCGAGGGGCACACCAAGCATGCCGAGATCTCGGGGGAGATCCCCGCTGCGTCGCCTGGGCGAAGACAGTCTCTGTACGCGTATCCGGTAGTCGGGCTCTACGACATTCCAGTAGTCGTCTACGGCGGGGCCAACGATCTCGGACAGGCCACCACGCGCAAAACCGCCAGCGTCCCTGTTGTCTGGCTGCGTGGATGGGGGACCAAGGTGATCCTCACGTAAGAGGTCGTCAGCCCGATATTTCCCGCGCCTTCAACAGTTGTCAGCGATCACCATCACAACCGCCGAGACAAACGGCATAGCGCTTCCTGCCACGATATTTCGAGGGGACCCATAAGGACCCGGTACGAAGCGTCGACCAGGGCGGAATTCTCGATTGGCTACCAGGCGCCGAACGGTGCGAGGTTGGGCCCGATGCCGTGCCAGTCGTCGCCGCCATGGTCCGCGCTGTGGCCAAGATGGGCGCAGTACCACAAGACGATGTCCCGGCCGTTGGTGTCCTCGCCCGTCAGATGCGTGCTCAGGCCATCGGCGGCAGCGCTTCCCTGTCGGCCGTACAGGTCCTCCTCGCTCCGGTAGCGCAGCACCCACAGATCCGATGTGGAGAACGCGTCAGCCACGCCATCGTTGGGACCTGGCAGGACGAAATAGCCTCGGCTGCTGTCGAGGTCCATGACGGCCCAGCGGCGGTTGGACGAGGGCCATTTCCGGCGGGTGATCTCGGACGGCTTGGAGTGCCAGCCCGGGCCCCACCCAATGTCGGGTGTGTAGGTGTTGTACTCGAAGGCCAGGTCGCGGCCGGCGTTGTCGATGTCGAAGTCGAAACGCCAGTAAGCGTGGTGGCGATGGTCGTAGTTGCACTGCAGGCCCGCACTGTAGAGGCGCGGCATGATCCAGCCGTGTTCCCAGAAAACCCACCGATGCGTCAACCGATAGGCCCCGATGCGGTGATAGGACTCCACACCCAGCGCCCTGAAACCATTGCTGGTATAGGAGTAGACGCACACCCGCTGGTTGGGGCAGCGCGCGGTGGGCTGGGCGTTGTTGTAGTTGAGCGGATCCTTGTACGGCCCGCACGGCCCGTCATACTGGACCCGGAGCGACGGCAGGCTCGCCTTGTAGAAGACCTGGTGATCTCGGTAGCGCGCGCTGCGGATCACGATGCCCTCCTGGTCCGGGCTGTCGGCCAGCCGCCACTCCAGCCGCCACAGAGGTTCCTGCGCGCTCGGCCAGACGATGCTTCCCGCCTCACTCATCGCGTCCCACCACCCGTTTGGTGCCGAGGTCGACGATCACGCGAACCGCTGGCATCCGCTCGTCCTCGGGCCCGAAGCCGACATAGGCGCGGCGTTGGCGGTAATGCTCATCACCGTGCTCCACGGCACTGACCAGCAGCACGAATGCCTGGTATTCGGGCCGCAGCCGCCGGGCCACCCGCTCATCCGAGCGGGCGATCTCGGTCGCCCTGGCGATCTCCTCCTCCGCCAGCGGCGGCTGCTCGACGCTCTCCACCACCTCCAGCAGGCGCAGCTCGTGGTCGAAGCGCACCTCGTAGGACACGTCGTCGCTGTAGTTGTAGATGGACACGATGCCGTGCGCCGATGGCCTCTTGTCGTCGTGCCGCAGCGCGGCACCGATCACGACATGCCGCTTGCCCTCCAGCAGCCGCCTGAGCCGCTCGTCGCCGAACACCGTGGCGCGTAGCCGCTGCACCAGCTCGTTGCTCGTGGGCAGTTCCTTGCGCTCCGAGCCGAAGGGCTCCCATTCGTCGATGCCCGGGTCGTCAGGCGGCGGAAGATCACGGATGCGGGGTTCGACGATGGCGGGGAACTCGCGTAAGTCCCCGTATTCGGGCGGGCGGGGTAGCTGCCGGATCGGTGTGGTCATGTACCCAGGATGGCGACAGGGAATGAGGGGGCGCCTCCGGGAAATCCCTAGTGCTGAGGAGGACAGCATTACCGGGTTCGCCGGTCTCGTGCCCGAGGGAGGATGCGACCGGCTCGCGGGGCGGGGTAGCCGGGGTCGCTGATGTCCCACAGCCGCACCGAATCGTCGGCTCCGGCGCTGGTCAGCGTGCTGCCGTCCCGGCTGAACGCCACCGCGGTGACGTCGTCGTCGTGACCGTGCACCAGGGTGTTCAACGGCATGTACTGGGTAGCGAGCAGGCGGGTGCGGGTCTCGTCGGAGTGCTGTCGGCGGTGGGCCAGCAGGGTCAGCTGAGCGGACAGTGCCCCGTCAGGGCCGGAGGTCCGGTCTGCTTCGGACAGGACGCGCTCGTAGACGGCGGTGTCGCGTGGCCGTTCCGCCTCGCCACGCTGGATGAAGGCGTAGATCGCGGCAGTGATGGGGATCAGGGTCAGTGCGGACGGGGCGGCGGTGACGGCGGTCCGGCGGGGCAGCAGGCCCGACGCGGTCAGGAGCGCCCTTACCGCCGGGTGGAGCTCGTCCTCGGTACGGCATGGGCGGCTTCGGCCCAGCTCCCGGCGGCGTCCAGGCGGCTGCCCCGGTACAGCAGCGCGCTTGTCGCGGCCGGTACGGTTCGGCATCTCGGAGCGGAACGGTGACCCGAGGTTGGTGTCGCATCTTGTGATGGTTCCCGAATCGTTCCAGGTCACGGGGATGGCTGGACGCTCGAATCTCCAGCATTCACGATCTTGAAGTGGGGTGGCCGAGGTCCGGGAGTGGGGGACCTTAAAAGGCCTACACATCTAACTCCAGGACCGAGGATCAGATCGTGTTGCTGGCGAAGGAGGTCTTGGTGAAGGGGAAGGACGGCGGGTGTACCAGTTGCGGCGGCGGAAGCAGGACATCGTTGGCGAGCCCGGAGGAATACCGTGGCATGATCTACCTCCTTCTCCCTCTGCCTGCACGGCCTCCCGAACGTCACGCGCGTACTCCTCAGCGATGTCCTGATCCACTTCCGGAAAGCGATCAACGGATACCGCCCAGTCGCGTGACATCCGGAGAAACTCCAGCTCAGACCATGCGCGCGAGGTTTCTTGAGCAGCTATAGATATAAATTAGCAGCCCACCTACTAATCGATTATATTCTTAGAGGAGACCGCGAAACGGCGACCAGAGGGCATACAAAATAGCTTCTGCCGGAATTGCGTACTCCAACGACGCGAGTCAAGTGACGGGAGATAACCAACCATGGGCCTGGAATTGCTGATCGGATACGCGGTGGCCTACCTGGTGCGCAAATGGAAGCGTGTAGCCGGTCGGGCGGACGCTGAAGTCGATCATGCGCTGGACTCGGGGATGGACCGACTGCATGAGGTGGTACGGGCGAAACTAGGCGAAGATCCTGCGCTGGTCAGACTGGAGCGTGAAGCCGCACGAGGTGTCGAAAGTGAGCGCAGCGTGCAGCGCGTGCAACTGGCGATAGCCGACGCCGCCGAAGACGATACGACTTTCGCCGCCCAGTTGGAGCAGGCCGTTGCTCATCTGCGTGACCATGACCCCATCGGCACAGCAAGCGCCGGAGATCATGGTGTGGCGGTCAACCGCGACATGCATATCAAGGCCGACCGCGGCTCAGTGGCCGCAGGCGTCATCCATGGCTCGGTGCCACCACTACCTTCCTTCCCGCCGTCGCCACCCGGCGCGGAGCCGCCCAACCCTTCGCAGCCGGGTCCGGCTTCGGCCTGACCGTACCCGAAGATCCTCCAAGGCCCTCGACTGGGGCATATCCGCTGATCTACGCCGACCGCCGCGGAATCGCGATCGGTGCGCTTTATCAGCATCGGACGCCTGTGGCATCGCGGCCGGTGCGTCTGGCACCCCGGCCGGCCTTCCTTGCGGGCAGGGAAACGGCACTGATGGAGTTGCGCACCCGGTTGGCGGCCGAGGGCCGACCAGGACCGCAGATCGTCGTCCTCCATGGATTGGGAGGAATGGGCAAAACCAGCCTCGCTGTGGAGTACGCCCATCGCCACAGCCACACCTACGGGCTGATCTGGCAGCTAGCGGCCCAGGATCCCACGACATTGTCAGCGCAGTTGGGCGAGCTGGCGGTATTACTGGGAGTACGCGATCTGGTGGACGCCGCCGACCCGGTGACGCAGGTCCATGCGGCGCTGGCCGCACGTGCCGATTCTTGGCTGTTGATCATCGACAACGCCATCGACGCAGTGGCATTGCGAACGGTTCTACCCCCCGTGGGGCAGGGCCATGTCATCGTCACTAGTCGCTCAGCACATTGGCCTTCCATTCAGGGCTGGGAAGTCTCGGCCTTGGACGGGGACATAGCCGCTGACTTTCTCATCTCGCGTACCGCCTCGGATCGCGATGATCACGAGGCCGCGAGACGGGTCGCCGAGCAGTTGGGAGGATTGCCCCTGGCGCTCGAACAGGCGGCCGCCTACCTGAGCGCCACCGGCCGGACATTGGACGACTACCTGGGACTCCTCAATGATCAACGGGCGGAACTCCTCGCCCATGGCGATCCCACCGGATACGACCAGCGGGTCGCCTCCACTTGGTCGCTGACTCTCGATCAACTTCAGCACGCCACACCGATAGCGATCGCCCTGTTGCGCCTGCTTGCTTGCTACAGCCCTGACGATATTCCTATCGGGTTGCTACTTACCGGTCATCGGCAACCGGCACACCATCACCGCCCGCTGGGCCCCGATCAGGGCGAGGTCGTCCGGCGCCTGGCTCCGCTGTTCGACAGCCCCTTCGTCGTGGACGAGGCGGTCACCGCGCTAGGTCGCTACTCGCTGATCAGTCCACCAGTTCAAGGCTTGACATCGATCCACCGTCTCGTCCAGGCCATCACGCTGGATCACCTCTCTGCCGAGGGATCCTCCAACAGCGGTCCTGGCCGGTCCGGCCTTAGACTGTTGGAATGGCGCCGGGTGGCCGCCATGCTCCTGGAAACCAAGATCCCTCAGGATCCGGATCAACCTGCCTCCTGGCCCGCCTACGCTCGTCTCCTTCCCCACGCTCACGCCACTTTGGGGCTGGGCTCAAGTGGCATGCGGAAGATGCTCAGCTACCTGGAGGCCAGCGGCGACTACACCACCGCTCGCACCCTCTGTCGGCAAATCTATGATGCTACTCGGGAAATACACGGGACCGAGCATCCCGCCACGATAGCCTCTCGCGGCCTCTTGGCTGTCCTGACCGGACGCGCGGGAGATGCGATCAGCGCCCGCGAACAGTTCGCCGACCTGCTGCCCCTGGTCCGACGAGTCTCAGGATCTCAGCATCCGACCACATTGCACGTGTGGACGAATTTTGCTCACTGGACAGGGCTGGCGGGAGATGCGGTGGGAGCACGCGACGAGTTCGCCACGCTGTTGCCCCTCCAGCAAATGTCCGGGCCCGAGCACCCCGACACGTTGACCGTACGAACCGAACTGGCCTATTGGACAGGGCAAGCAGGAGACGTCGCTGGGGCCCGTGACCAGTTCGCAACGTTGTTGCCCGTACGGGAACGCGTACAGGGGCCCGAGCACCCCGACACGTTGACCGTACGAACCGAACTGGCCTATTGGACAGGACAAGCAGGAAACAGAGCCGGAGCCCGTGACCAGTTCGCTACGCTGCTACGCGTACGCGAGCGCGTATTCGGCCCCGAGCACCCCGACACGCTAACCGTACGCGCTCACCTGGCCTATTTCACCGGCTGGGCTGGTGATGCCGTTGCAGCCCGCAACCAGTACACCGCTCTCCTGCCGATACGCGAACGCGTACTCGGCCCCGAACACCCCGACACGCTAACCGTACGCGCTCACCTGGCCTATTTCACCGGCCGAGCGGGAGACGCGGCCCGAGCTCGCGACCAGTACGCCGCGCTGCTGCCGATACGAGAGCGCGTGCTCGGACCAAAGCACCCCGAAACCTTGGCAACCAGGGCGAATCTCGCGGCGTGGACAGAAAAGGCGGGGAACCCGTCCCGAATCCGCGACCGGCACGTCGCTCCGCCTTCCACCCATGAACATCCCCAGACTGCCCGGCCCGCCACGGCTGATCCGTCCCAGCCGATCGATCCGCCACACATTCCGGCAAGCGCCCGGCCGATCTCTTCAAGCACGGTTTCTCCTGGCTCCTCGAAAGCCAATGGCAGGCGGCCCAACAGGTGGCCCCTGGCCATCATGTGGTCACTGGCACTCGTCCTGGCCTCGGCGATCGCGGTCGGCGTTATCCATGCCCTGGGCTCTGGGCTGTCCCTCCCCGATACCGCACCGTCAGCGACAGCCAGCGACGATTCCACCTTCTTCACCGGTACCTGGGTAGGCACCCTGACCCGCCTGGACAGCGGGACCGTTTTCCCGGTGACGATCCCCATGACAAAAGCGGCGGAGAAGGGGACCGATGCGACCACCATCCGGTGGGGTGCCAAGTATCACTGCACCGCCACTCTCGCCATGAAAAAGGCCTCGGACAAAGAGCTCACACTGGGACTTGGCCGCGTCCGTGGCGATGGATGTAAGGGAGGTGTCATCGTATTGAGCAAGCAAAAGGATAATCAGGTGTCCGTCAGGGTCACGGATGCCGACGGCAGCGTCCGCATGTCCGGCGAAGCCAGTCGTTGACTCAATGCCCGATCCTGCGCCCTGCCGATAATGCCATCCACCCTGGCCATGGCCATGCAGGTCATCTCCTGGCGTGCACGGGCGATCTCCGGCCCTGGGGGAGCCAGGTATCCCCAGCTCCAGCTCAGCGTCCCATCGACCAGGATCTGGTTGATCGCTATTCCCGCAGCGACCGTCAGGGACGCCCCCACAAAGACGCGCCCAGCAGTCTTTAACGTTCGCAACGGCCGTCCTCCCAACACAGAAGAGAGTCGCAAGCTCCACTTAACCGCGTTGATCTTCCGCTCGCGTGGGCAGTCGCCAATCCGATATCTCAGGGATGATGAGAAACCTCAGGCCGCTTTCACACCACCTCTTCCAGACCAAGATTCTTGCTTCTGAGCGGTCGTCGTTGGCGGCGTTGCGATCAATTGGGTCGTCGCGGTCCTGGTCGAGGCAGCGGATGAAGGCGTACAGGTAAGGTCGGCCAGCAGTGCGGGCGCTGGCGATCCGCGGGTCGAGAAGGCTGGCGTTGGCCTCGTGTGGCCGGAGGAGGCCGGCGAAAGACGGCCCGGCCAGGTCGATCGTCTCGGAACAGGCAGGGCGGCGTTCGAGTGCTGTTGCCGGGCAGAAGCAGAGCATGGACGTTGGGACCAGTTTGGGACCACACGCTGTTCCTGGAGGGGCACAGCGCCCGGGTCGGCGAACATTGGGCTCGGTTTCATATGTGGTTTGACGTGCGGAAACGTCTACTCCAACGTTCTGGGGGTCAAGGGGTCGCAGGTCAAATCCTGTCGTCCCGACGGTTGGGCAAAGCCCGTCAATTGGAGTGTTCTCCAAGGTGACGGGCTTTCCTCGTTTCCAGCGGTCGATCATCCGCCGCCCTTGATCAACCGGAGCTGGGGACCACTTGGGGACCACCCGGGGCCTGGAGCACGCAGATGCGCACTCAGCGCCGTACCGGCGTCGGTGACTGCGCGCAGGTCCGGATGCAGGTAGCACTGCGTCGTCGTCAGCGACCCATGCCCGGCGATCTTGCGCAGGACATGGATCGGGACACCGGCATCGGCCATCCAGGTCAGGCCGGTGTGGCGTAGATCATGGCGGCGGAGGTGTTCGTAGCCCAGGGCGGCCACGACCTCGTCCCAGTGCGTGGCGTCTCTCAGAACGGCCGTGGTGATGCGGCCGCCCCTGGGACCGGTGAACAGCCGCGCGGCCGGCTCCTCGCCGGTGGCCTCCATCCGTCTCAGGACCAGCTCCCGCACCTCGGCGATGATCGGCACCTTGCGGGCTCGCTTGCCCTTGGTTCCCTTGTCCACGAGGCCGCCGGGGCTCGGTGTGGTCTGCCTGCGCAGGGTCCAGGTCCACGTGCCTGTGTCGATGTCGCCCGTGCGGACCCCGGACACCTCGCCGATGCGCGCCGCCGTGCACGCGGCGAAGATCACGATGTCGCCCCAGCCCGGGTAGGCGCCGGTCGAGCGCGCCACGAGCGTACGGGCCAGCCGTTCCAGCGCCGCCCAGTCCGGCAACGCCAGCGTTCGCGGGTCGTCCAGCTCGTCCTCAGCCTTCTTGAACTCCCGCTGCCAGCCGGTGACCCTGGCCGGGTTGCGGTCGATGATGCCGTCCCGTACGGCCTGCTCCATGACCCGGACCAGGATGGCCAGGCTGTTCTTGACCGTGGATCGAGTGCATTCGTCGGCGATCCAGCCGTGGACCGTACGATCGACCGCGCCGTTGGTGATCATGCGGACGGGCAGGTGCCCCAGGCTGGGTTCGACGCGCTTACGCCACCCGGCGAGGTAGGGGTCGAGGGTTTTGGCCTCCAGGCCGCGGACGGCCAGATGCATGATCCGCCGGCCGTATTCGCCGAGGGTCATGGTCGCGGTGTTGGGATCGACGCCGCCACGTGCGGCGCTCTCCAACTCGGCGACCCATGTCGCGGCGGCTTCCTTGGTGGCCAGGGCCACCGACTTGGATCGCCGTTTGCCCGTGGCTGGATCGAACCATCGCACACGCGCGCGGTAGAGGTTGCTGCCCGCGCGTACTTCGATGTCAGCGGCGAGCGCGATGCCGACGGGGGGTAGTTCGGGCCGCGCCATCAGGCCACCTCGCGGGGGTCGATGCGGTGCTCGGCCAGCCAGTGCTGGAGGTCGTGGGTGCTGTAGAGGGTCAACCGGGCCGTCAGCCGGACGAACGGCGGCCCTTGAGGCGGCTGGGCGGTACGCCAGCGGCGGATGGTTGACGGATCGACTTTGAGAATGGCTGCGACTTCCTCGGTCGTGCGCCAGATGCACTCTGACGCGTCGTTCTTGGGCGAGTTTTCGGGCAGGGTCAGGTCAGCGTTCGATGGCACAGGTCCTTTGCTCCGACCCTCCGCCCAGGCGCTACGGCGTGAATCCGCGCATGGGAAGGAAGCCGATGAGCGGCTACTGGCGACCGCGTTCGGCGGACGTGCTGGTGCTCCTGATCCAGGCGTACCTGACGTACGTCCCCTGCCTCCTGGAACACGTCGGCAGGGCCTGGTGAGTCACCACCGGATCCCGGCCGAGGTGCCCGGCCCGGCGGCCGGGCACCGCTCATCGGGTCACTTGACGATGATCTGATGGGTGGCCTGGGCCGGTCCGGTCCCGCCGTCCCCCGCATAGCTCACTAGGTAGCTGTACCTGCCGGCGTTGGCGGGCGTGTCGGTGAACGTGTACGTGCCGTCGGCGTTCACCCTCACCGGTGGGAGCTTGACGGTCTTACCGCTGGCGCCCTTGACGTACAGGGTGAGCGTGGACCTCGGAGAGGGCGGCCTGCCGCCCGCTGTCAGGATGCCGCTCAGCTCCACGGCCGTGCCGGGGACGCCGGACTGCGGCCCTGTCAGGGTGAGCGTGGCTTGGCGCTTGACCGTCACGGTGACGGAGGCGCTGCTGCGGCGGTGGCCGTCGTCGCCGTCCCAGAACACCAAGTAGATCACCTCGCCGACGTACGGCGGCAGCTCGAAGACGGGCGTGTCCTGGAAGGTGAACGTGCCGTCCTGCCGCGTCGTTACGCCGGTGATCGGCAGTTTCGTCCAGCCGGGCAGGTACTGGATCACTGTGAGCGGCTTGAGCCCGAGCGCCTCGCCATCGGCGCGGGTGAGCCGCCCCTCGACGGTGATCGGCGCGCCGGCGTACGCGTCCGCGGGGGCCGTCACCGTGAGCTTGGTGGCCGGTAGCGCGACGCCCGTCACCCGCCACAGCAGCAGCCGGTCCGTGGAACTGCGCAGCAGCGCGAAGACGTCCGTGCCGGAGAAGGCGACGCCGTCCGGGAGCAGTTCGGCGTCCGGCTGGTCGGCCGTGAACAGCTCCGCGCCCGTCGCGGCGTCGTAGAGGGTGAGGTCGGTGCTGCCCCACTGGCGTCCGGCCGCGACGTACGCGCCGTCCGAGCCGAGCGCCACGGCGGACGGGTACCCGTCCCAGCCGTCGCCGTAGGTGCCGGTCGCCGCCAGGGTCCTGGTGTCGTACCTGGTGAAGTGACCGGGGGTGTCGGCCGCGCTGAACAGAGTGCCGCCGTCGGAGCTCAGGGTGAGGTCGCGCAGGGAGTCGATGCGCCACTCCTCGCCGTCGATCGTGCCGCGCAGCGCGGGGGCGCCCTCGCCGAGGTCATAGACCAGCATGTCGGCGTGGTGCAGGGCGGTCTGGCCGACCACGAGCGTGTCGCCGGCGGCCGCGAGCACGGGGGGCCGCAGGTGCTCGCCCCCGACCGCCAGGGGCGCCGGGGCGCTCGCGCTGAGATCCAGGCCGACGACGCCGCCGGGGCCGTTGTCGCATCCGTGCCCCACCCACAACCGCTCGCCCAGCAACGCCAGGGTGGACGGGCAGGGGTGGGCCGACAGGTCGATCCGGCGGGTGACGGCGAGGCTCGCGGTGTCGATCTCGGCGACCTCGTTCGGGCCGGTGAGAGCCGCGTACAGGCGGGTGCCGTCCGCGTTCACGGCCAGCTCTTGGAGGCCGGGCAGGCCGGTGACGACGCCGCCGGTGAGGTTTCCGTCGGTGTCGGCCACGATGATGCGGTCGCCGGCGGGAACGAACACCCGGCCGCCGCCGACGGCTAGGTCGGCAGTGTAGGAGTCAGTGACCCCGAGGTCGGTGGTGGTGGCGGCCGCCGAGGCGGCGGGGGCCGTGACGGTGATCAGGCCGGTGATCAGGCCGGCGGCGCCGCAGTAAGCGACTAATCGGCGAACCAGGGATGGGGACACGAGAGCCTCCTGCCGGGACGGGAACATGCGTTCTAATAACGTCTCACGGGTGCTCCCACGTCAAGATCATCTGGTCGCGCGACACCAAACCGTGATCAAGCACCCTCCGGCGTTCGAGACCGGGACGATTGTCGGTGCCCGCTGACATAGTCGTCGCCATGACGATTCCCCTCACGTGGGTCCGCGCCGTCCGCGGCCACGAGCTGGCGCTGGACGGTGTGGAGCCCGAAGCGGGTTCCGGCATCGTCCTGTCGCTGCGCCATGGTCGCCGGGGTGAACATCCCCACCCCGGCCATCACTGTCCACTGTCTTTCCGTTGGCGGGCCTTCGTCATGTCCGTGCAGCGCGGCCCGTTCCCGGCGTTCGTGATCGGCGGCGGAGAACTGCCAGGCCACCGCAGCGGTCGAGGAGACCTCCACGATCGAGTCCAGACCGAACCCGATCAGCGCCGCCGAAGAGGCGATGGTGCCGGCGGTGATGGCGACCGCCGCTTCGATCATGTTGTAGGTGATGGTGGCGGCGACCAGCAGTTGGATGCGGCGTTGCAGTAACGTACGCCGGGCCGGGGTGGTCAGGTTCAGCGTGGTCACGACACCGCCCCTCCTTCGACGTGGTCGGTGCTCCGTTCGCCGAGGTGCGCCAGGTCGTGGTCGAGCTCGGCCGCCAGGTTCCTGGCGCCGCCGACCGGCTGGGTGCCGTGGGCGGGACACAGCGTCACGGCGTGGCTGGTGGCGGCCAGCAGGTGCTCCGCCGAGCCCAGCAGGTCCATCAGCTCGGGACGGATCAGGGAGTAGAAGGACTGGCGTCCTTCGGCGCGGTAGTCGATTAGGCCGCAGTCGCGCAGGCAGGCCAGGTGCTTGGACACCGTGGACTGGGCCAGTCCGAGCTGGGTGGTCAGGTCCGCCACCCGGGCCTCGCCGCGGGCCGGCCGGGCCACGATACGCAGCCGGGTCTCATCGGCCAGGGAGTGAAACAGCGCCGCCGCCAGACCCGACTGGCCGATGAGTACCGTCTGGTGACCGACTCCGAATGGCTCGGGTTCGAAGGACACTTCGACCAGCGCGAAGTCGAGCTCGGAGGATGCCCGACCCTACGGGACCCCTTGCCAGCATGAACACGCTTGTTTCTCTGAACTTCGCTTGGATGCCAGTCAGTTGAGGCGACCTGATCACTGGGGACTGGTCAAGGCAGGAGCGATCGGGTCGCCGGTCCAGGTGACCAGCCGCTCACGAACCGGGCCATGAGCCAGGTAGCCGACCAGGGTTTCCAGATGGGCTGTCAGGTTCTTGTGCCGCCTCAGCTCGCGAATCTGCTCGATGGGAAGGTCGCGCCAGCCCTTGGCGAGACCGGCGGCCTCGCGGGCGATGGCGGCCTTGCCCAGGCCGCGGCGCAGGGGGAAGTCGTCGAGCGCGGCCAGGGCGTTGTTGACGTAGCGCACCGAGCGTTTGGGGTCGGCCTCGCGCAGCAAATAGAGGCGGTAGTCACGCACTGAGGCGCCCGGCCAGTTCCGGGCACGGGCGTCGGTGGCGGGTCGCTCGGTCAGCCACGCCAGGTACATCCGCACCCGGGAGGCGGAGGTGCGGCGGGTGTCGGCCGCCAGCAGCACTTGTTCCAGCGAGGCGGTGTAGTCGGCGAGCAGGTGCTCGTAGGCGGCGGGTAGCGGGGTGGAGCGGGCGCCCCGCCGTCTCGGCTCGACGGAGTCCGTGTTCTCGGAAGTTTCTTGACAATCGTCACGTTGATCAGGTCGCCGGGCGGCGCCCATGGACCCATGGCTGGCCGATACCGCGTTACTCCTCGACGGGGATGGGCTGGAGGCAGTCGCGCATGCGGCTGGTGGACAGGCGGACCTGAAGTGGTCGACCTGTGGGCGACCAGGCGGGCCGGCCCGTACGGAAAGGCAGTGTTCTTGGTGTGTTCGTCCAGGGCTCTGGTCCGGTCTTCCGGATCGGACCAGCGTCGCATTGATAGGGGGCGAGGACGACCTCCGCGCACCTCCGCAGGACGGTCCTGTGGAAAGGCGCGGTGATGCCGTTCAATCGTGCGTGCCGGAAATGAAAGTCGAGTCGATGCTGCCATCGGTCAACAGTTGTTGCAGCGCACGCCGCATGGTCTCGGAGTCGTTGAGGCGCGGGAACGGCTCGCCGGCGGGGGCGTCGACGCCCAGGAACCGGCAGAGCGGCTCCCAGCCCTCGCGGACGTCGAACACCAGGAGGCGATCCGCGGGCAGGCTCTTCTGGACAACGGCCACGTGACGGTGGAACGCCGCTACCGCGATCTCTTCGTCGGGCATGCCCCGCTGGAAGTCCCAGGTGTCGCCGAAGGTGGACTCTCCGATGAGATCGAGAACCGGGCGGAGCCTCTCCATCGTCCTGAGTACCGCGGCCCCCGCTTCGGGCAGATCCGGCGGCACGTCCCGGCGGGTGGCGATCAGAGCCTGCATGCTGACATACCAGCGATGCGGATCGCGGACGGTCAGGACGATTTTCGCGTCCGGGTAGGCCTCCGCCTGCTCGCGCCAGAAGAAACTGGCCGGCCAGTCCTGGGCGGATCGGTAGCCGTCGAGCACGCTGTCCCAGTCCAGCGGCAGGCCGGAGACGGCGGGCAGCCACCGGTCGACGTGGTCGGGATTGCTCCCGATCTCGGCCATGTGGTAGCAGGGACCGAATCCCAGCCTTTCCAGCGCGGCCTTCATCGATCTGGTTCCGGTACGCGGGAATCCCGCGCCGATCACGTGTAACACGTCAGCCTCCTGCTGCTGCGGCCGCGGCGTTCACCTTTCGGCAGACGTTGACCGTGGCCTTGGCGTAATTGTCGGACCAGTAGTAGGGCAGCCGCACTTGTTGATGTAGAGCTGCCTGCCTGTACGTACAAGATCACGAGAAGCGGCGCCGTGTGATGATCGAGGTGCGTACGGTCATCAGTGCCTCGATCGCGCGCTTGTATTTGCTGCGGTCAGCCGCTCAGCTCGGTGCGGCGGGAGCGGGCCAGAGCCAGCCCGCCGAGGGCCGCGCCGACCAGGCCAAGCGCCAGGGCCAAGGCCGCCCCGAATACTCCGTTGCCGGTGCCGAGACCACCGTCGGCGACAGCCAGTTTCACCGCGCCGTTGAGTCCGCCGGTCAGCCCCGCCACCAGGGCCACGATGGCTCCCCTTCTCCCGCCGTCGCCGATACGACGGACGGAGCGCAGCGCCAGCCAGCCGATGACCACGCCGCCCAGCGCCACCAGTGCGGCCACACTGGCCCAGATTCGCTCAGGGGTCCCGAGGAAAGTACCGAAGCCCTGGCCCGCGCATTCTGCCGGCGTTGTACAGATTGGCGAGGCCGCGTGTGCGGCAAGCACAAACAGGACAGACATCGAGGATCCTTTCGGTCGAATGACGGGCGCCCACAGCGTGTGCAGTTGCGGTGACTGGCCTATGCCGGCCGAGGTGGTGCCGGTGACGAGCGCGAGCGCCTGGGAGGGGTTTCACGGAATGGATGATCGCGCCGTCGAGGCAGTCGCGGCCTCCCGACAGCGGATGGCAGCGGCTACGCAGTTCCGCGCAGACGACTCCTGCCCCGGGCGTGCTCGTCGGTGCGGTGATCAGCCGGTTCGGGGGCGCGGTGATGCGGTGGCGCGGCGGGAGCGGGCCAGAGCCAGCCCACCGACAACCGTGGCGACCAGCCCCACCACGAGGGCCACGTAGCCTCCGACTATGCCGTAGCCGGTGCCGGGACCGCCGTCGGCGGCGGCCACGACCAGTCCGCCGATGACCATGCCGGCCAGCCCCGCTGCCAGGGCCACGACGGCACCCCTTCGCCCAGAGCCGGTGCCGATGCGACCGGCCGCGCGGGCCAGAGCCAGCCCACCGATGGCCACGCCGGCCAGCCCGAGCAGCGCGGCCACCGCGGACCACAGACGCCCGGCGGTCAGGGCGTAGGCACTGACAGGGTCCGGCTGGGTCAAGACGTGCGCGGCCGCCGGTGTGGCAAGCCCACAGATGGCGAGCGGGACGGTTACGGCGGCGGCAAGCAGGTGACGCACGGACATGCGGTGCTCCTTCTTTCCTGCGACTGGATGTCGTCTGAGCATGTCCGCTGGACCCACCGCGGGTCGTCCCGCCTACGAGGGCAATGTGTGATGCCGCCGATGCGGCAGCCTGCTGCCGCCGACGCGGCAGGAGCGGCAAAGGTACTGCGGGTGCGGTAGCCGGCCGATCGTCTCTGCGAAGGAGTCGCTCGCGCGGGCATCGGGCTAGGGTGCGCGCATGTTGCGTCCTGGAACATGACGTGCCGGCCGCGGTGAGCAGGATCGTCTACCGGATCGTTCAGGAGTCGCTCACCAACGTCGCCCGGCATGCCGCCGCCGCGACGGCGTCGGTTCGGATCGAGTGCCGTCCGGACGCTCTGGCGATCCGCATCGATGACGACGGCAAGGCCACGCCTGGCAGCGCCCCGGTGCCCGGCGTCGGGCTGCTGGGGATGCGCGAACGGGTCACCGCCCTCGGCGGTCGCCTGCGCGCCGAGCCACGCGGCGAGGGAGGCTTCACCGTCCAGGCCGAACTCCCGTGGACCGGACGTCATGATCCGGGTCCTGCTGGTCGACGACCAGCCGCTCCTGCGCAGCGGATTTCGCGCGCTGCTCGACCTCGAAGACGACATCGAGGTGGTGGCCGAGGCCGCCGACGGTGAGGAGGGCCTGGCGCTGGTCAAGGAACATCGGTACAGCCGTTGGCACTGAGAACGATCATGGTCCGATCGGCGCGGTGCACGGCGGGATGGCGGTCATGCGCAGGGCCGGATACGCCCTGGGCTGGTCCGCGGACGACGGCGAGTCGCTGACCGGGCAGCTCCGGGCCGCGGTCAGCGGTCTCGGCAAGCTGATGGGCACCCCTGAGCCGGCCTGATCTCCCAAGGTCACCCGGCCGCTCTCCGCGCCGGCGCGGGAGTTTCGTGACCACCGGAACCCGCGTCAACGCGGTCAGTGCCTGAGGTCAGGAGGCCAGCTCATCGCGGATGACGGTGATCAGGGTTCGCTGCAAGGGTGACAGGCGTTTGTCGGTGCGCCAGACGACGAAGACCGGCAGGCGCGGCCGGGCGTCGGCGATCTGGATCTCCTGGAGCGAGCCTGCGGCCAGGTCGGCGGCGACCGAGGCGCGGAAGAGCAGCGCGACACCGAGACCGGCGCGGACGGCGTGCTTGATCGCTTCGGGGTGGCCGAACTCGATGACCACTTCGCGGTCGGTGATGCCGAGCTGCGCGAGCTCCATGTCCTCGATGTCTCGCCGGATGGAGCCACGCGGCGTGGAGACGAAGGGCAGCCGGCTCAGCTCGCTCACCGAGACGCAGTCGTCTGCGACGTCGGGTGCGCCGGTGAGTACGAGATCTTGGTGGCCGACGAGTTCGCCGGTGAGACCGCGTCCGTAGGGGATCCGCGGGGCGATGGGCACGGCCAGGTCGCACAGTCCGGAGGTGACGGCCTCCCAGATCTGGTTCGGGTCGAACACGTGTGCCGCGATTCTGGCGTCGGGATGGGAGAGGGCGAAGTCGGTGAGGATCGGTGGCAGCAGGTAGCTGCCGACGGTCATGCTGGTGGCGATCGCCGCGGCTCCCGTGGTGCCGCCGGTGAGGCCGGTGAGCTCGCGTTCGAGTTCGTTGCTGCGGCGCAGCGTGTCGCGGGACCATCGATAGGCGGCGTGGCCGGCGTCGGTGAGCTCCAGGCGCTGCCCCACGCGGTGGAAGAGCGCAACGCCCAGCCGCTCCTCCAGCGAGCGGATGTGCCCGCTCACCACGGGCTGCGAGACGTAGAGGTGGGCGGCGGCGCGCCCGACGCCTGCTTGCTCCACGACGGCGCAGAAGACCTCGAGCTTGTGCAGCGAGACGCGGTTGTCGATAGCCATTTGGCTATGAGTATCGCAGGAATTTCGTCTTTGCCGCTGCGATGCATGCTCTTCTAGCCTGCCTTATGTGCGCCTTCGCTTCACATATGAGATTTTCCTCGACTGGAGGCGTCGCCGCACACAGCCTGACCCGGCCACAGAAAGGACCTGCTCTATGAACACCTTCGCCTACCAGGGCGGTGACGGCTGCCCGTTGTACGCCACCACCGTCGGCTCGGCCGGGCCGCCGCTGCTCCTCCTGCACGGCGGCGGTCCGGACCATCACAGCCTGCTGCCGCTGGCTCACCGGCTCGCCGACCTGCACACCGTGATCCTGCCCGACGTACGCGGCTACGGCCGGTCGATCTGCGCCGATCCGGCCAGGCACACCTGGGATCAGTACACCTGCGACGTCATCTCTCTGATGGATCACCTGGGCATCGAGAGCGCGGCACTGGGCGGCACCGGCCTGGGTGCCACGGTGACCCTTCGCGCCGCACTCGCCCACCCGGACCGCGTACGCGCCGCCATCCTGATCGGCGTCGAAGACATCGAGGACGACCCGGCCAAGGAGGCCGAGACCGCGTTCCTCGACGCCTTCGCCGCCCGCGTGCTCGCCGATGGCATCGAGGCCGCCTGGGCGCCGATCCTGGAACAGTTCCCGCCGGTCATCGGGGCCCTGGTACGCGACGCGATCCCGCGCTCGGATCCGGCCAGCATCGCCGCCGCGGCTGCCATCGGCCACGATCGGGCCTTCCGCGACATCGACGAACTCGCCGCGGTCCGCTCGCCGGCCCTGGTGATCCCCGGAACCGACGCGCGGCACCCGACAGAACTCGCCGAGCACGTCGTACGGATACTGCGACAGGGCCACCTCGCGCCTGTCTCCGTCTCCTCCGACCTGCGCTCCGCCGACGATCTGGCGGCGGCCGTCGCTCCTGCCGTCCGCGCGTTCCTCAGCGGTCTGCGTTGAACGCGCTGCTGATCCGTGGCGGCCATGTTTATACGGCCGACAAGGAGGCCAGGACCTACCCCTCGGGCTCCGTGCTGGTCGTGGCGGGGCGGATCGTAGCGGTGGGCGAGTCTCGCACGGTCGATGCCGTTGTCGCCGAGCTCGATCCGCAGATCCGTACCGGCATGCGGGTGATGGACGCCGGCGCGATGATGATCCTTCCCGGCTTCGTCAACCCGCACTGGCACGAGGTGCTCGGCCGAGGGCTGGCCCAGTTGGGCCCCAGGCGCCGGCTGCCGGACCCGTGGTGCGACCAATCCGATGTGCCCGGCCCTTTCGCGGCCGGCGGAGACGTGCGGACCCTCTCGGCCATCTTCGATGCCGCCTATTCCTTCGCCGACGCCCTGGAACCGGAGGAAGCGGCGGCGATCGCCGAATACGCGCTGCTACTGCAGCTGAAGACGGGCACGACCACCTTCGGCGACGTGGGCTCGATGAACAAGCCGCAGGCCCTGATCGCCGCCACCGTGCGGCTCGGCCTGCGCGGCGCGGTCAGCGTGTGGGCGAGCGACGGGTATTGTCCTGCCGGCGAGAGCCGCTTCCGCCGTACCCGCGAGTCTGCCGAGGTGCTGGACAGTCTCGAGTCGGTACGGCGGGCCGTCCAGGCCGAAGGCAATGACCGTGTCCGGATGATGCCGTCGGCCATCTACACGGCCAACCTCAGTGACGAGCTCGGCGCAGGGCTGGCGGCCTTCGCCGACCGCCATGGGCTGCCGTTCGCGACACACGTGGCGGCGCTGCCGGACGAGACGGATGTTCTGCGACAGTGCTTCGGCACCACCCCGATCCGGCGCCTCGCCGAGCTGGGCCTGCTCAACGACCGCCTGATCGCCGTGCACTGCGCCTGGGCCGACGAGGCGGAGCAGGCGATGCTGCTGCGAGCGCACGCCCGGCTCAACCACTCTCCGGCCAAGTACGGAACCACCGGCGAGTCGCCGATGTCGGGCACCCCGACGCTGCTCCGCCTGGCCCGCGCGGGCCTGGAGCTGTCGTTGTCGACCGACGGCGAGGGACTGCCGATCGGCGGCATGGCCGAGGCCATGCGCCAGGCCTGGCTGATGCACAACGAGCTGCGCTCGGACAACACCGCCGTCGTGCCGACCACGGCGCTGGCCATGGCCACCCGGCTGGCCGCCAAGGCCCTGTGCTGGGAGGAAGAGATCGGCAGCCTGGAAACGGGCAAGCAGGCCGATCTGGTTCTGGTACGCATCGATGACTGGCGCTATCTGCTTCGCCCTCGCCCGTTGGAAGGTTTCCTGCTGATGGGAGGCTCCACCGACGTCGACACCGTCATCGTGGGCGGCAGAGTGCTGGTGGAGGCCGGTCAGGTGATCCACGTGGCGGAATCCGCCGTGCGTGAGCGGTTCATCACCGCTGCCGCCCAGATCGCCGCTCGACTCTTCGACGTCGACAGCCAGACACTGACCAGCTTCACGGCCAAGTTCGTCAACCCCGCCCGACGGCAGCCGCGGTCCGGGTCGGCGATGAACCCGGCGCAGCGCCAGGCCGCCGTACGGCATCGCGGCCTGTCGTAGAGGGCGTCATGGCGCATGTCGACGCCGGCGACGAACCATGCGCCGCAGACCGGGCAGTACCGTCCGATCCTGTCCTGCAGGCCCCCGGCCGGCGGCGAGCCCGACGGCGACGGCCTTCTTCCAATGCGGCCTGCCAGTAAGAATCGCCTCAAGCGGCCCAACGGCGGGCGATCGTCGTGGCGATCGCTTTGCGGCTGCGTGCCGCGGTCGCGGGGCGCGGCGAACCCGGCGGGGTCGGCGGTTAGCGGGACATCGGTAGCAGTCGGGTGCCGGCGCGTTTGATGTGGCGGGCGACCATCGTTATCTTGGGTTCTTGGCCTCTTTTCGCAGGTCAAAGCGATATAATCTTGTCAGGCACGTTGACCGGCCCTGAAGGCATGTTGCATCGAAGGCGTGCCCGGGTGCTCGGCGAAGGCGGGCGACGGCTGAGGCGTAGGAGCGTTGGCGTTGGCTGCGCGCGGCGTGGCCAGGAAAGGCGGTCGCGGCGAGGGGTGACCTGCCGCCGCACAATGCGGTGATTGTCGGTGCCACGCTCATGCTGGTCGCCAAGGGTGAACGGTCGTCCGGGCGTGATGTACCGGATAACGTGCCCAAGTCGCGCAGCGGCCGGGAGCGTGGGTCGCCCGCTCAGCGCGCCGTCATGATCGCCCATGTACGGATAACGGGCCATTATCACTTGCTACGGGTCGGCCAGGCTGGTGGAGAAATCGGCCTTGGCCGGCCATCCGTTGTGGTCGCTGAGCGAGGGGTGCCGGCCGGTACGACCGGCCGGCGCTTCGGCTGCATCGCGGCCCGCTGGGGGTTGCTACCAGTTGGTGGTCAGGTGATCTAGGGCCCAGGTGGCGAGGGCCCGGAGGCCGATGGTCATCTAGGGTTGTCGGACGATTCCAGCAGGTCAGAGGATGATGATCTCTTCTTTCACGTAGGCCAAGTTGACCGAGCTCAGCCCGGACCCCAAGAAGAACCGGGCGTGCGGACTTAGCGGGCGGGGATCGGCATGGTCGACGGCCGCCACTCTCGCCTGATCAACCCGAACACCCAGGAGTCGGATACCTCGCCGTTCACGACGCAGTCTTCCCGCAACGTCCCTTCACGCTCGAATCCGATCTTCTCCAGAACCCGGGCAGATGCCAGGTTGCGCGTATCGGTCTCGGCCTGAACTCGATTCAGGTCCAGTGTGTCGAATGCCCACTGCAGCAAGGCATGCGCGGCCTCCGTCGCGTAACCGTGGCCCCACATCGCATCGTCGAGGCAGTAGCCCAACGACGCGCTGCGGTAGTCCGGGTTCCATCGGGTCAGGCTGCACCAGCCGATGAAGGCCCCGTCAGAAACACGGTCGATGGCCACCCGCGCCCCGGTGCCTTCGTCCGCCATCTGCCTGCAAGCCGCGATGAAGCGCTCGGCGCGAGCCCGTTCCTTCCACGGTGCGGAGTCCCAGTAGCGCAGCACGTAGGCGCTGCTGTGCAGCGCGAAGAGGAGGTCCGCGTCGGCGTCGGCGAAGGGTCGTAGTCGCAGGCGAGCGGTGTGCAGTATGGGAGTCGTCAAAGTCATGCGCATCATCTTGCGTCCTCACGGGGCAGACAGACCACCGAGTATCCGACCCCCCAGTCCGGTCCTCACGACCAGGGCGCCGCCTACCAACAGATCGCTGACGGCAACGCAGGCGAGATGGCTCGCTGCGTCTGCAAGAGGACGTTGACGGACCCGGTGTCGGTGGCTTGTGGGATAGGACCGGGCTGCCGGCGCAAACTCGGCATCACCTCGCGGGCTCGTGTGCGCCTGTCTGGGGTCTGGCCTGGGGGAGACTGTCCAGGGCGAGGCGACCTGTTGGAGGATACGTGACGTCGATAGGTAAGTGGGCGCGGGGCGACGGAGAGACAGGGTTCATCTACGACCCGTCCGACGAACTGCTCGTCTGGGACTCTGAGACGCGCACAGCGGCCCCGGCCAAGTGGGGTCCCGAAGGCACGACACCTTGACAGGTCACCAGTGCGTCCGCCCCGACGCCGACGCCGCAGACCCATGGCGCTGCCCTAACTGCGGCATGGTTTGGGAATCACTCTCACAACAGTCAGTCGAGCTCCACGCCGAGCATCAGGTAGACACCCAGGAGCAAGCGGAAACCCTGCCATGGGCCGAGCGGCCTTTGAACAGGGGCGGCGTAGTCGCTGGTGTCGTCATGGGCGGCATCGTGGGTCTTGCGCTGCTCCTGCAAGACCAATCCCCTGTTCTCGCCGCCGTGTTGGGTGCACTGGGGCTCGTGATTCTCACCTGGTGGTTCTGGCTATTCGTCCGGAAGTGAGACGGTGAACGTCATGCGTGTGTCTCCTGCCGCTCGTGGTCGTGCTCGCCCGCCTGCTCCGCGTACTCCCACGGCGCGAACGCTTCCTCCGCGGGAGGGGTGTCGTCGGCGAGGGTGACCTTGCAGCGGTACTTCTGGAAAACCATGCGTTGGCCGTTGTCGAGGCCGTTGTCGAGGTCGAGGTCGAGGTCGAGGTCGAGGTCGAGGTCGAGGTCGAGGTCGAGGTCGAGGTCGAGGGTCGGCTGGTCGGCGAGCGCGGTCAGTATGCCGGTCCAGGAGGTTGGCATCGCCGGGGCGCTGTCCGGCACACGATGGATGTCCCTCGGTTTGCGCTGCCCGGTCGCCTCCGTCCGTGCATCGTCGGCTGCGCCCTCGCCAACCGGTCGGCGACCATAAACGGCCGGATTCGGCGTACGGTTGAGGATCGTCCTCCGCCGGACTGCACATCTCGACCCACGAGGGTGAAGAACATCCCTACCAGCGAAACCGTGGGCTGTGCGACTCGGCTGGCGTGCTCCATGATGGGCGGGCGGAACCGTGGCCACTTTTTCTCCCAGGGCTTGGAGCGTCAGCGCTGCGCGCCGGACGGTCCGGCCATCAAGGAGGGGATATGGGCGACGACACCCGCGATCGGGACGAAAAGCACCGGCGTCTGCAGACTGCTCTGGCTGCGGCCAGGCTGATCCTTTGGGTGATCTGGGAAGCTGTCGACCCGCGCCACCGCCTCTAGCGCGGTGGAGGGCCTCCTATCGGCACAGATTCGACGTCCTGCAGGTAGGAGGCCCTTCGGTTCTCCACAGTAAGCGCAGCGTCTCTGCGCGTGAAGTCCCTGAACGATCAACAGTAGAAAGATCATGACCCTGGCGGACGACTCAACCCCATCAGCAGGGGGAAGTCTTGTACCACTCGGATGGCGCCAACCGCGTGGTGCCATCCGAGTAGAAGCTTCGGCGCGGCCCTGGCGCAGGGAGCGAGGTCGCCGAGCGGCGCCCGGCAGTGTGGGTCAACTGTGAGCGTTCTCATCCCCGCGGGCGCGGGGCCGACTGTGCATGAGATGGCTCTCGGAAGGGTGGAAGCGGAACATCTCCGCGGGCGCTGGCCTTCGCTGTACCCTCCCGCTGATCATCCGGTGATCGGTGGGAAGGTACAGCGTGTCGTGCCGTGGAGGGCGATCGTCAGGACGTCAGGGTTGGGGACGTCGCAGGGTCGCCGGGAGGGGTCGAGGGCGTCGATGAGTTGCCAGACTGAACGGGCCCGATGGTTATCTTGGGTTGTTGACCTGTTCCAGCAGGTCAGAGTGTGATGATCTTGTCAGGCATGCAAGGCACGTGGACCGGCCTTGAAGGCGTGCCCGGGTGTTCGGCCGAGCTCGCGATGGGTCAGGGCACGTAGAGGTTGATCAGCACTCCGATCGGGATCGATGCGGCCATGCCCAAGGCGAAGAACATCCATTCGCGGCGACGTCCGGTGCGTATGTTTTGCACCGATTCTTCTATAAGGATTTGCCGGATCACCTGGGCCTGATCTTTGTCCACCTCCAGCAGGCGCCGTTGCCGCTCGGCCCGCTCAAGAAGCACGTCTGCTGCATGTTTCTGCTCATCCATATAGAGACGCAGATCATGCAGCACTTGACCAGACCTGTCGATCGCCTTTCGTACCTCGTCCATGCATTCCCGCATGGCCCACTGAAGATCCTCTTCTTTTCCGAGTAGTCTGCGCGCTTTCCGCTTCCACCGAAGGAGGCGAGCGATGATGAACAAGGCCATCACGCTTGCACCGGTCCACCAACGTGTTGGTATCGACCATCCCCATGCAGGGCCGCCAGCGGCCAGCGCGATAAACACAATTTGTGCTAAAAAGAGGGCGCTGAAGAACGTGACGAAACCCCAGGCTCCTCGCTCGGACCGGTAGTGGGGGCTATTGCGATCCATTGCATCACTCGTCCGTGGTCAGTCAGTTGAGATGGGCGAGCGCACAGATCACGACGTTTCTTACGTAAGCGCAGCGGCGTGCATCTCTTTGAGGTCGGGAATGTGATTGTAGGACGTGCCGGTGCTCAGCCCGAGCGGTTTGCGCACCTGACCTGCCTGACATGCCTGACGAGGCCCCTGAGCAGCAACCAATCGGTCAGTGGCGGGTAGCGGGCTGACGCCAGCGGACCGATCGCCATCCGGCGGTCCGATACAGGTGAGCCGCAGTCGCCCCACCCAGCCGCACGTACCGGCGGAGGCTGGCCAGGCTCTGGTGGCGGACTTGGCTTGCAACTCAGGCGCGCTCCGGTCGGCCTGGGCCCCGGCTTCTCAGCCCGTCATCGGCAAAGGCGTCAATAACAGGCCCGGACTTCGTCGTTATTGAATAGGCGATCGTTCCTCCGCGTACGTTCCAGGGCAGCTTGTCAGTGGACAGCGATCTCGCACGCGGAAAGATGCACAGCGATGGACCCCACGCAGGATGTGGCCGGAAAGAACGCGTTCTCGTGGCGGCAGCGCGCGTTGGCGTACATCGCCGAGTTGCAGAGCCAATTGAACGGCCTCAAGGACAAATCTCCGGAGGCCGAGGGCACGCAGAGGCACCTCGACGCGGCTCGCGAGGCCGCGGCGGGCGAACACAGCCTGAGAGAGGCCTGGTCCGGGACAGCGCTGGACCGCACCTGGGAGAACATCAACCAGGTGGAGGTCGCCCTGCTGAGGCTGATGCCTGACAAGGACCTCCCATGGTGGGGCAGCGACGTCCTCGCGCGGGCGTTGCAGCACCTGGGGCCGCAGGACCCGCGCAGGGTCAAGCTGGAGGAACATCTTCGCGACCAGGACGGGCAGCTGTCGCCGCAGGACCGTACCCTGGCGGTGATCACGCTTCAGGCCGCCAACATCGCCGCGCAGCAGGAGAAGGTGCGGCTGCGCAGCTTCCGCAACACGATCCTGATCTCCACCACCGTCATGACCCTGGTCGCCGTGGCCCTGGCTCTGGTGGGGGCCCTGATTCCCCAGGCGATCAAGCTCTGCTTCAACGAGCCGTCCACCGGGCCCTCCTGCCCCATTGGGCGCGTTCCGACCGCCTGGGACGTGCCCGTCGTGGAGATCGTCGGCCTGGCCTCGGCATCGCTGGTGGGCGCGATCGGCCTGCGCCACATCTACGGGACCTCGACGCCCTACACGCTTCCGATCGTGCTGGCCCTCCTGAAGCTCCCGGCCGGAGCGGTGTCCGCGGTCATCGGACTGGTGCTGATCCAGGCGCGCTTCGTCCCGGGGCTGAGCGAGCTCGACACCAGCGCCCAGATCATCGGCTGGGCGGCCATCTTCGGCGCCGCGCAACAGCTCGTCACGCGACTGGTCGACGAGCAGGGCCAGCAGGTTCTCGAGAACGTGCGCGGCGCCTCGCGTGACGTGGAAGCCGCCAAGCCGCGTTGATCGGCAAAGCCGGTTCCGGGAGATCGTCGTTGTCCCAAGAATGAGGAGCGCTGGAGGAGACCAGCGCATTGTCCGCTCGGGCCAGGGAATAGCGGACAAAGATTCTCGCGCCGCAACCGCTCATGTCCGGCGCGGCCGCATTTCGGGGGAGTTCACATGGTCAAGCAGCAGGAGCACCTTGCCGGCGAGCGTCCGGCAGCGCGTAAACCCGCCACGGCCGAGCAGTACGAGCGTTATGTCGGGGGCTCGCCCGAGAGAGAGCGGACGATCTTGGAGCAGCTCGCCCGCGAGCTCATGCGGGTCCAGCTGAAGATCAAGGAGCGCAGTGGCGCCGCCGGGATCGACCGGGCCTTCCACGCGAAGGCGATCCTCGGCGTCGAGAACGCCAGATTGAGGTTCAACGCCTCCCTGCCCGAGGATCTGCGCACCGGATTCGCTCAGCCCGATGCCGAATATCCGGTCATCGTCCGGTTGTCGAACGCGAGCGGTGCCCGCCAGCCCGACTCCGCCCCCGACCTGCGGGGCGCGGCCCTGCGGATCCAGGTGGGGACGGACGAGACCCACGACCTTCTCATGACGAACCACCCGGTCTCCCACGCCAGGAACGCGCGCGAGTTCGTCGTGTTCGCCAAGGTCATGGCGGGCGCGAACACCACTCTGCGCAAGGCCGTGGCGCTGTACGTCAAGCTACCGTGGGCGCTGGGCTGGTCCACCGCCGCCCGTATGCGGCGCAACGTGCTCGCCGGAACCCGGCGTGAGGTGCGCAGCCTCGCTCTGGAGACGTACTGGAGCCGTGGCTCCATCCTTTGGGCCGAGGCCGGACCGGTTCGCTACCGGCTGCGACCGGCCTCGGGGACGCCGGCGGCACCCTCTCCGCCGCGAGGGGACTCCGACTACCTGTCGCACGAGCTCGCGGCACGGCTGGCCGGGCGGGACATCGTCTTCGACCTGTGCGTACAGCGATACGAGGACGCCCGCCTCACGCCCATCGAGGACGGCGCGGCCGACTGGCCGGACGCGGACGTGCCCGTCGTCCCCGTGGCAACGTTGACGATCCCGCGCCAGGATCTCGACACCGCGGACGCGCGCGCCACCGAGATCCGCATCGACCAGCTCGCCTTCGACCCGTGGAACACCACCGGCGAGTTCCGTCCCCTCGGCAACCTGAACCGCGCGCGCAAGGCCGCCTACGAGGCCGGCAGCGCCCATCGCCGCGGATACCGCTTCATCACGCCCACGCCGAGACGCAACCTGGTCGTCGGTGCCTTGCTGCGCGGCGGATTCCGCGTCCTCAACCGATACCTCCCCTGGCACAGGCTGCCGACCTGGATCGGTCTCCTCAACGTCGAGAGCATCCGGCAGGTGCTGCGCCGCGACAACCTCATCGACACCGAGGTGCGGCAGGGCCCGCCCGAGGCGCATCCGGTGCCCCCGCCACTCGAGGATCGCCTGCGCGTCGGGCGCACCTACGACGGCACCTACAACGACCTCTCCGCCCCGGCCATGGGAGCCCTCGGCTCGACCTTCGGCCGCAATCTCCCGCCTGTCTACCGGCCGGACCTGTTCGACGAGCCGAATCCGGTGGTCGTCAGCAGGGAACTGCTCCACCGCGACATCTTCATCCCGGCACGGTCGCTGAACGTGATCGCCGCCGCCTGGATCCAGTTCCAGGTGCACGACTGGGTGGACCACAAGCGCTGCCCGCCCGGGATGCAGAGCGTCGAGGTGCCGCTCCCTTACGGCATGACGTGGACCAACACCCCGGGGGGCGCACCCGAGAGCGTGATGCGCTTCGCCGAGAACGAGGACCTGCGCCCGGCCGGTGGCACGGGGCCGCCGATCCTGTCCGCCAACGCGGCCTCCCATTGGTGGGACGGCTCGGAGGTCTACGGCGGGGACGAGACCGTCGCGAAGTCCCTGCGCGAGCCGGACGGCGGCGCGTCGCTGCGGCTGGAGAACGGCCACCTGGTGCCGGGACCGGACGGCGTCCCGATCACCGGGTTCCGCGACAACTGGTGGCTCGGGCTCAGCGTCATGCACACTCTCTTCGCCCGTGAGCACAACGCCGTGTGCCAGGCGCTGCGCGAGGAGTATCCCGGCATGGACGAGGACGCGGTCTATCGCACGGCCAGGCTCGTCGTCTCCGCCCTCATCGCCAAGATCCACACGGTGGAGTGGACCCCCGCCATCCTCGCCACCGAGCTGATCGACATCGGGCTGAAGGCCAACTGGTCGGGGCCGCCGAAGAACTGGCTGGCCCAGCTCGGGCTGTGGCTGGCCGACGCGCACGCGCTCACCGGCATCCCCGGAACCCTGCCCGACCATCACGGCGCGCCGTACTCGCTCACCGAGGACTTCGTCACCGTCTACCGCATGCACCCGCTGATCCCGGACGCCTACGAGATCGCCGACCACAGGAGCGGGCGGCCGCTGGAGAGCCTCGGCTTCAACGACGTGCAGGGCGCCGCCACCGAGCCGCTCATGCGCCGGGCGGGCCTGGCGAACTCGCTCTACTCGCTCGGCATCGCCCATCCCGGGGCGATCACTCTGCGCAACTTCCCGCGTGCGCTGCAGGCGTTCGAGCGGGACGGCGAGATCATCGACCTGTCCGTGGTCGATCTGGTCCGCACGCGCCGCCGCGCCGTTCCGCGCTACAACGACTTCCGCGCCGGTCTGCACCAGCCGCGCCTGCGGCGCTTCGAGGACCTCACCTCCGACCCCGACTCCCTGGCCCGGCTGAAGGACGTCTACCGCTCGGTCGACGACATCGACACGATGGTCGGGCTCTTCGCGGAGAACCCGCCCGAGCGCTTCGGCTTCAGCGACACGGCGTTCCGCATCTTCATCCTCATGGCCAGCCGGCGGCTGCAGAGCGACCGCTTCCTCACCGTCGACTTCCGACCCGAGATCTACACCCCGCTGGGGCTGGACTGGATCGCCCGCAACGGCATGACGAGCGTCATCCTGCGGCACTGCCCCGAACTGGCGGGAATCCTGCCCCGGACCACGAGCGCCTTCGCGCCGTGGCGTCCGGCCATGCCCGAGGCGAACACCGGCATCAGGCACCACTGAAAGCGAGGCCGATCATGGACGTCAAACCAGCCATCAGGCAGGAGGGGCTCGAAGAGCTCCTGTCCCGGCCGCTCCTGGAGAGCATCTGGAAACGCCGGACCCATCGCGTCAGCCGCGGCGCGTCCGTTCCGGCCGGTTCGATGAGCTACCGGTCATCGAACCCGCCGATGCCGCTGACGGAGCTGGAAGAGGCGATCCTCATCGCCCTCACCGGCTGCTCCGGCCTCACCATGCCCGACCGTCCGTTCGAGGACCCGCGCGACGGCGAACCCATCATGGCCAAGCCCAACCTCACCATGGGCGGTCGGACGGCGGGCAGCCCCGACAACGCGCAGGGCACCCACTTCTTCATGATCAACGACACCGGCACGTACTTCCTGAGAAAGCTCCCACCCGCTCCGGACCTGCCCTTCACCGCCGAAACGCTGATCGAGCGGGGCCGTCAGGCCAAAGTGCGCGTCCTCGACCGCCGTCTCGACGTGGCCGAGGGGGCGCGGGACTTCCCGGCCTACCTCGACTCGAACCGTTTCCTGTCCAACCTCCCCGGCACCACGATCTTCCTGCCCGTGGTGGACCTCTCCCACCAGTACATCAACTGCCTGATGTACCTGCTCACCCAGCCGGAGGGAGCCAGGCCGACGTTCGTCGACGACCGCAACTTCTACCGCCCGGCAGGCGTGGGAAAATGGGTGAAGAACGGATTCCTGAACGCGGACATCAAACTGCCGCTCGGAGCCATGGGGCCGATGCGCACCCAGGTCGAGGCCGACCTGCTGGTGCAGAACATGATGCTGACCGCGGACGCGATGGGGCTGGGCGCCTGGATCCATGGCACGATCCACCCGCAGATCATGCTGGGCGACCCGAAATTCTCCCGGGCGTACGGCCGGATGCTCGGCTTCGACTTCGTCACGCCGCGCTTCCGTCTCGCCGACGTCCTGCGCTGGCACGTGCCGCTGCCGAAGTACGCCGCGCTGCGATCCCACCCGATCGGCCTCCGGGTCGACGGCGAGCACCTCATCAAGGCCGCCTGCCCGCCCAACCACCCCTCGATGGAGGCGGCCGTCGAGAGCGTCGTGCGGGCGAAGTTCGGCCCGGACGGGATCTACACCGACGACAAGACCTTCTCCCGTATCTACAAGGCCGACTACGGGCGGCGTTACCTGGCCGAGGCGAGCGCGTACGACCAGGCGGTGATCGACTGCGTACGGGACGTCTGCGTCTACATCCACAAGACGCACGGCCGGTTCCCCGCCCACGCCGACGCCATCCACGTTCCCGGCATCTGGCTGCAGACGCATCACATCGAGTCCGAGTACTACGACCGGTTCTTCGCGAACGGAACGACCGACGCGCACCAGCGGCATGCCGCGCGATGGCACATGTGAGGGGAAGCCCATGAAGATCTACGAGGCCATCGTCGCAGGGCTCGAAGACGTCGGGGTCGAGGCCGCCTTCGGCGGCGCGGGGGAGAACGCGGCGGGTCTGATGCTGGCGCTGAAACATTCGCGGCGGATCCGGCCGATCATCACCCGCCACGAGCAGGCCGCGTCGTTCATGGCCTGCGGGTACGCGATGTACAGCGGAAAGCTGGGCTTCTGCTTCGCCACGGCCGGGCCAGGGGCGTTCAACCTGTTCTCCGGACTGGCCATGGCGATGTCCGACTCCTACCCGGTCCTGGCCGTCTCGGGATACGCGCCCAGGAAGTGGCAGGGGTGGGGCTCGCTGAACGAGACCTCGGGCCTCGGCGGAACACCCGACTCGCAGGCCATGTTCGCCGCCACGACCAAGAAGTCCTTCCTGCTGGACTCCGCCGCGGACACCTTCGACGTGCTCGAGGAGGCGATCAACACCGCTTTCGAGGGGCGGCCCGGTCCCGTTCACATCCACGTCCCCCTCGACCTGACCGAACGCGGCGTCGAGGTCGAGAACGTGCGGTCCGTCCGCCTCGACGTCGCGCCGGTCCTGCCCGATCCGGCACGCGTCGAGGAGATCGCGTCGGTGCTGGCGAACGCCATCCGGGAGGGCCGGCGGGTCGTGGTGCTCGCCGGTTTCGGCGCGGTCCGCAGCGGCGCGGGCCCGCACATCAAGCGGTTGATCGAACGGTTCCAGATCCCGCTGCTGACCACGCTCGACGGCAAGGGAATCGTGTCGGAGACGCATCCCCTCGCGCTGGGAGTCTTCTCCGACAGCGGTCACGCGAGCGCCTGGAAGGCTTTCCGCGAGGCCGACGTCGTCCTGTGCGTGGGGAATTCCCTGAACCAGCACGCCACGTTCAACTACCGCCAGGACCTGTTCGACGGCAAGCTGCTCATCCACGTGAACATCTCCGAGATCGAGTTCCACAAGGCGTACAAGCCTGACCACGCGCTCCTGTCCGACGCGCGCCCGGCGGTCGCCGCCCTTGCCGAGGCGCTGGAGGGGAAGGTCGGTGAGGTTCCGGCCGCCGATGTGGCCGCGAAGGACTACGAGACCAGGCACATCCTCCACCTGACCGGCGAGATCCACCCCGGGGAGCTCGCGCAGGCCATCGGCCGGCTGCTGCCGGCCGATGGTGTCCTCCTGGCCGACGCGGGGGCCCATCTGGCGTGGCTCGGCTACTACGTGGACGTCGAGGAGGGCCAGAACTTCCGCAAGGCCGGCTCGTTCGGGCCGATGGCCGGGCATGTCAACGGCGCGATCGGGTTGAAGGTCGCCCAGCCCGATCGTACGGTCGTGGTCGGCTGCGGTGACGGGTGCTACTCGTTGTCCGGTTTCGAGTTGATGACCGCCGTCGAGCACGACATCCCCGTCATCTGGATCATCTTCGACGACCAGGAGTTCAAGCTGATCAAGCTGTACCAGCTCTCGACTTACCTGGAGAGCGGCCTGGTCGAGTTCCAGAACCCGGACTTCGCCGCCTACGCTCGTGCGTGCGGAGCGGACGGTTACCTGGTGGAGACGATCGAGGAGTTCGAGGACGCTTTCCGCGCGGCGCTGGCCTCGGGCCGCCCCACGGTGATCGACGCCAGGATCACGCGGTGGGCGATCCCGCACTACAGCCCCTCACCCGACGGAGTGATCGCCGGCCTGGTGGAGACCATCGAAGACCGTCTGCGTGGCGGGGACGGCGTCAGGCATTGAGTCGGTGGCGCGCCGGCCGTGCGCGACCACACCGTCTCAGCGTCGGCGGTTCCCCTATGGACGCCCGGCCGTTGCATCCAGCGAGACCCCGATCGGCTGGGCGACCTCGGGATGGGCGAGGTACTCCTCGATGTTGTGGGCCCTGCCCGCCGGATTGACGACGGCGGCCTCGTCCGGACCGTCGGGCCAGTGCTCGCCCAGCGGGCACCCTATGGCGACCGGGTCGATGGGACACCAGGCGTTGAACCAGCGCGTCACCCGGTCCGGACGGTGCGGCCCGCCGCTGAGCAGGCGTCGGTGCACGCTGTCGAGACCGAGCGGGCTTCCGGCGGTGACGAGCAGCTCGACCTCCACAGCCGGGTCGAGCCGGGTGAGCAGGTCCATGGCCACCACCGTGCCAAGGCTGTGGCTGACCAGCACCAGCCGGCCGGATCGCGGCATGTCCCTGAGCACGCAGTCCAGTACGGTCTCGCGGACCTTCCGGTCGTCGAGATAGGCGGCCACGTCTCCGAAGATCGCGGCGATGAGCAGGCGGTCCAGGTCAGTGGTGTCGGCGAGCCAGCTCAATCCGCGGTGCACGGTGTCGGCCAGCCCTTCCATGCTCCCGGGCCGTGCTCCGGGCATACCGGCCCGGCCCGCCGCCTCGACGATCATCTGCTCGTAGAGCTGCCGCGCGGAGCCAGGGGCCGGCGCCACTGCCTCGGCGGGATCGGCCACGGCCCTGAGCGGTGAACGGGGGAGGGTCTCCAGCGGTCGCATGGCCGCGAGGAGCTGTTCCGCGTAGAAGGGGAAGCAGACGTCGGCCGGCGCGATCGTGGCCAGCCCCGCCCGGGTGAGCCCGCCGTTCAGCCCTGCGGTCCAGTAGCGGCGCAACCGCTCGGGGTTCTCTCCTTCCTGGCCGCGGCCGTGCAGGAAGACCACGTGCCCGGACCCGCCGAAGGCGTCCGAGGCGGCGGGTATGCCGGCGCCGAGGCGAAGGGGCGTGCTGCGCGCGTCCGTCTCGACGAGCAACCCGTCCACCGGCGGCGCAGGTGGTGGGACGGTGACGACCGCCGGCGGGGCGGTGGCGTCCTTGAGACCCGACTCGGGTCCCATCTCCGTCAGGTACGCCTGCCGGGCCTCGTCGAGGGGCAGGGCGGCCAGGTGCTTGAGAATGACGCTGATCCGCACGCCCTCGTTGGAGACCCAGTCGACGGCGTCGTCGCCGTCTCCCTCCCGCCAGGGTTGTCCGTCGCGACGCAGGATACGTCCCTGGTCGTCCGTTCTGGGAACGCCGCTGTGGTGGAGCGCCGTGACCTCCCACTGATCGTTGAAGACGGGGGAGCCGGAGTTACCGGGCTCGGTATCGGTCTGGTACTGGAGGAAGTCGTCCAGGCGCGCCTCCAGCCGGTTCTCGCGGATGGAGATCTCCTTCAACCGGCCACTGGGATGACCGATGATGTTGACCGGCTCACCGATGACCAGCTTGCCCGTCTGGACACTGAGCCGGTTCCAGCCGAACGTCTCCCCGGCCGTCCGGCCGTCGGCGTCAGGGCTGACGAGGACCAGGGCGAAGTCGAGGGCAGCGTCGGCGACGAAGAACGTGGCGGGGGCCAGGACGAACCGCCGGGAGACCTCGGGCGTGTTGTCCACGGTGACCTGGGCGTCGAACTCCGCGATCACCGAGCCGGCCGCCGTGGCGTCGGGCAACACATGATGGTTGGTGAGCAGCAGCCTGGGGGAGACCAGGAAACCGGTGCCGATCGGGATCTCGCGGCCGTTCTCGACGACGGAGATCCTGGCGACCGTCTGCGCGGCCCGTGCCCCTCGGGGCAGGAAACTCCACGACTGCAGGTCCTTGGCCACCCCGAGGATGCGCTCGTACATCTGAGGCTGGTCGAGGACGTCGGTCCTGGTGGCCTCAAGGGCCGCTTCGACCGGGAGCCCATTGCGCCGGATGAGGCGGGCGGTACGGGCGGCGAGCATCTCTTGGGAGTCAGGGAACGCCTCGCCCTGCTCCTTCCTGCGCTCGGCTTCGTCGCGATCGGAGCTGCTCCAGCGGTACCGTTCGGCGGCGGCCCTGGTCTGCCGCACCCTGCTTTCACTGACTTCTGTTGATATAACCATAATCGTCCGCCGCTCCTATAAAGCAGGCATCTCATCTCGAATGTGTGCGCCGTGCCGCGCAGCCGTCCAGATGTCCAGCGAGTAATTGACCGCGCCATGACCCATCTTTCGGCATTCGGTGCCCGTGCCTTCTGGTCGCATGAAGTCAAGTTAGGTCATTAAAATGTCATTGAGATGGCTTATTTCTTCTTTTCTGGTCTTCCGACACGTCATGGCTTAGCGTGCGAGCTCACCGAGGCGGAGCTCGACCGCCTGGAGGGGCTGACAGCGGCCGGGTGTGACGAGGAGTAGACCCGCCCTCACCGGCGGAGACGACGCGCTCGTGCTTGGGCGGCAGCGGAACCACTTGGGGGCAGTGTTCCTGTGGGATCGGTGGCCGGCACCCCGTCCACGGGGCGGGCGCTTCGCAGGAGCGAAACGACGCATCCGAGGGCCGTGATGCTGTGCGGCTGGCCCACGGCGAGCCCTACGACTACGACCTGTGGGACGACGACGAAGCCTGACACCCACGGTGATCTTGATGAGTGCTGGCCACCTACGGGGAGTGACGCCCTCACGGGCAGACCGGCTCCTCCGAGTCCATGAAGGATTCGAGCCTGAGCGAATCGTCGGCCGGCAGGGCGATCGTCCGGGCCCCTGGGGACGTGCCCCAGCAGGCGGGCACGAAGAAATACCGCCGGTCGGAGTGGAGCAGGAGGCGCAGGCCGGTGTATCGGTAGCGGTATTTCGCATTCGGGTCCGGGAACACCTTCTCCGTGATTCCCGGGCCTTCCAGATGCAGCCGCTGGGGTGCGTAGACCACCGCGGCCATCAGGTTGCTCGGATTCGCCGCGATCTCGTCGGCATCCTGCAATCCCACTCTTACCGCGCGATCGGCCACCACCCACAGCACCGAGACCAGGAGCAGGGCCACGAGAACCGAACGCTGGATGATCTGGCCCGTGAGAGAAACAGCCGGGCCAGAGCTGACCCTGGTGCTCAGGTAAGCGCTGCAGAACAGCAAGATCACGCCGAGGTCCAAGCAGAGGGGCATGACGAAGAACGGCGCATGCAGCCAATTGGCCAGAACCGCCAGGGTCACCACGATTCCGGCGACTCCGAGCACGGTGAGTACCAGAATCGTCCGTACCGCGGCGGTGCGATGCCCGGCGATGGACCGGATCAGGACCTGGTGCGCAAAGGGCGCCGCCAGGAGCATCAGGAGGAGCGCCAGCAGGAACAACACCAGTGGCTCGACGGCCACTTGGACACTGCGCAGCACGTAATCCTGGAAGGAGAAGCCAAGCATGCTGGAATTGACGCCAAGGACGAAATACATGCTGTTCGTGCGTAGCGCCCCGAAATACATCAAGACCGCCGCCACGAAGGTGGTGGGTGCCACAATCTGAGCGAGGATGCCGCCCACGCGTGCGAGGTTCTGGCCGATCCCGGCTCCGTCGCCTGCGGAGGTGTTCATGGTGCTATGACTCGGTCGGTGCCGGAGCGCCGCCATCGGTGTCCGGTGGGACGTTGTTCCCGTCGTCCGTCGTTCGGGGCCCGTCATCCGGCTGTGACTCGGGCGTGTCCGTCGCGCCGCCGGTGGAGGTGGTGCCGTCTGTCGGCTCGGTACTGGAGTTCTGGGGATGGGGAGTCACTGATGTTTCCGGCTCGCTGGACGGAGACTCGCTCCGACTGGACGTGGGCGTCGCGCACGGCGCGGGAGTCGGCTCCACCCCACACGCCTCCCTGACGTATTTATCCGGATTTTTCCCGATCTCTGTGAGGCCGTCGATGGCTTCCTGGGTCCGTCCGCGGTCGCCGACGGCGGTGGCGCTGACCAGTTCAGCGTGGTAGTGGAGCTCCAGCAGCTGAGGGCGTACCTCGTCGGGAAGATCCTCGCGATGCTCGTCCGCCGCATCGAGGCTCTTGAGAGCTTCCTTGTAGAGTCCCATGTTCGCCTTCGCGACCCCCGCGCACAGCAGTGCGACGGCCCGTGCGCCGGGATCGGCCGTGCTGCCGCGAGTAGACCCGTGCCGAGCCGCTTCCTGGTCCATCCTCTTGGCCAGGGCCTTATTCTGTCGTTTTCGTAGCATTTCTTGGCATATTCGACACGTCGCGCTCGTGGGGTCGGGGGCGTCACCGTTGCCTTCGGTCGGGTCGATGTTCCCGGCCGGCTGGATGTTCGGCAATGCCCGTGCTGGCGGGCCTGCCCGCCCGCCGGACCCGCCCGGGCCGCCGCAACCGACCGCCAGCATCACGGTGGCCGCGAGCGCCGGTACCCATGACCTCTCCACCGGCTCCCTCCCGATCCCTCGCTCACGTCCTCCTACCGCGTCGGGATCCGCCCCACACTCGGGCAACCCGCGGATGACCACGAACTGGCGAATCCTTGCCGTGCAGAGGGCGGAAGGCCGCCGGGTGTACGGTCTTCCAGGCTTCCATCAGGCGTTGGCCGGGACCTCCGCCGCCGCCTGGCTGGAGGCGGGGATGCCGGCCTTGGCCCAGGCCCTCGGCGATGTTGGACGCGACCTGGTTTCGCCAGGACGGCGCCGAGCATCGACACGCCGACGGTGCCGCCACTACATACAGGAGAAGCCCGGCGGCGAGATGGAGCGTCAAGTTCCTGTAGTTCTACGCGCCCGCCATCACTACCCCAAGACGCCGGCGGCGATGGTTATCTTGGGTTGCTGGCCCCTTCTCGCAGGTCAGAGCCATATGATCTTGTCGGGAACGTAAGGCACGTTGCCCGGCCCTGAGGGCATGTTGCATCGAAGGCGTGCCCGGGTGTTCGGCGAATGCCGGCGATGACGCGGTCGATGGCTGAGGCGTAGACGCGGTGGCGTTGGCTGCGCGCGGCGTGGCCAGGAAGGTGGCCGCGGCGAGGGGTGCCCTGCCGCCGCGCAGGGCGGTGAACTTCGGTGCGACGCTCATGCCGGTCGCCAAGGGTGAACAGCGTCCGGGCACGATGTACCGGATAGCGTGCCCAAAGTCGCGCAGCGGCCGGGAGAGTGGATCGCCCGCTCAGTGCGCCGTCATGATCGCTCATGTACGGGATACCCGACCGCTATCACGTACATGGCATGCCGCGAAAGCCGCGAGAGATCATGATCGGTTCCCGGCGTTCCGTTCGTTCTGGTTCTGCTGCCACTGCTCCATGATCTGCCCGAGGCTCGCGTTGACGAGGAGCAGGAACTCGGCGGCGACGCCGAAGCGGGTGCCGGCCGGGGTCGCGGCCCCGAGGACCTCCGCCGCGCGCTGCGATGCGGCGGCAAGGGTCTCGTTCACCGGCTTCCACGTGCCTGCCGACCAGATCCACCGGTTCCCGCCGCTGTACGCCCCCGACTGGCAGAGCGGCGAGTTCACCGTGGAGGACGAGGCCGAAGGGGGGCACCACAGCAAGCCTCCGGCGTTCGAGTCAGGCGGCGGCG
>NZ_BAABDQ010000070.1:0-39145 GCF_039539705.1 Nonomuraea rosea | reverse complement strand
GCATGACAAACAACCGCCCCGCCATCGCATATAACCGCCCCCATCGGAAAGGGGCCGGACAGCACAATGAGGGCCCCGCCGGCCAAGCCGGCGGGGCCCTCACCAGAAGAAGTGCCGTGGAGACGAGGAGAAATGAACCTCAGGCCGAACCGCGCCCAATAACGCGGACCGCTCCCGAGAGCCCGCCATGCACCAGCCGAAATCCACTCTCCAGCGAACGCCGACCGCCCATGAAAGTACGAGCGCTCATTCCTGCGCCATCAGCACACGGCATATTACCGCGTAGTGGTGGTGGGCGGCCTGTTGTCGTTGCGGTTGTCGTTGCGGATGACGACGCAGATCTGGCCGCCCCCACGGTGGTGACGGCGTCCCCAGCCGCCCCAGCCCCAGCCGCCGCCGCCACCGTGGTGGCGCTTGCCGCAGCGGTGGTGACGACGCTTGTGGTGGTGGCCCCAGCCCCAGTCGTCCGACATGAGGATGGACGGACCGGCGACCGGGGTGGCGGCGCTGGCCGCGGTCGTGGCCGCGCCCGCGCTGACCACTCCGCCGGTCAGCGCTGTGCTGATGGCGAGGCCTGCGATAACACTCTTGAGCTTGGGCATTGCGTATTCCCCCTAAGGATCGATTGCCCCGTTCTCGACGTTTCCGGGTACCTGAAAACAGGTCTTGGACGGCTGCTGAAGAGTCATCCAATGAAAGTCATTTCCGGGGCTGCGGGCGAGCAAACAGGAATCACCCTATTTTGCTGTACATTAACATTCTTATTGCTCGCATTAAACATCTATCGAATGAAATGGCACCATATGTCCGATTGTTCCGCGATTGGCAGGGCGGAAGCAGGCGACGGCGAACGCCACCCCGTACGGGCTTTCCTTTATCGGGTCGGCCGAATGCGGGCGAGACATGCTGCTCTCGCCTGCCATCCACTCGTGAATGCGAAATTTCGCGGACATATGAATTGCCACCGCACCGAACATTCTCGCTCCTGCCGAAATGGCGCAGCATTCCGGCGGCATGATGAATTGCCGGCATGCTGGCGCCCACCGGCTCAGCCGGCGAGATCTGTCATTTGGCACGGCGGCGGCCATCATTCCCGGGGCCGGCGTGGTGCCGTCCCTGGAGATGTCCTCCGCTTCGTACGGTTCCCGGCGGTCGCCGCCTCGGGCTTGTCCCGCCACTAACGGGGAGTACCTTTGGCGTCACGCTGAGTACCGCTGATCTGATGCTTTCCCGCCTTGACGGCCATAAACGGCAAACAGCAGCTTTTGCCGCACTGTTGGGCTGTCATGAGATCGATTAGACATCTATGCAGCGAAATATCCAGATATGTCCAAATAGGCCGGAAGGCGGACCGGGGCATGCGAAAGGCCGCGAACCCGCCTGCGGTCCGCGGCCTCCAGGGGCAGGTCAGCGTCTGCCGATCTTCTTCAGGTAGTGGCCGAAGGCGAACCCCCTGCGGCCGACGTGCGTCCCATGCACCCGGCGCCACGTGCCGAACGCCTTGCAGCTTCCCCACGTACGGTCACCGGGGTAGAGCTTGTCCACGACCCGCCCTCTGGGCGCCGCCCGGATGTTGAGCCGGGTCTGCACGCGTACGACTCGATACCTGCAGCCCGGCCGGTCGAGGACGGCGGTGGCGCTCGCCGGGCCCGTGCCGGCCGTCACGACGAGCCCTCCTCCGGTGATGGCCGCCGCGACGAGTCCGGCGGCGATGCGGCTGAAGCGCATGACGTTCCCCCTGTCCGTACTTCGGGACATATCAGCCCTGATGTCCTGGAAATTGGGATAAAAACCGGTCTGTACGGAATACAGACCCCGCCCAGGCGCGATGGTTATCGTGGAAGGAATGACGAGGAGGAAGCGACGAGGAGGAAGCATGGCGGTGGAGCCGATCCCGCACTGGCCGGGACGCATGATCGGCTCGGTGTACGTCCGATCGACCCAGCCGGTCCCAGGCGAAAGCCGAGCAGCAGGTTCAGCCCATCCGGGAGGCGGCGGCCGTGAGCAGGCCGTCTTCGTGCACGGCCTGGCCGGCTCGGCGACCAACTGGACCGACCTCATGGACGAGCTCAAGGACACGGTCGACGGCCACGCGCCCGACCTGCCGGGAGCCGGCTTCTCGCCCGCGCCCGCCGACGGCGACTACACCGTGGAGGGCCACGCGCGGGCCGTGACGGAGCTGATGGAGCATACGGGCCCGGCCCACCTGTTCGGCAACTCGCTCGGCGGCGCGATCGCCGTCAGGGTCGCCGCGACCCGCCCCGACCTGGTCCGGTCGCTCACGCTCATCTCGCCCGCCCTGCCAGACCTGCTCCCCAGGTACGGTCCCGCCCGCGTGGCCGCCGCCGCGCTGCCCAGGCTGGGGGAGTGGGTGGCGAGCAAGATGCGCCTGCTCCCCGCCGAGCAGCGCATCAACGCCTCCTTCGCCATGGTCTGGGCGAACGCGAACGCCGTGCACCCGATACGCCTGCGCGACGCGATCGACGAGCTCCGCAGGCGGGACGACCTCCCCTACGCGGGCGAGGCCATGATCGGCTCGGCCCGGGGCATCGTGGCCGAGTATTTCCGCCGTGGCGAGGAGAACCTGTGGAGCCAGGCGGCCAAGATCCAGGCGCCGACCCTGATCGTGCACGGCAAACACGACCGGCTGGTGCGCCCGGCCATGGCGGCGAAGGCCTACCGTACGTTCAGGCAGGTCAGGCTTGTGCTGCTGGCGACGGCGGGGCACGTCGCGATGATGGAGGCGCCGCAGGTCGTGGCGGCCGAGGCACGCCGTCTGATCGGTGAGACTCGATTGGGGAATGCCCCACTGCCCAGCTAGGTTTCACAGTGGAGATAAGACCCCCTGAAAACGGGAGCGTAGAAAGTGTCGTTGCCACCGCTGGTCGAGCCGGCCGCAGAGCTGACCGTAGACGAAGTGTTCCGCTACTCGCGTCACCTCATCATTCCCGATGTGGGCATGGCGGGGCAGAAGCGGCTGAAGAACGCCAAGGTGCTGTGTGTGGGCGCCGGGGGCCTGGGCTCGCCCGCGCTGATGTACCTCGCGGCGGCGGGCGTCGGCACCCTCGGCGTCATCGACTTCGACGTGGTCGATGAGTCCAACCTGCAGCGCCAGATCATCCACGGCCAGTCCGACGTGGGCAGGCTGAAGGCCGAGAGCGCCGCGGCGACAGTCCGCGAGATCAACCCGCTGGTCGAGGTCGTGATCCACAACACGGCCCTGACCACGGAAAACGTCATGGAGATCTTCTCCGGCTACGACCTCATCGTCGACGGCACCGACAACTTCGCCACGCGTTACATGGTGAACGACGCCGCGGTGCTGCTCGGCAAGCCGTACGTCTGGGGCTCGATCTACCGTTTCGACGGGCAGGCGAGCGTGTTCTGGGCCGAGCACGGCCCTTGCTACCGCTGCCTCTACCCGGAGCCCCCGCCTCCCGGCATGGTGCCGTCGTGCGCCGAGGGCGGCGTGCTCGGCGTGCTGTGCGCGTCGATCGGCTCCATCCAGGTCAACGAGGCCATCAAGCTGCTGACCGGCATCGGCGACCCGCTGGTCGGGCGGCTGATGATCTATGACGCCCTGGAGATGAAGTACCGCGACGTCAAGGTTCGCAAGGACCCCGAGTGCGTGCTCTGCGGGAAGAACCCGACGGTCACCGAGCTGCTCGAGGACTACGAGGCGTTCTGCGGCGCGATCTCCGACGAGGCCGCCGAGGCGGCCACGGGCTCCACGATCACCGCGCAGGAGCTCAAGGCCATGCAGGACAACGGCGAGAACATCTTCCTCGTCGACGTCCGCGAGATCAACGAGTACGAGATCGTCTCCATCCCCGGCGCCACGCTGATCCCCAAGGGCGAGTTCCTCAACGGCTCCGCCCTGGAGAAGCTGCCGCAGGACAAGAAGATCGTGCTCCACTGCAAGTCGGGCGCCCGTTCCGCCGAGGCGCTGGCGATCGTCAAGAGCGCCGGCTTCGCCGACGCCGTGCACGTCGGCGGCGGAGTGCTGAGCTGGGTCAAGACCGTGGACCCGAGCCTGCCCAGCTACTAAGGGTTTCCGGGGATGTTCCCCGGACGCCCCTATTAAGGTCGTGGAGTGAACTCCGCCCGCCCTTGGCCCACCCTCGTGGTGGCCTCCGCGCTGACTTTGATCTGCGCGGTGGCCGCCGGGGTGGCGGGCAGTGCGGCGGGCACGGAGCTCACCCGCGGCCCCACTGCCGCCGAGCTGCACACGGCGGCCCAGCGTGAGGTCTCCGAGCGCTGGCGCACCTGGCCCACGGGCCGTATCTTCCCCGCCACATTGCCGTACTCGGCCGAGCAGGGCGGGCAGGAACGTGCCAGCAGGATCGGCATCTCGCCGCGCACCGCGTGCGACCCCGTGGACACCAAGGCGGTCAAGGCCCTGCGCAAGGCGGGCTGCAAGGGGGTCCTGCGGGCCACCTACATCGACGCGTTGCGGGGCGTGCTCGTCACGATCGGCGTGGTGGCGCTGCGTGACGAGCTGGGCGCCGTACGCGCCAAGTCGGCCTTCGCCGACACCGGCAAGCCCGTGCCAGGGCTGCACCCGCTGGCCTTCCGCGGGACGGTGTCCGACCGGTTCACCCCGTCCGTACGCCAGGCAGGCTCGGTCCGGCAGGCGGGCCCGTATCTGGTGCTGACCACGGCGGGCCAGGTGGACGGGCGGCCCGCGGGCTCCTCGGGCGAGGAGCGGCCGGCCATCTTCGCCTTCGCCGCCGAGATGTCCGAGCGCGTGCTGACCGATCTGAGCACGCCCGAGATGCCCGACTGCGCGGCCGAGGAGTGGCGGTGCTGAGGCGGGCCGCGGCGGCGCTCGCCGCCGGGACGCTGCTGTTCGTCGGCGCGCCGGCGCACGCCGACGACGTACGCGGCGGCCAGCAGCCGGTGATCAGGACTCTGGAGCTGCCCCAGGCCTGGCGGGCCAGCAAGGGCGCGGGCGTGACGGTGGCCGTGCTCGACTCCGGCGTGGATCCGCACCATCGCGACCTCGTCGGATCGGTGCGCCTGGGCAAGGACTTCACCGAGGGCGCGAACCCGCCGGGGGCCGCCCCGCGCCGCCTGCACGGCACGTACATGGCCTCGCTGATCGCCGGGCACGGTCACGGCAGCGAGGGAAGACTCGGGATCATCGGCGTGGCGCCCGAAGCGGACGTACTGTCAGTAAGGGTCATCCTCGAAGACGAGGAGCCGGGTTTCAGGGAGTTCAACTCGGCCGAACGCTTCGAGAACGTGGTGGCCCGGGGCATTCGTTACGCCGTTGACGAGGGGGCGGACGTGATCAACATGTCGATCTCCAAGGAACTGGCGACCAGGGAGGAGCGGGCGGCCATCCGCTACGCCATCTCCAAAGGCGTCGTCCTGGTCGCCGCCGCGGGCAACGACGGCGAGGGGAAGATCGACGGCGACTTCGCCCCCTACTCCTATCCGGCCGCGTTCCCCGGCGTCGTCTCCGTGGGGGCGACGGACCGGCGGTTGCGGCGGGCCACGTTCTCCAACTGGAACTCCTCCGTCACGGTCGCCGCGCCGGGCGTCGACATCATGGGCGCGGGTCCCGGCGACGAATACTGGGTCGGCAGGGGCACCTCGCAGGCGACCGCGCTGGTGTCCGGAGTGGCCGCCCTCATTAAAGCCAAATATCCGCACATGTCGCCGCCGATCGTGGCCCGCGCCATGACCGCCAGCGCCACCGACCGGCCGCCGGGCGGCTACGACACCGCCACCGGCTTCGGCGTCGTGAACGCCGCCAAGGCCCTGGCCGAGGCCGCCAGGCTCGCGACGCACACCGAGACCGCCGAGGGCGCCCAGGCCCAGGATCCCGCCAAGCCGATGCGCGCGAGGACGGCCCCGATCAAGATCATCGTCAGGGACGAGGAACGGGTCACGGTGTACGCGGCGATCGCCGCCGCGGCCGCCGCCGGCGCGCTCGCGTCTTTGGCCGTCATATTCGTCCTGGTCAGACGCGTACGCCGGGCGCACAGCTCACAAGACGCATGATCTGTCAACTAAGGGGGACGAAATAGACACGATGCGAATGCGAGGGAGCGCCGTCGCCTGGCGGAGCAGCGCTGGGAGCGCAGCGACCAGGGCGACGGGGGAAGACAGCGGCATCCGGACGACCGACGCGCCCCACGGAGTGAGGCGATGAACCACGGAACGAGGCGGTGGTGAGGGCACGTAGGTCGACCTCAGGGCTACCGCGCGCCGACGGAGAAGCCGCGCAGGGACGGAGAAACCCGCTCGGCGCCTCCACCGGCCGCCGGTCACGGGTGCGTGCCTGGCCGGCGGCCGACTCCAGGCGGCGCACGGCTGCCAAAGAGCGGGCCGAGCTGGTGGAGCTCCAGCAGGGGATCCGCTATCGCCGCATGTTCGTGGGCCTGTTGGGCGTCATCGTGGCCGTGTCGGCCGTGATCGTGCTGCTCGGCACGGTCGGGCTGCTCTCCGAGACGCGCTCGCGCCCGCTGACGCCCGCGGAGCAGAACCAGTACAAGCAGGAGGAGATCGCCAGGCGCTGGGAGGCCTGGCCGGCGACCGGGGTCTTCCCCGAAGAGGTGAAATACCTCGGGCTCGACCGGGCCCAGCAGTACGCCAGGCGCGTCGGCATCGCCCCCGAGACCCAGTGCGCCAAGGGCGTGGACGCCTCCGTGGCCGGCGTGCTGGAGAGTCACGGCTGTCTCACCATGCTGCGGGCGACGTACGTGGACCAGACGGCCTCGTTCGTGTTCACCGTGGGCGTCGCCGTGCTGAAGGACGAGGAGTCGCGCGTCTCCGCGACCGAGGAGCTCAGCCAGGACGACCGCGTCGGCGTGCTGCCCGTGGCCTTCCCCGGCACCGTCACCGAACGCTTCGGCGTCGAGCAGCGCCAGCGCACCGGCTGGGTGGGCGCGGGTCCCTACATCGTCTTCTCGACCGCCGGCTACACCGACGGCCGGACCAGGGCCGCCATCCCGCCTGAGGAGATCCTGCACAGCGAGCTGTGGCCGGCGGCCAAGTCGATCGGCAACCAGATCGCCTACTTCCTGGCGGACCCGCCCAAGGTGCCGCCCTGCACCCAGGGGAACGTGTGCTGACCGCCGTACGCACGCTCGCCGCCGCGCTGCTGCTCCTGGCAGGACCCACCGCTGCTCCCGTACGCGAGCAGCAGCAGTGGGTGCTCGACGCGCTCAACGTCGAGCAGGCGTGGACCGTCACCAAAGGCGGCGGCGTCACCGTCGCCGTCGTGGACAGCGCCGTGGACGGCAAGGTCAAGGAGTTGCAGGGACGGGTCAGCGCGGGTCCCGACATGACGTCCGGCGCGGTGACCCGCGACCTGCCGCCGGGCAGGCACGGCACCGCCATGGCCGGCCTGATCGCCGGCTCCGGCGATGGAGACGGCTTCATCGGCATCGCCCCCGAGTCGCGCATCCTGTCGCTGCCCCTGGCCGTGGACGACGAGCCCGCCGACGGCGTACCGCCGATCGAGGACGAGCAGACCTCCGCGGAGAGCCCCCTGGCCCGCGCCCTGCGGTACGCCGCCAACCACGGCGCCCAGGTCGTCAGCATGTCGATCGGCTCCTACGGCCCGCTCAGATCCGAGCGCGAGGCCGTCTCCTACGCGCTCGGCAAGGGCGTCGTGCTGATCGCCGCCGTGGGCAACGACGGCCAGACCGTCTACGCCAAGGAGAACGGCACCTCCTACTGGAGCTTCCCCGCCGGCTACCCGGGGGTCATCGGCGTGGCGGCCACCGACAAGCAGGGCAAGCGGGCCACGTTCAGCAGCGACAACCTGTCCGTGCTCGTCGCCGCGCCCGGCGTGGACGTGCCCGTGGTCAAGCGCAAGAGCGGCTACGAGCTGTCGGAGGGCACCAGCTCGGCCGCCGCGCTCGTGGCGGGCGTGGCCGCGCTGATCAAGGCGCGCTATCCCAGCCTGCCGCCCGAGCAGGTCGCCCAGGCCCTCGCGTCGAGCGCCAGGGGCAGGCCGGCCGCGGGCTACGACGACCAGACCGGGTACGGCGTCGTCGACGCCGCCGCCGCGCTCAACGCCGCGGAGCGGCTTACCGGCGAGCAACGCAGCATCGTGCCCGGCCAGGACCACTTCGGCCAGGGCGAGGACTCGCCGACGCCGACCCGTCCGGGGCCCGACCCGTGGCGGCTGTGGCTGTACGGGGGCGGGCTGCTGGTGGCGCTGGTCACGTTCTGTGGCGCGATCATCGTGCTCAACCAGCGCAAGACGTGAATGCGTGAATGCGGCGCAGGGCGTGACGTCGGCGCAAGGCGTGAATCCCTGTGCAATGGGCGTCTTGTCCGTTAGATGCGCGGTGTGGACCGCTCCGATCGTCGGACGGAGTAAAGATCCGCTATGGTCCCGCGTCATGGGATACGAGCTGCGGGTGGTGCGCGAGTCGCCACTCGCCTTCGCGGAGCTTGCGAAGGCCATCGCGCCGGCCGGTTTCGAGCTGCGCGGATCTGACGAGATCGTGGCCCGCCACCGGGCCGGCACCCACGTGGTGGCCCGCTGGCAGGGCCAGCTGGCCGGCGAGCCGGGCTCCGACTGGCAGGTGGCCCAGCTCCTGCGGTTGTCGGCCGTGCTCGGCGCGCGGCTCGTGGGCGAGGACGGCGAGGTCTACGCCCTGCGCGACGGCGTCATGGAGGTCGTGAGCGGCGGCAGCGTGATGGAGATGGGCAAGTTCGACGAGATCATCGAGTCGGGCCCGGCGGCATGGAGCCCATGAACCCCTTCGCCGAGCGGGTCCTCGACCTCGTCGAGCGAATCCCGCCCGGGAAGGTCATGGCCTACAGCGACATCGCCGAATATCTGGGCGAGGGCGGACCTCGTCAGGTCGGCAAGGTGATGTCGACGTGGGGCGGCGGCGTTCCGTGGTGGCGCGTCGTACACGCCGACGGCACCGGCGCCGCGCCTGACCACGTGCAACGATGCCTGGCCCACTGGCGTGCGGAGGGCACTCCGCTGCGCGGAGAGCGGGTGGACATGCGCCTGGCCCGATGGGACGGACGTTGAGCCCAGATCCGAATAAGCGTTCAGCGGATTTTCAGTAAGTACTCTGACCTGCGCTTTCGCCGAACCAGCGAATTCGTGACATGTGACTCGCATTACCATGGGCAGAACACTTGATGGCGGCCCGAAAGGCGGTGCCACCCCTATGGCCACCGGCGTCACAGCCCAAAGCCAGGGCGGCGTTTCGCTCGTCGACCGCCTGAAGGCTGTCCAGGATCTTTGCGATCGTGGCGAGCCTCTCGAAGCGGTCATGCGAGCAGTCGGCCCAGGCGGTCGCGATGCGGCGTTCGACACCGAGGTGCTCAGCGGCCCGCTCGGGGCACGCATCGAGCTGGCGGTCAAACGCGGCCCAGCGCGGCGGCGCGAAATGCTCGACCTCCTACGCCCCTACCTCGCGGCCGTCGACCCCGACGTCAAACGCGACCTGCCGGTCGCCCGCCGCGTCGTCTGTCACCTGATCGAGCACCGCCCCGACGAGGAGCTCGTCGACGGCGAGACGCTGGCCAAGGTCGTGACGGCCGCGGCCGAGCCGTCCAAGCGCATCCGCAAGGGCCTGCGCTGGTACGCCGACCTGCCCTTCCGCGACGAGCTGCCGCCCGACCTCTACCGGCTGCGGCGCGCCGACCTGGTGCCGGTGACCCACATCGACGACATCGTCTGGGTCAACGGCAGGCTGCGCGTCACCGGCTTCGCCTATCTGGCGGGGCTGTCGGTCCGCAGCCGCAGGTTCAACCGGGCGACCGTGGTGCTGCGCGGGCCGCGCTGGCTGCCGCCCATCCGCATGCGTACGCGCCGGGTCCTGGCGCCCGAGGCCACCCACGGGGCCCGCGAGCCGGGCTGCAACTACGACTGGTCAGGCTTCTCGGCCGAGCTGAGCCCGTGGCCGCTGCGCTGGCGCGGCGCCGTTCGCGGCGTGGTGTCGGCGGTGCGGCGGCGGATGCGCCACCGGCCCTCCGTGCCCGACACCACGACGTGGCGGGCCGAGATCGTCTTCTGGAGTCGTGGCGCGCGGGCCACGGGCCTGCTGCGCGGCTCTTCGGTGGGCCGCCCCGAGCGTCCCGCCGGGCGCAAGCTCAAGCCGGGCTGGTGGGCCAGGCCGGTCTGGACCTCCGACCGGGCGCTGCAGGTCGTGCTCCAGCCCAACAGGGCCGAGCTGACGGGCGTGTCCGTGGAGGGCGAGCGCCTCGAGCTCAAGATCTTCCTGCCCGGTCGCACGGTCACCAAGGGTCACGCGAGGCTGGGCGGCCACCGGATCGCCGCCGACTTCACGCCCGCAGGCGACGGCACGCAGGTGCTGATCAGCCTGGCCGTGCCCACCCTGCTGCAGGAGAAGGACGGGCGGCGGCTCTGGGTCGAGCCCAAGGGCGACCCCGCGGCCTCCGTCATGCTCGCCGACCTCGTGGAGACCCGCACGCCCGTGAGCGACCGCGAGATCACCGTGCTCGGCGACCGCCGGGACCGCGTGGTCGTCTCCGCCCACCGGATCCGCCCGGTGATCACGTCCGCGGCCTGGGAGGGCTCCGCGCTGCTGCTGCGCGGCCACTACCCCGACGCGCCCGGTCCCCGCACGCTCACGCTGCGGCACCGCTCAGGGCTGTCCTACCTGCTGCCGATGGAGCGCTCCGGCGAGGAGTTCTCCGTACGCGTCGAGCCCGCGTCCATGGACCGCTTCGGCGAGTCCGTGCCGCTGACGTCCGGCACCTGGAACATGTCGATGCGCCACCCATCCGGCGAGATCGTCCCGCTGCGGATGGACCACGCCGCCCTGCCGGATCTGGACGAGGAGCCGCGCACGCTCGACGGCCACACGTTCCGGATGATCTCCACGCGCTTCGACGTGCCCGTGGTGACGGTCGACGAGGCCCGCCCGGCCGACGAGCGGGGCGTCGCGGGCACCCACGTGCTGCGCCGCGTCTTCTACCCGGCCCAGCGCACCGAGCCGCTGACGGACGCGACCGTCTACGTCGTCAACGACGGCCGCCTCTACGCCGACAGCGTCCGCGCCATCTACGAGGAGCGGCTGCGGCGCGGCGACGACCGCGAGCACATCTGGATCGTCAAGGACGCCGCGTTCGTGCCGCCGGGCGGCGCGACCGTGGTCCGCGCGGGCAGCCGTGAGCACCACGCCGCCCTGGCCAGGTCCCGCCACATCATCACCAACGCGTTCCTGCCCGCCTGGTTCCGGGCGCGCGAGGACCAGGTGGTGGTGCAGACGTGGCACGGCACCCCGGCCAAGCGCATCGGCAACGACCAGCCGCACATGGCCCGCGACCCCCGGCCGCCGATCTGGCACCGGCAGGCGGCGGAGGTGCGCGGCTGGGACCTGCTGCTGTCGCAGTCGCCGTGGGCGACGCCGGTGCTGCGCAAGGCGTTCGGCTACAAGGGCGAGATCCTGGAGAGCGGCCTGCCGCGCAACGACGTCCTCAACTCGCCCGACCGCGACACGCTGGCGGCGGCGATCAGGGAGCGCCTCGGGCTGGTCGAGGGCAAGCGGGTGGTGCTCTACGCGCCGACGTGGCGCGACTACGACCGCAAGAACGCCATGGTCAAGCTGGATCTGGCGAAGACCCGCGAGGCGCTGGGCGCCGACCACGAGATCCTGGTGCGCGCCCACCCGATGCAGGCCATGCCCGCCGTCCCCGACATCGCCCACGACGTCACCACCTACCCCGACATGGCCGACCTGCTCCTGGTGGCCGACGTCCTGGTGACGGACTACTCGTCGGTCATGTTCGACTTCGCCGCCACGGGCAAGCCGATCGTGTTCTACGGCTATGACCTGGCGAAATACTCGTCCAAGCGGGGGCTCTACATCGATCTGCCTGAGCTGGCGCCGGGGCCCCTGCTGTCGACGTCGGCTGAGGTGGTGGACGCGCTGATGTCGATCGACGAGGTGGCGGCGGCGCACGCCGACCGCTACGACGCCTTCCGCGCCACCTTCGCCCCCCGCGACGACGGGAAGGCGACGGCGAGAGTGGTTGATCATCTCTTCTCGTGACCGTCTTTTAAGGCCATCTTTTACGGCGGGCCAAGGTCCCCGCACGCGCCGCACTTCGGTGCCGTCTGTCATGGCCGGTCGTGAAGGCTCACGGGCTGATCGCCGTGACGACGCGTCTTCTGGGCCGGTTACGCGGCCAGGACGTACCGGGGTGCGGCGGGGTGTCTTTGAACGGCCGGTAAGGCACGCCCTGAGGGCATGATCGGAGACGCCCGGCCAGGGCGGCACGCTCGCAGGCGCTGGGCCCGGGGTGCGCGGGCTCGGGAGGCGCGGTCGGGCGTTGTGATCACGGGAATCCTGGGTCGGTCACAGGGCCGCGATCCGGTGCCTGCCGGGGTGGTCAGAAGAGGTCTGGTGGGGTGGGGAGGCGGGAGTGGGCGCTGGTGTCGCGGGCGGTGCCGAACGGCCGGCCCTTGGCTCGCTGGGCGCCGCCGCCGGGCAGGCTGTCGAGCAGCAGGTAGAGCAGGCAGGAGATGCTGGTCCCGCAGACGATCTTGCCGGTCTCGATGAGCTGGTGGATGCCCGTGACGGGCACCCACTCCACCCGCTCCGCCTCCCACGGGTCCGAGGGCGGCCCGATGTGGGTGGCCGTGTCGGCCCGGTAGATGTGGTGCGTGCTGTCGCAGAACCCGTTGGTCGGCTGGATGCACATCATGGGCCGCAGGGGGCCGGGACGCCAGCCGGTCTCCTCCTCGACCTCCCGCGCCGCCGCCACCCGTGGCAGCTCTCCCTCGTCGACCTGGCCAAGCGGGATCTCCCAGCCCCAGCTGTCGGTGATGAAGCGGTGCCGCCAGATCAACAGCACCCGGTCCTTGTCGTCGGTGACGACGGCCCCCGCGCCCGGCGCGGTGCGGACGAGCCGGTGGTCGAGATGGCGCCCGTCGGGCAGCTCCACATCCGCGACCCGGATGTCCAGCCACGGGTCGGCGTAGAGCGATTTCTCGGAGTGGACCTGCCAGCGCATGCGATCGACCCTCCGCATAGTGTTGACACTACGTTACAAGGCCGAACGCTCCGTATGTGCGGGAATCGGGCGGTCACTTCCGCAATTCGACGTCCAGGGCGAGGGGCGACACCTGGATGTCGAAGGTACGGAAGCGGGTGTGCGCGATGAGCGCCGCGAATTCGCTTTCGAGATAGGCGCGGCGGGGCAGGACCGAGCGCAGGACGTACCTGATGAAGATCTTGTTCAGGCCGGTGACGCCCAGCTTGTCCACGTCCTTGTCGACCGCCTCCTTGGACACGTCCTTGCGCAGGTCGCTGATGAGGGCGCAGCCGCCGGGCCGCAGCACCCTGTGCATCTCCCGGAGCGCGCCGACCGGGTCGGAGAAGTTCTTGAACGCGGCGCAGCAGATGACGAAGTCGAAGCTCTCGTCGGCGAACGGCATCGCGGAGGCGTTCCCGTGCCGGAAGTCCACCTCGGCGCCGGCCTCGGCCGCCTTGCTCTTGGCGATCTTGACGAAGGTCTCGCTGATGTCCAGGCCCGTGACCGTGTAGTCGCCGGTCCCCGCGAGGGCGATGGACAGGTAGCCGGGCCCCGGGGCCACCTCTAAGACCGCGCTGCCCTGCCCGGTGAGCCGCCTGACCTGGGCGAACTGCGCTTCGAATCTGCTGGCGTCCTTGGCGGTGCCGGCGGCGTACCAGCGGGCGATCGTGCCTTCCATGCCGATGCCCTTGTAGCCCTTGCCGGTCTTCGTCATGACTCGTCTCCCTTGGGTGGATCCGCTCTGCATAGCAAGATATGTCGCGTCTTCCTGAAGTCAAGATATATCGCGAATAGGGTCTGCGCGCGGGAGCGGACGGGGCCCAATCGAGGACGCTCGTGGCGAACACGGCGGCGGCGTGTCGCCACGAAAGTGGATATTTGCCTCGATACGGTAGGCGGATCGCGTGGGGAGACCGGGCAAGTCGGCACGATCTACCCCTGTGGTCTGGTGGAATCTAGTGCTGTGAGTGGTCAGACCTGGCGGTTGGTGCGGCGTGGCAGCGGCGGACCTGTTGTGCCCCCTGTGCTCGATGAGCACCAGCGTGCCGTGGTCGGCCATCAGAGCGGGCCTCTCCTCGTTCTCGCAGGTCCGGGCACCGGAAAGACCACCACGATCGTGGAGAGCGTCGTCGACAGGATCGAGCGGCGCGGCTTCGACCCCGAGCGCGTCCTCATCCTCACCTTCAGCCGCAAGGCCGCGGGGGAGCTGCGCGAGCGCGTCACCGGCCGGCTGCGCCGCACCACCCGCACCCCGCTGGCGCTGACCTTCCACTCCTACGCCTACGCGCTCCTGCGCCGCGAGGCCGTGCTCGACGGCAAGGCCCCGCCGCGCCTGCTCACCGGCCCCGAGCAGTTGCTGGAGATCCGGCGGCTGCTGCACGGCGAGCTGGAGAGCGGCGGGCTCGACTGGCCGGTGTCGCTGCGCGAGCCGCTCAAGACCCGGGGGTTCGCCGAGGAGCTGCGCGACTTCCTGGCCCGCGCCAACGAGCGCGGGCTCTACGGCGAACGCCTGGTGGATCTCGGCAGGCGGCACGGGCGGCAGGACTGGATGGCGGCGGGCCGGTTCTCCGAGCGTTACCAAGACCGGTTCGACCTGGACCCGGAGGAGACCTACGACTACGCGGAGCTGATCGGCGCCGCCTCCGCGCTGCTGGCCAGGCCGGAGGTCCGGGAGCGGGAGCGGGCGGCGCACGACGTGGTGTTCGTGGACGAATACCAGGACACCGACCCGGCCCAGGAGCTCCTGCTCGCCCAGCTCGCCGGCGACGGGCGCGACCTGATCGCGGTGGGCGATCCCGACCAGTCGATCTACGGGTTCAGGGGCGCAGACGTGCAGGGGATCATGAAGTTCCCCGAACGGTTCCCGGCCCGCGACGGCCGTGAGGCGCGGGTGCTGGCGCTGCGGGTGTGCCGGCGGAGCGGGGCCGACCTGCTGGAGGCCTCCCGGAGGGTCGCGGCCCGCCTGCCCGTCGCACCCATGCCCGACCACGTCTACGGTCACGAGCACGGCCACCGCGAGCTGGCGCCCCTGCCGGAGACCGACGCCGGCGAGGTCAAGGTGCTGCTGGCCGACAGCACCAGCCAGGAGGCCGCGATCGTGGCCGACACGCTGCGGCGCGCGCACCTGATCGAGGGCGTGCCGTGGCACCGGATGGCCGTGCTGGTCCGCTCGGCCAAGCGCCAGGTGCCGCTGCTGCGGCGGGCGCTGGTCAACGCGGGCGTGCCGACGATGATCGCGGGCGACGAGGTGCCGATCGCCCAGGAGCCGGGGGTGCGGCCGCTGCTCACCATGCTCAAGGTGGCGCTCGATCCGGCGGAGCTCGACGAGGGGGTGGCGGAGGAGCTGCTGACGGGGCCGCTCGGCGGTACGGACATGATCGGTGTACGCCGCCTCCGCCGGGCACTCAAGATCGCCGAGAACGAGGCACTGAACGCCCTTTCGCTCGACGCCACGGACGCACCCAGCCGCCCCGAAGCCCTCGGCGCACCTCAGCCCGAGGCCGCTGACGCTCCCGATGTCCCCGACACTCTCGACGTCCCCGACACCTTCGACGCCCCCGAGTCCCGCGCCGACGCTGAGGCCCGTACCGACAGCGGGGTTGAGGACGGCGACGGCGGGGCTTCTGACGAGATCGGAGCCGACGCCAGCGCTGGCGACGGCGGTGGCCCTCCTGCGGCTCCGGCCGAAGAGGCGGAGGGCCGGGCGGAAACCGAGGCGGTGCCGGAGGGTGAGGCGGAGGCGGGGCCCGAGGGGCCGGTGGGGGCGCGTTCGTCCGGGGAGCTGCTGGTCGCGGCGATCAGGGACGCCCGCGAGCTGACCCGCATAGAGCCCCACATAGCCCTCCCAGCCGAACGAGTCGCCAAGCTGCTCCTGGCCGCCAGGGAGGCCGCACGCGAGGAGGGCACCGCGGAAGACCTCCTGTGGGCCGTCTGGAACGGCAGCGGCCTGGCCGGTCGCTGGACCGAGCAGAGCCTGTCAGGCGGCCCCAGAGGCGCGCAGGCGGACCGCGACCTGGACGCCGTGGTGGCCCTGTTCGACCACGCGGCCAGGTTCGTGGACCGGATGCCCAAGGCGGGCCCCGAGGTGTTCATCGACGACCTGGCCGCCCAGGAGATCCCCGGCGACACGCTGGCCGACCGCGCCCCCGACGGCGACGCCGTGCGCGTGCTGACCGCCCACCGCGCCAAGGGCCTCGAATGGGACGTCGTGGTGGTCGCGGGCGTCCAGGAGGGCGTCTGGCCGGACCTGCGGCTGCGCGGCTCGCTGCTCGGCATCGAGGACCTCGTCGAGGTGGTGGAGGGCGCGCAGCCGAGCGCCGCCTCGCTGGCCTCCAAGCTGCTGGCCGAGGAGCGCAGGCTGTTCTACGTGGCCGCCACCAGGGCCAGGCGAAGGCTGGTGGTGACCGCCGTGGGCGGCGAGGACACCGATGAGCGGCCCTCCAGGTTCCTGTCGGAGCTGATGCCGGGCGCGGTGGAGTCGGCCACGGTGGACGACCGCGCCCGCTGGCTGAACATGTCCGCGCTGGTGGCCGACCTCCGCAGCGCGGTGACCGACCCCACCAAGCCCGCGAAGCTGCGCCAGAAGGCCGCGCAGCAGCTCGCCCGCCTGGCCGCCGCCGGGGTGCAGGGCGCACACCCCAACGACTGGTACGCCCTCACGCCCATGACCGACGACCGCCCGCTGAGCTGGCCGGACGGCATCGTCAACATCTCACCGTCGGCGGTCGAGAGCTTCAGCAAATGCGGCCTGCGCTGGCTGCTGGAGACGGCCGTCGGAGCGGCGGGCACCAGCACCGCGCAGGGCCTGGGCAACGTCATCCACGCCCTGGCCGTGCTCGCGGCCACCGACCTGCCCAGCGAGGACCTCCTGGGCGACCGCCTCGACCAGGTCTGGGGCGAGCTCGACTTCGGCGGCCTCTGGTACAACCGCAAGCAGCGTCAGGTCGCCGAGCAGATGATCGGCAAGTTCCTGCGCTGGCACAAGGAGAACCCGCGCGAGCTCGTGGCACTGGAGGAGGCGTTCACCGCGATGGTCTCGGAGGGCGTCCAGATCAAGGGCCGCGTCGACCGGGTAGAGCGCGACTCGGAGAACCGCGCGGTGATCATCGACCTCAAGACGGGCGGCGCGAAACCGAAGGCGGGCGACCTCGACCGGCACCCGCAGCTCGGCGTCTACCAGCTCGCCGCGCTGCTGGGCGCGTTCGCGCGGCACGGCATGACGGAGCCGGGCGGGGCCGCCCTGGTCCAGCTCGGCAAGGCGGCGGGCAAGAACGACGCGATGGAGCAGCAGCAGGGCGCGCTGGCCGACGACAAGAACCCCGGCTGGGCCGCCGACCTGGTCGACACGGTGGCGACCGGCATGTCGGGCCCGTTCTTCCAGGCCAAGGTCAACGACGGCTGCCGCACGTGCGCGGCCAGGGCCAGTTGCCCGGTCAACGACAACGGGGGCCAGGTGTGCTGAGCCCCGCCGAACTCGCCGGCAAGCTCGGCGTCCTGCCACCGACCCGCGAGCAGGCCACGGTCATCGAGGCCGCGCTGGAGCCGATGGTCGTCATGGCGGGCGCCGGCTCGGGCAAGAGCGAGACCATGGCCGGCCGCGTGGTCTGGCTGGTCGCCAACGGCCTCGTCAAGCCGGAGAACGTCCTGGGCCTGACCTTCACCCGCAAGGCCGCCGCCGAGCTGGCCACCAGGGTCAGGGAGCGGCTCAACGGCCTGGCGGAGGCGGGCCTGGTCGCGCCGGGCGCGCTCGACAACGAGCCGACGGTCTCCACCTACCACGCCTACGCCGCCCGCCTCGTCACCGACCACGCGCTGCGCGAGGGGCTGGAGCCGACCATGCGCCTGGTCACGCCCGCCGTGTCGTGGCAGCTCGCCTCGCGGGTGGTGGCGATGTACGACGGGCCGATGGACAAGATCGAGCTGGGCCCTCCGTCGGTCACGGCCGCCGTGCTGGAGCTGGCCGGCGAGCTGTCCGAGCACCTGCGTACGGCCTCCGACGTGCGGCGGGTGGGGGAGTGGCTGGCCGACAGGCACGCCAGGCTCCCGGGCAGGACGACGCTCGCCCAGCGCAAGCCGCTCAGCGTCCAGGCGGCGAGGGAGCAGCTGCTGCCGCTGGTGGAGGCGTACGAGCGGCTCAAGCGCGGCCGCGAGGTCATCGACTACGGTGACCAGATGTCGCTGGCCGCGCGGATCGCCGCCAACCACAAGGAAGTGGGCGAGATCGAGCGCTCACGCTTCTCCGTGGTGCTGCTCGACGAATACCAGGACACCAGCCACGCCCAGCTCGTCCTGCTCAGGTCCCTCTACGGCGGCGGCCACCCGGTCACGGCCGTCGGCGACCCGTGCCAGTCGATCTACGGCTGGCGCGGCGCGTCGGCGGGCAACCTGCGCCGCTTCCCCCGCGACTTCCGCACGAGCGCGGGCGACCAGGCGGAGGTCCGCCAGCTCAGCGTCAGCTTCCGCAACGGCGACCGGGTGCTCGACGTCGCCGCCCGCGTGCAGCTCCCGCTGCGCATGGACGCCCGCGAGGTCCCCGTGCTCGTCCCCGGCCCCAACCGCGTCGACAGGGGCCGGGTCACGTGCGCGTTCCACGAGACCGCCGAGGACGAGGCGAAGTGGATCGCCGACGGCCTGGCCAGGATGCTCGGCCAGGAGGTCGCCCCCGACGGCATGCCCTGGGGCGAGAAGGAGCGCAAGAAGACCCTCGCCATCCAGCCGCAGGACGTGGCGATCCTGGCCCGCAAGCGCTCGCAGTTCCCCGCGCTGCGCAGGGCGCTGGAGGATCGCGACATCCCGGTCGAGGTGGTCGGTCTCGGCGGCCTGCTGACCGTTCCCGAGGTCAACGACATCGTCGCCACCCTGCGCGTCCTCTACGACCCGACGGCCGGCGACGCGCTGGCCAGGCTGCTGGCCGGGCCGCGCTGGCGGATCGGGCCCGCCGACCTGCGGGCGCTCGGCGAGTACGCCAGGGAGCTGGCCCGCGAGCTGAGCGAGAGCCACCGCGTGGCCGACCCGCTCGACCAGGTGGTGGCCGACCTGGCCGAGGAGCGCGGCAGCCTGATCGACGCGCTGGACGAGCTGCCCGACAGGGAGGCGTGGCTGGAGTCGTTCTCGCCGCTGGCCCGCACCAGGCTCGTCGCGCTCGCCCACGAGCTGCGTCAGCTGCGTGCGCACACCGCGCAGCCGCTGCCCGACCTGATCACCGAGGTCGAGCGCAAGCTCGGCCTGGACATCGAGGTGGCCGCGCGCAGCGGCACGGCGGGCGCGTTCGCGGCGCGGGCCGACCTCGACGCGTTCCTGGACGCGGCGTCGAGGTTCGCGGGCGACGCGGAGGATCCGACGCTGGGCGCGTTCCTGGCCTACCTTCAGGCGGCGGAGAGCGAGGAGTTCGGGCTGGAGGCCGGCCGGGTCGGCGAGAGCAACAGCGTCAAGCTGATGACCGTGCACGCCTCCAAGGGCCTGGAGTGGCCGATCGTGGTCGTGCCCGGCCTGTCGCGGCTGCTCAGCTCGAAGGGGACGATCGCGACGGGCAGCGTGTTCCCCGCCACCCCGGTCATGAACAGCCGCTGGAGCGAAAATCCCCGTAAGCTCCCCTACGCCCTGCGCGGTGACGCCGCCGACCTGCCCAGGCTGGGCGGGCTGAGCAAGGAGGAGCTGGGCGCGTTCGACGAGCAGTGCCGCGAGCGGGACCTGATGGAGGAGCGCAGGCTGGCGTACGTGGCCGTGACCCGCGCCCACTACCACCTGATCGCCTCCGGCTACCGGTGGGGCAGCGCGACCAAGCCCTTGGAGCCGTCGGAGTTCCTGCTGGAGATCCGCGACACGGCCGACCGGGTCGCGTTCTGGGCGCCGGACCCGGCGGAAGGCGCGACCAACCCGCTGCTGGCCGAGCCCGCCGAGGCGATCTGGCCGGTGACGCCCGAGGGGCTGCGCTACGAGTCCACGCTCGACGGCGCCCGCCTGGTCGAGGACGCGCTGGCGGGCACGCTCGCGGAGGAGGACGAGGACGAGCCGCTGCGGGCGTTCGAGGAGGAGCGCCTGCGGGCCTGGGAGCGCGACACCGACCTGCTGCTGCGCGAGCGCGAGCTGCATCGCCGCCGGCCCGCCAGGACCGTCGAGCTGCCGGCCAAGCTGACCGTTTCCGCGCTGGTCACGCTGGCCACCGACGCGCGCGAGCTGGCCCGCAGGATCCGCCGTCCCGTCCCGGTCAAGCCGGCGCCGCTGGCCAGGCGCGGCACGTCGTTCCACAAGTGGCTGGAGACGCGCTGGGACCAGCAGCGGCTGATCGACGACTTCGAGCTCAACCCGTACGAGGAGCCGGAGGAGGCGGACGTGCGGCTGGCCGACCTTCAGGAGCGGTTCGAGGAGAGCGAGTGGGCGGATCGGCGGCCGGTCGATCTGGAGGTGCCGTTCGAGACGATGATCGCCGACCGGCTGGTGCGCGGGCGGATGGACGCCGTGTTCGAGCTGCCCGACGGCGGTTACGAGGTCGTGGACTGGAAGACGGGCGAGCCGCCCAAGGGCAAGGCGGCCAAGGCCGCGAACGTGCAGCTCGCCGCCTATCGGCTGGCCTGGGCGCACCTCGCGGGCGTGCCGCTGGAGAAGGTGCGGGCGGCCTTCCACTACGTACGCGCGAACAGGACCGTCCGCCCGGTGAACCTGCTCGACGCCGAAGGTCTGGTGAAGCTCATCGAGAGCGTCAAGATCGCAGATAGTGGAAAGAAGGCTTCGGGTGCATGAGGAAGTCGTGGTGCGAGATGTTCCAGGCATAGGCCCCGGCCATCTCGAAGACCACCGTGTCCCCCACCCGGGCTGAGGTCACGATATTTCGGGCAAAGACGTCTTTCGGGGTGCACAGCTGGCCGACGAACGTGATCGCGTCCCCGGCCACTCCGGGCCCGCCGCCCGTGGGCAGGATCGTGAGCGGCTGGTCGTGCCCCTTGGTCACCGGCGTACGCAGGTGGTGCGTGCCGCCCAGCACGATCGCGTACGCCTCGCCGCGCACCCGCTTCACGTCCACGACCCTGGTCACGTAGTAGCCGCAGTACGCGGTCAGCGCCCGCCCCGGCTCCACCCGCAGCCGCCGCCCCCGGCCCGGCTCCGCCAGCCCGGCCCCGTACGCCGCCCAGTCGAACCTCGACTCCGGCCGGTCGTAGGAGACCGCCATGCCGCCGCCCAGGTTGACCTCTTCGTGCTCGTTGTCCAGCAGCCTCTCAGCCAGGCGGAGGAGCTGACCGGCGTCCAGTCCGCTGGCCAGGTGGGTGTGCAGGCCGCGCAGCCGTACCCGGTCATCGAACAGCGGCAGGCACTCCGCGACCCCCGCCTCGTCCATGCCGAACGGCCCGCTCATCGTCAGGGACGCGCCCTCGACCGGCAGGTCCGGGTTCAGCCGGAGCAGCACGTCGGCCGGCAGGCCGGTGGCGAGCAGGCGGCGCAGCTCGTTCGGCGACTCGACGTGGATGCGGTGATGCGGCAGGCGTAGCTCGGCGTCGGTCTTGCCGGGCCCGCCGAGCGCCACCGGCTTCCCGGGGAACAGGCCCGTGACGTGCGCGTGCTCGCCCCCCGACGACACCTCGAACCCGTCCACGTGCCCGGCCAGCACGCGCAGCAGCTCGGCGTCCGGGTTGGCCTTGACGGCGTAGTACACCTCCGTCTCCCCCATCGCCCGCCGCACGCCCGCCACGTGCTCGTCCAGCGCGGGCAGGTCGTAGAGGTAGGCGGGAGCCCCGGGCAGGCGCTGCGCGGCGTCCAGGACGCGTGAGGGGATCATGCGAGCGGGTTCGCGATCGGGACATACCCGGCGGCGCGGTCGGCCGCCCTGGCCCAGCGCACGCCCAGGTTCGCCTTGGCGGGCAGCGGCGCGCCCGCCAGCAGGTCCGAGAACGGCAGCGGCCAGCCCAGATCGCCGGCCTGCTTCACGAGCAGGTCGCGGGCGGTCCGCCACAGCTCCCGCAGCAACTCGTCGTCGCCGCCCGCGAGCGTGGCCGCGATCTCGGTCAGGTGGTTGACGAGCAGGCAGTAGACCACGCGGGCCCAGCCGCGCTCGGCGTCGTAGGTGAGGGCCGCGGCCACCTCGGGGTGCAGGCCGTCCAGGTCGTGGCGGTCCCCGACGAGCTTGGTGCCCTCCAGGTCACGGAAGACGGCCTGTACGGGCAGCCCGGACGCGTCCAGGCCGACCAGCACGTTCTGCAGATGGGACTCCAGTACGACGCCGTGCGCGAAATACAGCTCCAGGACCGGCAGCGCGACCGCCGACACGTACGCCGCCCACCACGCGATCGGATCCCGGGCCGGCGCGTCCACGGCGAGGGCGGCGGCCAGGACCGGGGTCACACCGGGGGAGCAGACGCCCCACGGGCTCTCCCTGACGATCACCCCCAGGCCCTCGTGCAGCCGGGTGCCGAGGGCGGCCGAGCGGTAACCGGGCTCGGGGAGCCAGCGGGCGGCCGGGTGCTTGACCGACAGCTCGTCGAAGACCGGCCGCAGCCGCGAGGTCAGCTCCACGGCCCCCGCGAGCTCGTACCAGGCGTTCTTCCGCACGCAGTTCGTGATCCGCACATCGAGGGAGAACTTCAGGCAGACCTCCGCGTCCGGGGCGTACACCGTCCGCACCGACGAGGTCGGCAGCACCACGGCCCCGGGCCCCAGATCGAGCAGCTCGGGCCCGAAGGCGGGCCGCAGCAGGTCGAGCTGCCACGGATGCGCGGGCAGCAGCCGGTACCCGGCGGGCGCCGTGCCCATCGAGTCCAGCACGGTCGCGTCACCCGCCTCCGCGAGCACGTCCTCCCGCACGCCGAGCAGCCTGACGGGGAACTCCGCGTGGGCCTCGGGCGCGTACCGCAGCCAGCCGGACCCTCCGCGCGCCTTCGGGCTCGGATGGAACGGGTGCCCGTACACCAGGGCCTGCTCCGAGGCGAGCCACGGATCGGCCGGCGGCACCGAACCGGCCCTGGCCCGCAGGATCGCGGCCACGGCCGCCCTGCTCGCCGCCACCTGCCCGGCGAACTCGCCGTTGTCCCCCGCCCCCTGCAACTCGGCCTCGACCAGCACCACCAGCTCATCGGTCGTCAGCGGGCGCCAGGCGCCGTCCTCCAGGCGCTCAGGCGGCCCGTCGAAGCGCAGCGCCGCCCCGCCGTGCGTGCGAGCCCGCAGCAGCGTCCCCGCGATCCGCAGCAGCACGTACGGCGGAGCGGGCCAGACCAGGCCGCGTGGCCCGGCCACCTCCCGCACGCAGCAGCGCAGCAGGGCCGCCAGCGTCGCCTCCTCGGCCAGGAGGGACGGCGCGTCGATGGCCACTCCGTGCATTCACGCTCTCCTCAAATAGTTGGGCCCGCTGGTGCCGTAGAACTTGTTGATGTCGCTCGCCCCCGAGCGCTCCTTGGCCACGAGCGTCCCCGCCGTGATCATGGACTTGCCGGTGAGCCTGGCCGCGCCGAGCGTCCTGGCGCGCAGGAGCCTGGCCATGGGGTCGTCGCCGTACGCGCCGAGCGCCTCGGCCAGCGTGTCGCGCAGCAGCGCCGCCGCCTCGGCATGTGGCAGCGCCCCGAAGGTCACGGCCGCCGCCGCCAGGTGGAGCGTGATGGTCACGAAGACGTCGGCCAGCGCGTGCGGGTCGTCGTTCAGCATCCGGGCGTCCGCGAAGTCCGGCACCTCGACGCCGGCCGCCCGCAGCCGCGCGGGCGAGGCCAGCAGCCCGTCGTTGTCCTTGACCAGCAGTTTCATCCGGTCGTCCGCGAAGACCAGCGCGAGGTTCTGCTGGTGGGCCTCCAGCGCCACGCCGTATTCGACGAACAATCGCACGTTCCAGCGCAGCAGCAGCCGCAGGTAACCGGGGAGCACGTCCCCGAGGCCGTCGAGCACCCCCGGAGCGTTCAGCGAGGCGACCGGGACGATCTTGCCGGCCGGCAGCCGCCTGACCATCCAGGCGAGGTATTCGTGGCCCGCGTGCGCGTACGCCTGCTCGTCGGCCAGCAGCACGTCGGGATCGGCCAGCTCGCGCAGCAGCGACTCCGCCCGCGCGCCGTCGGCCAGCGTGCCCGGCTTGATCGAGCGCCGGTTCCTGACCCCGAGGGTGCTGATCGGGAGCGGGAGCTTGAGGTGGGTACGCGGGCCGAGCTCCACCGTCCGCATGGACAGCGTGGGCCGCACGGTGATCGCGGGCTCGTCGAGCACCCGTACCCCGTCGATCTTCCGTACCTCGGCCACGGCCAGCGGATGCACGGGGAACAGGACGCCGTCGCCCGCCATCCCCCGGGGCGTCACGTCGCCGGGCAGCCGCGCGGCCGACCCCGGCGCGAGCACGCGATGCGGGACCAGCGCCCAGCGCAGCGCGAACGAGGGCCCGAACTCCGGCGCGTACGCCAGCAGCTCATCGTCCGACAGCCCCACCCGCGCCCGTGAGGTCGGATAGACCGGATGGTCGGCGAACGCGGCCAGCGTCTCGTACGAAGGCCCCCGCGCCAGCACCTCATCCGCCCGAGCGTCGAGCAGTTCAGCGGCGGTGAGCGCCGCCAGGCACTCCTCGAAGAAGGCCGCCACCCCTTCGGCGTCCGCCGGGTCCGCCACCTCGACCAGCGTCTCCAGGACCTGCTCCAGCCCCAGCCGCTCGTCCCGCGCGACCACGAAGTCCTGGAAGAGCGCCCCGGGCGCGAGCCTGACCCAGCGCCCGTCCGCCAGCAGCAGGCCCACGCCGTCCTTGGTCCTGGTGATGCGGTCGGACAGCCCGCCGTAGTCCTCGCGCAGGAGCGCGTCCAGCACCCGGGCGGCCAGATACGCTTCCCGAGCGCTCATTCCACCACCCAGGGCCGCGCGGCGCGGAAACTCTCGATGGCCGCGTCCACCCGGGCGCGATCGGGCCCGACGGCGCGGACGACGCCCAGATAGTCCCGGTTGGTGTGGGTCAGGGAGACGACCTCGCCGACCTCGCGCAGCGGCCGGTGCCACAGCCGAACGCCGCCGTCGGCGAAGGACTCGTGACCGGGCGCCGACTTGACGGTCCCCGGCCGGTCCGCGATCAGGCTTAATGCGCTTCCGTACCCGGACGTACCGGGCAGTGCGGGCACCGGCTCCCCGAGGTGCACCCGCAGGATCCACTCGAACAGCGGCACCCCGAGCACGTCGCCCAGCAGGAAGTCGCAGTGGTCGCCGATCACCCGGTAGTTCACCTCGACCACCCGGGGGCCCGCGGCGGTCTGCACGTACTCGGTGTGGCAGGCCCCGAACCCCGCGCCCAGCGCGTTCAGCGCGGCCAGCACGTGCCCCTCGTCGCCGGGGTCCGCGGGCGCCCAGTCGAGCCGCTCCTCCACGAAGTACGGCAGCGCGCCCAGCGTCGTCTCGAACCCGCCGAGCACCCGCGCCCCGGTCCCGTCGCCCAGGGTCTCCAGCGTCCGCAGCGGCCCTTCGAGGTACTCCTCGACGACCAGCGCCTCTCCGGGCCGCCGCCGTCTGACCTGCGCCACGGCGCCGGCCAGATCGCGTTCGACCAGCAGGACGTCCTCGCTGGCCACACCCTCGCGCGGTTTCAGCACGACCGGGTAGGGCAGGCGCTCAGGCAGCGGATCGCCGGGGGCGAGCCGAATCGACCTGACCTGCTCGATCCCCGCCTCTAGGAGTCTGCGACGCATCAGGAACTTGTTCTTGGCGGCGGCGCACGCCCGCCAGTCCTTGCCGGGAAGCCCGAAGTACGCGGCTGCCAGCGCGGTCTCCGTCTGCAGATGGTCGGAGTTGGAGAAGATCGCGTCCGGCCTGCCGAGCTGCTCGACCGCGTCGATCAGCGCACGCGGATCGCGTACGTCGCACCCGACCGCGTACGGATGCCGCTCCGGGCGATCGGTGAGGACGGTCACCTCGCACCCCAGCGCCTCCGCGGCGGGCAGGAAACCGTCCGTCACGGAATCGGTCGGTTTGAGCGCGGTCAGGTAAAGCCGCAACGCGAAGGCACCCCCGAGAAGGATCAGGTAAGGCTAACCTAACTCGTCGATCTTAGCCCTAGAGAGATCACGCCGGGGCCGGTACACCTCAATCGGCGGCCAACCGCGAGGTCATAGGATGACATGGGATTTGGAAGGGGCGCCTGTGGAGACCACCGCAGAAGAGCAACTCATCGGACCGCTGCTGCTCGCACGCGGCACCATAGACCGTTCGTCGGCGCTGCGCGCCGACGAGGGGTGGCTGGAGCGGGCGTGGTCCGACCCCGTGACCAGAGTGCTGGTGATCGACAACGGTCACACTCTCGTGCGCCGGACGGGCGATGAGGTGCAGGCGGTCCTGTTCACCCCGGCGGACGCGCCGCCGGGTCCCCGCTATCTGCTGGGCGTCGAGGAGGGGGTGGCCTACTTCGCGGTGGCCGCGCCGCTGCCCGGCGTCTCCTCGGGCGAGCGCAACGGCCGGGTGACGATCCCGATGAGCCTGCGCGAAGCGCCGGAGGGCGAGCCGGTCGCGGCCGGGTTGCGCCAGGTCGGCGGCCTGCTCGGCGACCGTGACGCGGGCCTGCTGGTCTACGCCGTGGCGCTGGAGGCCTGGCACGCGACGCACGAGTTCTGCCCGCGCTGCGGCTCGCGCACCGACGTCCAGGCCGGCGGCCACATCCGTGTCTGCCCGAAGGACGCGAGCCAGCACTTCCCGCGTGTCGACCCCGCGGTGATCATGCTCATCCGCGACGAGGACGACCGCTGCCTGCTCGCCCGCGGCCCCCAGTGGCCCGAGGGGCGGCTGTCGATCCTGGCGGGGTTCGTGGAGCCGGGGGAGTCGCTCGAATACGCCGTCGCCCGCGAGGTGGCGGAGGAGGTCGGCGTCACCGTCGTCAACCCGCGCTATCTCGGCAGCCAGCCCTGGCCGTTCCCGCGCAGCCTGATGCTCGGCTTCTTCGCCGACGCCATCACGACCGCGCTCACGCCCGACTCGGAGGAGATCGCCGAGGCGCGCTGGTTCTCGCGCGCGGAGCTGGCGGCGGCGCTGGAGTCGGGCGAGCTGCGCCTGCCGCCTCCCGTGTCGATAGCCCGCCGCCTGATCGAGACCTGGTACGGCGGCGAGCTGACCGGCGACTGGTGATCAGGCCGCTTCGAGCAGGGCCTTGACCTCGCGGGCGGAGGGGTTCGTCCGCACGACGCGGCCGCGGGGCGTGTCGATCACGACGGTCGGCACGACCTGGTTGCCGTTGTTGACGCTCATCACGAACTCGGCGGCCGACGTGTCGCGCTCGATGTCGACTTCCTCGAAGCTGATGCCCTCACGGGCGAGCTGGGCCTTGAGCCGCTTGCAGGGGCCGCACCAGGTGGTGCTGTAGACCGTGAGCGCCATTGTGGAAGATCCCTCCGAGGTCACGAGAACAGGCGCTCCTTGCAACAACGCGGCGTGCCCGGTTAATCCCGCCGTGCGTCCGGTGGGCGGGCCGGTTATCCGATGCGCTCGGCGATCCAGGCCTGCACGCGCTCGGCCACGCCCGGCTCGCGGTAGAGGGGGGCGCTGTGATTGATCCCCGGCGCCGTGAACACCGTCACCGGCACGCCCACCTGGCCGAGCATCTGCTTGAGCAGCTGGCTCTGCACCGGTGGCACGAACTCGTCGGCCGAGTGCACGGTGAGCATCGGGGCGTCCTTGCGGCTGGCGTGCCAGGCGACCTCCATGCTGGCCCACACCCGCGAGCACTTGCCCTTCGGCGCGCAGCCGCCGGCCAGGCGGATGGCGGCCGTGCGGAGCCTGCGCTTGTTGGGGTCGGTGGACTTCTCGCCGTCGGAGTAGGCCCGCAGCGGCGAGATGATCGGCGACAGGCCCACGACGCCCTTGAGGCCGTTGACGCCGTCGCCGTAGGTGCCCACGGCCGCCGCGATGTGCCCGCCCGCGGAGAAGCCCACGACCACGTAGTTGCCCGGGTCGAACGCCCACCTGTCGGCGTGCTTGCGCGCCGTCGCGATCGCGGCCAGCGCGTCGGTGCGCTGCGCCGGCCAGGCCGCGTCGCCGGAGAGCCGGTAGTTGAGGTTGAAGACGGTGTAGCCGAGCTCGGCGTAGCTGCGGGTGATCTCCTTCATGTACTTCTTGTCGCCGCTGGACCACCAGCCGCCGTGGATCAGGAAGACCCCTGGCCGCTGCATGCCGTCGGGCGTCCACCAGACGTCCATGTTCTGGCGCTGGTGAGAGCCGTAGGCGACGCTCTCCGTGGCCACGCCGCCGAGGCCGTCAGAGCCTACGGGGTTGCTCACCGAGGGGGCAGGTGTGGGCTCCTTGGCCGCGCTCGCCGCGACGGGTGTGAGCACAACGGCAGCGAGCGCGAGAACGCTCACGGACACCGCAGTTCGCACGGTCTTCCCTTTCCCCCATGCATATGGTCGGCCCCATTGTGGGGGAAGAGACCAGTTCTTTGCATCCTGATGACTATGAACATACGTCGGCCCGCATGTTGCCAGAATAAAGTGCTTCACCGCCAGCGGCTGGGAGGATGAACGGGTGAATAACGTGGACGACGTCCTGACCGGTCTGGATCCCGAGCAGCGTGCGGTGGCCGAGGCCGTACGCGGGCCCGTGTGCGTGCTCGCGGGCGCGGGGACGGGCAAGACCAGGGCGATCACCCACCGTATCGCCTACGCGGTACGCAGCGGCGTCGTCGACGCGCGGAGCGTGCTCGCGGTGACCTTCACCACACGGGCGGCGGGGGAGCTGCGGCAGCGGCTCAGGGCGCTGGGCGCTCCCGGCGTGCAGGCGCGCACGTTCCACGCGGCGGCGCTGCGCCAGCTCACCTTCTTCTGGCCGCGGGTCATCGGTGGCGCGGCGCCGTCGGTGATCGAGTCCAAGCTGCCGATCCTCGTCGAAGCCTGCCGCCAGATCCGGAAAAATCCGGATCGGTCCGAGTTGCGGGACATCGCCGCCGAGGTCGAGTGGGCCAAGGTCACCCAGATCGGCCCCGAGGACTACGTGGCCGCCGCGGCCAAATACCACCGCACGCCTCCCGGCCCGGCGGAGGAGGTGGCCCGGCTCTACGAGGCGTACGAGCAGATCAGGCGCGAGCGCCACCTGGTCGACTTCGAGACCATCCTGGAGCTGACCGCGGCCGTGATGACCGAGCACCAGGAGGTCGCGGCGCAGATCCGCCAGCAATACCGCTACTTCGTCGTCGACGAGTTCCAGGACGTCAACCCGCTGCAGAAGCTGCTGCTCGACACCTGGCTCGGCGGGCGCGACGACCTCTGCGTGGTCGGCGACCCCAACCAGACCATCTACTCCTTCACCGGCGCGAGCCCGCGCTACCTGACGGGGTTCGCGGTGGAGCACCCGCAGGCCGCCGTCATCAAGCTCGTGCGCGACTACCGCTCGACTCCGCAGGTCGTCGACCTCGCGAACCTGGTCATCGCCAAGGGCAAGTCCCCCCACCGCCTGGAGCTGGTGGCCCAGCGGCCCGAGGGCCCGAGGCCGGCCTTCTCCGACTACGACGACGAGCCCGCCGAGGCCGCCGGTGTCGCCCGCGCGATCAGGAAGCTGATCGACAAGGGCGTGCCGTCCCGCGAGATCGCCGTGCTCTTCCGGGTCAACTCCCAGTCGGCCTCCTACGAGGAGGCCCTGGCCAAGGCCGAGATCCCGTACGTACTGCGCGGGGCAGAGCGATTCTTCGAACGCCCGGAAGTACGCCAGGCGGTCGTCCTGATGCGCGGCGCCGCCCGCTCGGCCACCGGCGCGCCCCTGGCCTCGGAGGTGCACAACATCCTCAGCGGCGTCGGCCTGACCCCGACGCCTCCCGGGGGCGGCAAGGCCAGGGAGAAGTGGGAGTCGCTGAAGGCGCTGGCCGACCTGGCGGAGGACATGGCCTCGGAGGGGGCGGAGCTGCCGGCGTACGTGGCCGAGCTCGAACGCCGCGCCTCCGAGCAGCACGCCCCGCCCATCGAGGGCGTCACCCTGGCCTCCCTGCACGCCGCCAAGGGCCTGGAGTGGGACGCCGTCTTCCTGGTCGGCCTCACGGACGGCATGCTGCCGATCGTCTACGCGGAGACGCCGGAGCAGATCGAGGAGGAGCGCCGCCTCCTGTACGTGGGCATCACCCGGGCCAGGGAACACCTCTCGCTCTCCTGGGCGCTGGCCCGCGCCCCGGGGGGCCGCAAGAGCCGCCGCCCGTCCCGCTTCCTCGACGGACTCACCGGCCGCACCTCCGCGCCGCCCCGCATCGCTCCCGCCGCCCGCGAACGCCGCCCGGTGGCCGCTCCGATGAGCTGCCGCGTGTGCGCGAAGACGCTGGTGGCGGCGGCCGAGCAGAAGCTGGGCCGGTGCGTGACGTGCCCGGCCGAATACGACGAGGCCCTGCTCGAACGCCTCAAGGCCTGGCGCACGGTGGCGGCCAAGGAGGCCAAGGTCCCGCCGTACGTCGTCTTCACGGACGTGACGCTGCAGGCGATCGCGGAGCGGGCGCCTGGGACGGAGCAGGAGCTGCTGTCGATCGCGGGGATCGGCCGCGTCAAGATGGAGCGCTACGGCGAAGCCGTACTCTCCCTCTGCCGCGCTCCCTGACGGGCGTAACCGGCCCGAAACCCCGGCAGGGAATCATCAGACAGGGCAGGCCCACCTTGGGCGCAGTTGGGCGGCACGTCAAACTTGTCCCAGGACCGGAAAGCACAAGGGAGACGGACACGTGAACGAGGCGCTGAAGGAGCTGCTCGACCTGCTCGACCTGGAGCAGATCGAGCTCGACATCTTCCGGGGGAGAAGCCCGGAGGAGCGCATCCAACGCGTCTTCGGCGGCCAGGTGGCGGCGCAGGCACTGGTGGCGGCCGGCCGTACGGTCCCCAAGGACCGCAACGTCCACTCGCTCCACGCCTACTTCATCCGGCCGGGCGACCCCGCGATCCCGATCGTGTACAACGTCGAGCGCCTGCGCGACGGCCGTTCGTTCACCACCCGCAGAATCGTCGCGGTCCAGCACGGCAAGGCGATCTTCACGATGTCCGCGTCGTTCCACATTCCCGAGGAGGGCGTGTCGCACCAGGCGTCGGTCATGCCCGCCGTGCCGGATCCGGAGACGCTCCCCACGTTCCAGGACCGCATGTACGGGCTGCTGGGCGACAACCCCGAGCTCCGCGACTGGCTCTCGCGCCCGCGCCCGGTGGACGCCCGCTACGCGTCCCCGCTCACCTGGGAGGCGCACCGGAACCCGGAGCTGCGCAGCGCCGAGACGAACGTGTGGTTCCGCTATCACGCCGAGCTGCCCGACGACCCGCTGCTGCACGTGGTGCTGGCCGCGTACGCGTCCGACTTCACCCTGGTCGACACGATCCTGCTGGCGCACGGCATGGCCTGGGGCACGTCGAACGTCATGGGCGCCTCGCTCGACCACGCCATGTGGTTCCACCGCCCGTTCAGGGCCGACGACTGGCTGCTCTATGCTCATGAGTCCCCGTGGTCGGGCGGTGCCCGGGGACTTGCTCGCGGTGAGATGTTCACTGCGTCGGGTGACCTCGTGGTCTCCGTCGTTCAGGAGGCCATGATCCGCCTGACAAAGTAACAAAATCGCAGGTAGAAAATATGTTGCCCCTTCGCGGGCTTCCGGTTTAGGGTCATGGTCAAGCGAGTCGGACACTCCTGTTCCGACGATCCAGAGAGTGGAGGTGAGTCCAGGTGATCAGCATCCAGATGTCGGCCACGCAGTGGCTCGCCTTCGCATGCAGTGACGTGGTGAGGCTCGCCGATGGGCCGGCCAAGCCGCGGCAGGAGAAGTCTGCCCGTAGAGAGGCCTCCGCCTTCTACGCCCGCGCCCACTCCGGTGCCGGAGTGCAAGGGGCTCCTGTCTACGTCGCACGTATCGAACTGCCGGCCAACCAGCTCACCAATGGTGGAGTGTGCGGTCCGCAACCCTGGAGGGATGTACCGGTCATAACCTGACCGGCAACAGCCCCCAGGCCGCGGATCCCACAAACCGGATCCGCGGCCTTCTTGTTTGTCCGTGATCCCCGAACACCACCGAGGTGCCCGACCAAGATCAAAAAGCTCGATCAAAAGGAGAAGCAGATGGGGGCGAAGACGATCATGGACCTGATCGACGAAGCCAAGATCCCCTGTCGTACCGACCCTGACCTGTGGTTCGCCGAGTCGCCGGAGGACGTCGAGTTCGCCAAGGCACTCTGCGGCGGCTGCCCGATCCAGAAGGCCTGCCTCGCTCGCGCCCTTGAGCGCGAGGAGCCGTGGGGCGTCTGGGGCGGCGAACTCGTCCTGCGGGGAACCGTCGTTCCCCGCAAGCGTCCGCGCGGGCGTCCCCGCAAGCACCCGGTCGCTGCCTGAACACCGCACCTACCAGCAGAAAGCGAACAAACCAATGAGCACTCATTACACGAGGAGCCGTGCAGTGCCGAATCTCATCCATGACCTGGTAAATGACCGAATACAAACCCTCCACCGAGAGGCGGAGGAGCAACGCCTCATCCTGCGCGTAACACGCGTGCAGCGGGCGCGGCGCCAGGTCAGGCGGGCGAACGACCGCCTCCGTGAAGCCCTGAACCGGCAGGTCTGATCCGGAAGATCCTGCCGCCGGCGCAGGATCTTCCGGTAGATCCACACAGAAGAGCCGGGCGCACCCAGCGCCCGGCTCTTCCCCTTTTCTCAGCACACTTCCCGAACGGCGAAGCCGGCGGGAACGCTCAAGATCGCGTCACCGCACCGCATTCAAGCCCGGAACCCCTCGACCCCTGGCCCGGGCCTGGCCGCTCGACCGTCCTGGCCCGGGCCTGGCCGCTCGACCGTTCCCCGAGTCCGGCGATGGTGCGGGTGCGCATGCCGCGCTTCTTGGCGTGACGCCATGGAGATGAGCACGGTGCGGCTGGTCCTTGGCGTGCGGCCAAGGAGGCGAGCCCAGCTCGGCTGGCCCCTGGGCGTGACGCCAAGGAAGCGAGCACGGCGCAGCTACTCCCTGGCGTGACGTCATGGAGACGAGCACGGGGGTCAGCGCGTGGCGGCATCCACTGCGGTCTGGATCGCCGCGGAGCCGGCCGGCACTCCCGGGGACTCCCAGAAGTTCGGATTGCCACCCGCGTAGGGGGTGCCGTAGACGGGGGTCCCGGGCTGGAGACGCCAGCTGTCCGCCAGCGGTCCCGAATCGACGGCGTCGTAGCCGATGGCATCGAGGAACCTCGTTACCGTGTCCTTCGCGGCGGCGTCGTCGCCGGCGATCGGCAGGGCGGTGCGGTCGGTGGCGTCAGGGCGGGGCAGCGCCACCAGGTGCTTGAAGTAGATGTTGTTGAAGCCCTTGACGACCTTGGACGTCGGCAGGTGCTGCTGCAGCAGTTCGCTCGACGTGATCGAGGCGTCGTCGAGCTGGGAGAAGTGGCCGTCCCGATCGGGATAGTAGTTGTTCGTGTCGATGACCGGTTTGCCGGCGAGAGGTTCCACGGGAACGTCGGGGTAAGCCTTCAGCGGGACGCTGACGACAACCAGATCGCCGGCCGCCGCGGCCTCCGCCGAGGTTGCCGCGCGGGCTTTCGGGCCGAGCTCGTCGACCAGATCCTTCAGCGTCTCGGGGCCCCTTGAGTTGCTGAGCACAACGTCGTAGCCGGCCGCGATGGAGAGCCGGGCGACGGTGCCGCCGATGTGTCCGCTGCCGATGAACGCGATTGTCGTCATAAGCGCACCAACTCCCGCTGCGGGTGAGAGCATTCCCAGCCGGGCGCTCCCGCAGGTCAGGCTTCGGTCAGGCTTCCGTCAGAACGAGCCAAGCAGCAGGCTCACAAGGTGACGCCGGCCAGACGGCGGCGAGGCGGGCGATCGCTGATCAGCACGCGCAATCGCTCACCCGGCAACGCCAACGGCCACTTCCCTCCAACCTTTCCCGGCATCACCCGGGTGGGCCTGCTCTCACCTTCCTCTGGCGTCACCCGCGTGGGCCTGCTCTCACCTTCTTCTGGCACCAGCCGGGCGGGCCTGCTCTCACTTCCTCTGGCACCAGCCGGGCGGAGCTGCTCTCACCTTTCGCGGCACCACTCGGGCGGGGCCGCTCCCACCTTGCCCCGGCAACCACTCGGGCGGGGCTGCTCCCACTCTTCCCAGCATCACCCAGGCGGGCTGCCCTCCACTCCATCAGCCTGCTCTGACCAGCCGGAGGCGAAGCGGGGGCGGACCGGGGCGCGGACTGGCCTTCCGACCAGCCCGTTACCCCGGCCCGCCCTCTCCTCCTCCCCTGCGGGTGAAGGTGGCGCGCCTTCGTGCCCTAACCTCCCTAGGCTCCTCGCCTGGGCCGCACGCAGCGCCCGTACCCGCACCGCGCGATCACCGTGCTAGACCGTGTGGCGTACGCCCCGCCGTGCCCCCTGCGCGACCGGCTCCTCCTCGGCGGTCCAGAGCCGCGCCGCCATCCAGGCGATCCCGGCAGCCGCGGCCACCAGCCCGATCAGGTAGATCGGCACCGGCATCAGGTTGCGCAGCGATCCGGGAATCATCCCCGCCGCATACAGCACCACGCCCACGACAGGCATGGCTCCGCTCCTGATCGCCGCCGCGCTGAACGTCAGCACCCCGGCCAGCAGCACCACCGAGGTCACGAGGAACGCCCGCCCCGTGCTCCCGGCCAGCAGCCCGGTGACGGTGCCGCCGCCCAGGTAGGGGAAGACGAAGTGCAGGATGTACTCGATCGCGAACGCCCCGGCCAGTCCGGCGGAGTTGAGCACGTACCCGACGAGGCCGAGCGTGCCCGCCGTACTTCTGATGAGCAGGTAGATGCCGGTGATCGCGAGTAACCCCGTCAGCGCTCCGAAGGGTGCGATGGCATGGGTGAAGGCCGTCTCCGGCAGGAAGCCGGCGCGGCGGGCGGAATTGACCACGAGCAGCACAGCACACACGAACCCTGCCGCCGCCGTGACCCGGTAGACGCGCATCTGGTGAGTCCTTTCTTTCGGGATAACGCTCGTTATGATGCGCGTTATCGCCAGATATGGTGAGTAGGTGCCGAGAGACGTAAGCACCCCGAAAGAACTCGGCGCACTGCGCCAGGACCTGCTCGACGCGGCCATGCGAGTCCTCCGCGAACAGGGCGCGCTCCACCTCACCCTCCGGCGGGTGGCGGACGTCGCCGGCACCTCCACCATGGGCATCTACACGTGCTTCGGCGGCCGCGCCGGCCTGCTCGAAGCCATCTACCAGTACGGATTCCACCTCCTGTACGAGGTGATGACCAAGTCCTTGGACGCCCACACGGACCCGCTCGACCGCATCATGGCGGTGGCCTACGGTTACAGAGAGTTCGCACTGGGCGATCCGGCGCTCTACGCGTTGATGTTCGAGCGCCCGCTGCCCGACTTCGATCCTTCGCCGCAGCAGCGCGATGACGCCCTCCGCCTGACGTTCGATCTGCTCGCCCAGGCCACTTCGGCGGCCTCGGAAGCGGGGCTGATCCGCACCGGCGACCCCGTGCGCGCGGCGTACCTGGTGTGGACGACGATCCACGGCCTCGTCAGCATCGAGCTCACCTGCTCACTTCGCAGCCCGCTCCCCGGCTGGTTCCTCAAATCGCGAGAGGACGGTGAGCTCATTCTCACCGACGGCGTCCGGGCCCTCCTGTCGGGCCTCAGCTGAGCTCGTTCCAGTGCGCTGGCTGACCGCATAGGCAATCAGCTGGCTGGCCGCATGGGCAATCAGCCAAGCGCAACATGGGCGCTCAGCCAGGTGAAATGCTGCTCGCCGGCCCTCCCAGGCAGGCCCGTGCGGAAGAGCGGAACCCCGGGGAGAGCCGGCGAGCAGGTCTATCGGGTCACCGTGACCGCGCGGGCCTGGCCGCGTCCGCTACCCCGATGGAACGGAACCGCTCGGCGCGTTCTCCGGCAGCTATCCCGATGAAACGGGTACCTCCCCGGCGCGTACTCCGGCAGCGTCGCACGTTCACGGTGCCGGCCGATCAGGGAGCCAGACAGTGAACGGCGGGAACCTCGGCGGGCACGCCCGGGGCTGTCGGGTCCACGAGGTGTGTGAGATCACTGACACTGCCGGTCAGGCATTCGGCGACGACGGCGGGATCGACGACGGCGTGCGCAGCCGGGGCGGCCGCGAGCAGACCTCCGGCCGTCAGCGCGGCGGCCACCAATAGTTGCGCGGGTCGATGCATGGGAATCCTCCCAAGAGAGTAACGGTTTGCGCTCCAATGATTACACAGAGTAGTCATCGTTAATAGCTCCATCCGCGAATTGCCATCAGCTAGCAAAGCCGCCCACCGGCCAAGACGTACACGCGGGGGACACCAAGCCGCCCTGCGCGGGGCACTAACTCGCGCGGCGATGCCAAGACGTCCCGCAATGGGGCATCCCGCCAGGAGGACGCCAAGACGTCCCGCGCGGGGACGCCAGGACGTCCCGCATGGGCTCGCCAAGACTTCTCACGCGGGCTCGCCAAGACTTCTCACGCGGGCTCGCCAAGGCTTCTCACGCGGGGGCGTCAAGACGGCCCGCGCGGGGACGCCAGGACGTCCCGCATGGGGGAGGCCAAGACGTCTCACGCGGGGGGCCAAGACGTCCCGCATTGGGGCGGGCGTCAAGACCTGTCCGCGCGGAGCCGTTAGACGTCCCGCATGGGGGACCAAGGCCTGCCCGCGTGGAGCCGCTAGGCGCGTCCCGCATGGAGGCGCCAAGGCCTCCTATCACCTGGGGGCGCTAAGACGTCCCGCGCCCGACCACTAACCGATCGTCAGGGGCTCGTCGTCGGGATCGTCGGCGAAGCCGGGGACCCAGCGGATCACCTCGTCGCGGAAGCGCGCCGTCGAGCCCAGCTGGCAGAGCACGCCGATCCCCGCCGCATGCACGCGGTGGATGAGCACGTACGACACCGGCAGGTTGAGCTGGCGCACCACATTGCCCGGACGGAGATCCGCCACGCTGGCCGCCTGAGCCTGAAGCCACTCCCGGCTGAACGTGAACTCCTCCACCGCGGTCGGCTCGACGTACGGCGCGAGGAAGGCGCGCAGCGCGTCGGCGTCGATCTCGATGTCCTCCCTGATGAAGCCTTCCTTGCGCAGGCCGTTCATGACGGTTTCCATGTCGCCCTGGTTGAAGATGCGCATCAGCGGCCCGAAGATCCTGGGGTAGCCGTCGGGCAGCCGGTTGACCGCGCCGAAGTCCAGGACGCCGAGTTTGCCGTTGGCCAGCATGCGGAAATTGCCCGGGTGCGGGTCGGCGTGGAGCAGGCCGACCCGTGCCGGTGAGCTGAACAGGAAGCGTACGAACAGCAGGCCGGCCCGGTCGCGTTGCTCCTTGGTGCCGTCCGTGATGATGCGCGACAGCGGGGTGCCGTCCATCCACTCCGAGACCAGCACCATCTCGTTGGCCGCGACCACATCCGGGACATGGAAGTCCGGGTCACCGTTGAACTCCAACGCGAAGGCGTGCTGGGCCTCGGCCTCGCGCAGGTAGTCGAGCTCTTCGGCGACCCGCTCACGCAGCTCCGACAGCACGGCTTTCATGTCGAGGCCGGGCAGCAGCGCACCGAACAGCTTCCCCAGACGAGCCAGCTGAGCGAAGTCGCCGAGCAGCGCCTTGCCCGCCCCCGGGTACTGGATCTTGACGGCCACGTCCCGGCCGTCGTGCCACACGGCCCTGTGCACCTGGCCGATCGAGGCGGCGGCGGTCGGCTGGTCGTCGAACGACACGAAGTTCGCCCGCCAGTCGTCGCCGAGTTGCTCGGTGAGGACCTTGTGGACGGTGGACACGGGGAGCGGGGGAGCGGCGTCCTGAAGCTTGGTCAGCGTGGCTCGATAGGGGCCGACGATCTCCTGCGGAAGCGCCGCCTCGAAGATCGACAGCGCTTGCCCGAGCTTCATCGCGCCGCCCTTGAGCTCACCGAGCACCTTGAAGACCTGCTCGGCGGTACGCTGCTGCACTTCCTGGGCCACAATCTCGGCGGACTTGCCACCCAAGCGTTTGCCCAGCCCCAGCGCTGCCCGCCCGGCGAAGCCGAGCGGAAGGGCGGCCAGCTTGGCTGAGCGTGTGACAGCACGGCGCGGAAGATCGCTCACACTGATGCGCGGAACCTCGGTGGAGATGCCGCTTCCCCCCTTCGTGGTCGCCTCTGAGCACGTCAGTCGCGGTTAGGCGTCATCACCATTCTTAGCGAATAAGGATTGTTTCGCATACAACGACATTGCGGATGTACGCTCCACGCCTGTCTTTTCCAGCGCCAATCAGGCATTACGTCCATTGTGCCGTTGGTCACAACCGATCTCCGGCCGTCCAGATGAGCAAGCGCGTGCCCGACCGCCTGCGCCGCGACGAGGGCGGCGAGAGCCGAGTCGAGGGCGATCTCTCCCGGCGGGTAGCCGCCCAGACGCGCGGTCACGATCGGCCAGCCGGCGTCGTTGTCCCGGCGCGTCAGGTCGAGACAGTGCAGGCATGCCGTTATGCCGGGCAGCACCAGAGGGCCCACGCTGCCATGCCCCTCGAACGCGGACACCAGCAGGTGGGGGATGTCCAGGTCGAGCAACTCGTTGACCAGCACGCCGTCCAGCGGGGTGACGGGCGCGAGGATGACGAGATCGGGCCGATCCGTCTTGTCGCCGAGATAGGGCCCACCGGCCAGCACGTTCACCGACGGCTTCGCGAGCTCATCGCTGAGCTGCTCGGCCCCCTCACCCAGGTCCCTCGACCGCGAACCCGCACCCTCCGCACGCCCCCCGGACGCAGCCCGAGCCACCGGCGCAGACCGGGCCGCCGCCGCAGCCCGAGCCGCAGGAGCGGACTGGGCTGCCGCCGCAGGCCGGGCTGTGGGTGCGGGCCGGGCCGTTGGTGCCGGCCGGGCCGCCGGAGTGGAGCCAGACCCCGTCGCAGCGGAACGAGATCCCGCCGCCGAACGGGCTCCAGGCGTCGCGCCGACGTCCCGCGCCCTTGGCAACGCACCGGTGGCGGAGCGAGGTCCGGGTGAGGAAGCGCTGGGCGATGAAGTGGCGGAGCGCGCCTCGGGTGATGCGGCGCCGGAGTCGTCACCGTTCGAGGCGGCGCTGGCCCGTGAGTCAGGTGCCGCCGCCCCCGGCCGCGCTCCGAGCGTTGAGGCCCCGGACCGCGAAGCGGGAGACGGAACCCCTGATCGCGCGCCAGGCGATGCGAGGCCGGAGGGACCCGCACCGGGTCGCGCGCCGCTCGTCGCCGCGCCGCTCGTCGTCGCGCCGCTCGTCGCCGCGCCGCTCGTCGCCGCGCCGCTCGTCGCCGCGCCGCTCGTCGCC
>NZ_BAABDQ010000069.1:0-40491 GCF_039539705.1 Nonomuraea rosea | reverse complement strand
GGTTGTGATGGATCTGGTTGTGGTGATCAATCCATCTACCAGGGGTTTCTTACGTCGTCAGGCGAAGACCGGACTCGCGATCATGCTGTGACCAGCAGCCCGCCGCCAGGGGGATGAAAGAGCTTCAGTGCTCCAACCACCGGAAAGTACGGTCTGCAAGGCGACTACGTCGTAGGCGACCAGGAGAGAGCCCAATGATCAGCGCGACTCACCACTGTCCGGCCGCGCTCCGCTTGGCGGTGTGCCCCAGCGTAGGCTGGCCATGCTCGCTAGCGGTAGTTGGTTGAATCAAGGTGGGCGGTAGAGGTGTATGCCTTGGCCTGCGTGAACGGCGTCGAGAAGGGCTTGTAGCTCAGAGGGTGGGGGCGCTTGCGACCATGCTTTCCACCAGCTGTGAGCGCGATGGCGAGGGTCAGCCAGCTGCGGGCGTTGCGCAGGGTGTGGGGCCAGCACGTCACGCCATGTGATCGCTTCACAAGAAGTGGATCAGAACCGTATGTCGTGGCCGCTGTCACACCTCGAAGGCGACCTCATCATCGGAGCCAAGAACAGCCAGGTCGCCACGTTGGTCGACCGCAAATCCCGCTACCTGACCATGGTCGCGCTACCCAGCCGTCACACCACGACGGTCATCCCCGCCCTGCAGCAGGCATTCGCACGGATGGATGCTCGCCTACGCAGCACCCTGACCTGGGACCGCGGTATGGAACTCGCCGGCCACCAGCTGCTGACCGAAGCCACCGGCATCGACGTCTTCTTCGCCGCACCGCGCAGCCCATGGCAGCGAGGCACAAACGAGAAACACCAACAAACTGATCCGGCAATACCTACCGAAAGGCACCGATCTGAGCCTGTACAGCCAAGCCGACCTCGACACCCTGGCCGCCCGACTGAACAACCGCCCCCGCAAGTGCCTCGGCTACCGAACCCCGGCCCAATGTGTTGCCTTGACTCTTTAAATCTAAGGCCGGCAGACATCCCAGTCACCGCAACCCAGACCATCGGCACCACCCACACCCAGCTGGCCCCACACCCTGCGCAACGTCCGCAGCTGGCTGACCCCCGCCTTCGCGCTCACACGCTGGTGGAAAGCATGGTCGCAAACGCCCCCGCCCTCTGAATTACAAGCCCTTCTCGACGCCGTTCACGCAGGCCAAGGCATACACCTCTACCGCCCACCTTGATTCAACGGACTACCAGTTCTTGCGTACTCGGTCTTACAACATGAGAACGCTCCGGCCCTGGCGCGTCATGCCCGCATGCGCCTACCAGCCGAGAACGCATCGGCCCTGCTCTCAATCCAGGGCATACAAGGACGTTTTTGCCACATCACCCGATCTCTTGCTGCTAGATGCAAACCAGTCGATCGTTCGGCTAAGCCCGTCATCAATGCCGACCGTCGGCACCCAGTCGAGCTCTGCTGCAGCGCGGCAGATGTCAGGCCGACGCCTCTCGGGATCATCTTCAGGTCGTGGTATGAATTGCAGGGGCGAGCTGCTTCGCATGAGCTTCTTCACTGTTACAGCCAATGTTTTGACCGATATCTCAGAAGGATTTCCGAGGTTTATCGGCCCGCTTGCTGACGAATAAGCAGCTAGGCAAATGCCTTCAATAAGATCATCTACATAACAAAGCGATCGAGTTTGTCGACCGTCGCCAGCAATGGTGAGCGGAATTCCCGCACTCGCTTGAGATATGAATGCAGGAACAACCCGTCCGTCGTCCGCTCGCATGCGTGGACCGTATGTATTGAAGATGCGCACAATTATGGTGTCGGTTCCAAATTTTCTCCGATAAGCCTGGGTCAGCGCCTCGGCGTAGCGTTTTCCTTCATCATATACACTCCGAGGTCCAATGCTATTCACATTGCCAAAATATGACTCAGACTGGGGATGAATTAATGGATCACCGTAAATTTCTGATGTGGATGCCAGCAAAAAGCGCGCTCGCTTCTCGGTGGCGAGTTGGAGTGCGTTTAGCGTGCCTGCGGATCCAGCTAGCAGAGTTTCCACGGGGAGTCTCAGATAATCCTGTGGACTCGCGGGAGATGCAAGATGAAACACGATATCGATGGGACCACTAAGTGGCAAGGGCTCTACTATATCATGCCGGATAAATTCAATCCCCGGCGTTTGCCGAATTTCTGCGAGATTCTGATGGCTGCTCGTCGAAAGATTATCGATGCAGCTAACCTCATGGCCTTCCTTGGCAAGGCGCCGACAAAGATGAGTGCCAAGAAAGCCCGCCCCACCCAATACTACGATTCGCTTAGTGATGACTTCGTCGCCTTTCTATAGCGATATTCGGACCCAAGTGGAACGATCCTCCGTCCTGCCGGCATTGCAGAATAGTTGCTTAGGAAGTTGCTGCTGGGGGTAGTTAGGGAATACATGCGCTCGACGGCTTGTCCAGATAGACTAGCTCGAAGCATGCAGCTATGTAGTAAATCAAGATTTCTGAAAAGTGGTTACCATAGGCTCATAGATGGTCGACTATCACCCTCCGGCCTCAAATGTGTGCTCAGTCTTATGGTGTTGCGGACGCGCGATGGCACGGTTTATCAAGGACAGCCAGCCAGCAGCACCGAAACCCGTAACAGCAAATGGGTATAGCGCGATGCGCTGTAGGCGACGTGCGAGGTGCCCCTCACCCAGAATCGCCTCGGCTGTCACGAGTTCCGCGAGGACAATCACCGATAACACGCGAAAAAGCGTGCGAAGAGGGCCGCTCTTGCCAACAGCCGAGTACACGACCACAGGAACTGCGAATACAGCCGACAGCCATTCGGCAGACTCAGCCAAAGCTCCGAGGATCAATACTACTCGAGGGGGGCCCGGAGGTACCAGCGGGTCTCGTGCATAGGTCACGGCCCGGGCAGGACCGAGAAACCAGCGCTCCATCTGAAAGAATTGCTGAATAGTCCTGTCTGGAACGTCGGAACGGTCGAAACAGGAGATAGGCACGACTGGTTCGCCTCGTGCGGCGAGTACGAAGCTCCAATGCATATCCTCAACAGGGCGTCGAGCCGGGAGCGGGACCTGGAGGAGGAACGGCAGTCGGACGCACAGGCCGTGGCCGGTTACCTTTCCGTATGTCCAGCGCGCGAGCAATGAGCGCAGCCGCCCAGCGTCGGGACGACGCGCTAACAGCCTGGGTAGCTCCATCGACAGGACAAACCGGTTGGCACGAAGCGCCCCGGCGTCAGCAATGCGCTCATCGAACGTTTGCGGGGTCATCCGCATCTCGAAGCGGGCCGATTGGTGGAACACGTTGACCCACCGGTACTTGGCCGCTGCGGAACGAAAGGCATGTAGCGAGCCCGCTTCCGGCCGCGAGTCGACATCGTAAACAACTACGAGGCAATCGTCGGCCGGCCTTTGCTGTCGCGCCGCCACCGACGCTGCGAAGTTGACCTGGTCGCTCTTATGAGCTGCCGCATCCGAAAGGTGTATATGCACGACGTAGCCCTGTGCGGCTGCCCTCGCCGCCAAACGCACTGTATCACGCGCAGACCCGGGTTGGTTGATCGTGAACTCACGGTCGGAGGTCACAAAATAGAGCTCGGCCTGCGCCCGCGCAACGAATTCCTTAAAATAGTGGAGACTATCGTCGAAGACATCGGATTCATCTAGCAGTGGCACTATGACCACCATAGGGACCGGCGGGATCGCGGGCCTATCGATCGCTTGGCGGATATAGGCGCGGGCCCGAAGCTGATTTCCCAGAGCCACTGCGCGACGCGCTGCCTGTACTACGAGCAGTGTCACGAGTACTCGGCTTGGGATCTGCCGACCGCTGCTACCGTCTCTTCGGACTGAACTCAACGCTTACTCCAGCACGGTTTTCGATTTTCTCTGCGAATTGTGTCAGAGGCAACGGGGAGGCTAGCGCTTCGTCAATTGGGGGCGGCGGTGTCGATGGTTCTGACGCGATGACGGGCTGCTCGGCGATAAAGTGTGTCGGGTTGAAGATATCCGGACCATTGTAGGGTTGCAATTCTCCGTCCCCGAACCGATCAAGGTACTGTTCGCTTACGCCGTCACAGATGGCGCGAAGCGAGCACCCCTCACACGGCTTTGCATGTACATAACCGTGGCGAATGCGCTGTCGCTCGGAAGCCTCGAGATACCAGTCCTGGTCTGGTCGCCCGGCAAAGCCGGTGTCGTACCAGCTATTATAGTCCCACTCATGGGTGTCATATGGTAGCTGAAACTGGGTGAAGATATGCTGCTCGTAACCACGCATTGTACACAACGGCATGTAGCGTACGTTGGCTTCGACCTCACCGGCAGTGAGGATGTCGATCGCCTCTTTCAAAGCGACTGCCGCTTCTGAGTGTTGCACCTGGAAAGGCGGCGCTTCCCCTCCCCACTCGAAGTGTGGATTGAAGGTCAGGAAGTTCACTGCGCGCGCACCGGTTTGCACCGCGAGCTCAGCGACAACCGGCAGCTCAGCAAGCGTGTCGCGGACGACCGTAGTGTTGAACCGGAAAGGCACGCCAAGGCTGCGGAGATTGTCGAGCCCCTGTTGCTGCTTGGCTGAGTTATCTCGGCCGCGACGATGGATTTTGTGGAGCGTATCCCCGACAGCATGTACCGATACGAGGAAGTCATGGACGCCAGCATCGCGCAGAGCCGTGGCGAACTCTATATCAGCTAGGCGCATTCCATGCGTGACGAGCGTCGGTTTTAGGCCAATACTGGCTGAGTAGCGGACGACCTCTAGAACATCGGGGTGGTAACTGGGCTCACCCCCCATAAAGTCGACGTACTCGTTGAGATAGTAGTTGCGAAACTTCATCAACGCCAGCTTGATATCATCGAGTGGTACCCAGCGCTTAAGCGCGGAAGGCACCAGTTCGTCATAACAGAAGTTGCAGCGCATGTCGCACTTCAGGCCTAGCCAAAGTACTCCTCGCTGCGTCAGAGGAACAGTCATTGCTTGCCTCCCGGTGAAAGCGTTTCCCATTAGGAGGCAAGCATACGGCAACTATCTATGTCAATGCCCGAGCAATCCTCGACGCCCCGGGGAGGCCTATAACCTGGAGACCGAAACAGGAAGGGTCTGGTCGTGGTAGCAGTTACGCAGCAGCGCTTTGATCTGGGTAGTTACAAGTGGGGTGCGGTGCGTGCGTGCTGTGAAGGCGTCCGGTGATCCTGTCGCCCAGGTGGCGCGGAATTTGGAGGTCAGTCCGTGCACGCTGGAGTTGTGGTTCAATTGGATTGACTGAAGGATTAGCCTTGATCTTTCGTGATCAAGGATTGGTCGGCCGAGTGGTCCGGCCGAGCGTTGATTGCGGGTGGTGGTCAGCGCGCCAGCCCGGCTGTCGGAACACGACCCGCCCTGGTCGCCAACCCACTACCGGGCCAGCTTCGCTGTCCCAGGACAGTTCTGACCGCACCCGGCCGCCGCGCGAGCGGATGTCACTAGCCTCGGCGAACGTCCTGCCTCTTGAACGCTCCCAATGATCCTGATCCGGTGACTGCGGTCACCTCTCGCGAACGCCGGAACACCCCTAGCTGCCTTGGGTGCAGTCGAATCACAAACGAAACCAGGGCTACTTGTTCAAGTGTATCTTCCGGACAGTTGAACATGTGCTTCCACCGCGGTCCTCGCCGACCAAAGGGCTGATGTTTCTTTCGTCATTGAGATGGGAGCCAACTCGGCCGGCCAGGAAGTTGGTTGCTGGGCTATGGGCGCGGCGAGCCCGCGGGGTGGTGCGGAGGATTCTCACCTCCGGGCTCCTACAGAACGGAGCGTGACGATCTCTCTTCACTCCACTCGCCTCATCCAGTCCGTCAGAACTCGGTCATGTAGGCCCAGTGTGCGAACAGGGTCGGCTGCCGTTGCAGGAGCCCTGTCCACCACCGTTGGGCCTTCTTGAATGACCGCAGCCGTTTGAACTTCAATCGCGCCCAGCGCACCAAGTAGGTGTTGATGCGCTGCGGAAGACATTCAGCGCGGTCCAGTAGAACTTGCCATAGTAATTCATACAGCCGCGAAGGACCGGATCCATCCAGCGGGCCAGTTCTCCCAGATCGCTGGTGGTGCGCAGATGGATCCGCCAGGATTGCAGCTCGGCGCCCATCTTCTTGAGGGCGTCCTTGCTGATCGCGACGCCGAGAAGATCGCCGTCCTGTCCCGGGTCGGAGCTTTCCTGGCACGGAAGGTGTAGCCCAGGAACGTGAACGCCGTCTCCTCATGATCGAGACAGCGGTTACGGTCCTTGCAGTACACGATCTTCGTCTTGGCCGGGTGGAGTTCCAGCCCGACCTGTGCCATAGGCGCCTCCAGCGCGGCCAGCACTTCTCGTGCCCGCCGCTTGGTCGCGCAGTGCACCACCGCGTCGTCGGCGAACCGCTCGAACTCTACGGCCGGGAACTCGCGTTCCAGTCAGGAGTCGAACGCGTAGTGCATGAACAGGTTCGCCAGAACGGGGGGAAATCGCCGAACCCTATGCGCAGTGCTGGATTATGCGCAGTGCGGCCCGTTTGCGGCTGGTGAGGGCCGGGGGCTAGCGAGCACTGCGCATAATTTCCGGTGACGGGTCAAAGGTTTGTGAGCCAGTCGAGGAGGCTGGCGTCGTGGTTCCATTCGGGCAGGTCGCTGGTGACGATGCCCTGGTAGGCGGCTTCGAGGGCCTTGCGTTTCGCCTCGGTCGAGGCTCTGGCGTAAATCTCGGTGGTGGACAGGTCGACATGGCCGAGGATGTCGCGGATGTAGGGCAGCGGCACGCCTGCCTCGTAAAGGTGCATTGCCTTGCTGTGGCGCAGGGTGTGCGGGCTGATACTGGCTCCGGTCAGCAGCGGTGGGCCTGGTATTTGCGGATGATCCATGCGACGCCGCCGCGGCTGAGCCTGGCCCGGTGCTGGTTGAAGAACACCGGGTAGTCGTCGTGTCCGGACTCGTCGAGCCGGTGTTCTGCGAGGTAGGCGGCCAGCAGCGTGATGGTGCTGCCGTCCTGGGGAACGTGGCGGGTCTTGCGGCCCTTGCCAGTCAGCGACACCATGGCCGGGCGCTGGAGGCGGATGTCGCGGACGGCGAGGTCGGCGAGTTCCTGGACCCTGGCCCCGGTGTCGTAGAGCGTGGCGAACAGGGTCGCGTCACGCCGGCCCTGGCGGGTGGACCGATCGGGCAGGGCGAGCAAGAGCCGGGCTTGCTCGACGGTCAGGTGCCCGACGGCGGGACGGTGTCCTGCTTCTTGACGGTGATGGCGAGAATGTCCTGCCAGCAGGCCATCCGGGCCGGGTCCTCGGTCTGCATCCACGTGCAGAAGGAGCTGATCGCGGCCAGCCGCTGGTTGCGAGTCGAGACGCCGTAGGCGGTGTCGCTGATCGAACAGTGGCCCATGTAGGCCTGCAGGACCGGCAGCAGTGCGGCGGTGTCCTCGCCAGCGGCGAACCACCTCCGCAGGTTGTTGACCGCGAACGGGTGGTGCAGGTCGCGGACGCGGGGGCCGTGTCCCCGGCCGCCGTGGGAGATGCGGGCCTGCCAGAGGAACCGGCGGAAGTTCTTGTAGACGTTGCCCGTCGTCAACGGCCGGCCGTGCCGCCGGAAAAGAACCAGTCCCAGCCTGGCTGCCCGGCAACTTGCGCGCGGTAGCCAGCCATCCTTTCGCGCAGTGACCCGCAGACGGGCACCTGCCGGTCCTTGCCGCCCTTTGGCGTCGGGGATCTGCAGGATCCCGGCACCGGTGTCGACGTTGGCGGAGCGCAGCAGCCGGGCTTCGGAAGCGCGCAGGCCGCAGGCGCAGATCGTCCCGAACAGCACCGGCATGACCAGGTGCCGGAACGGGGCCTCGGAACTGTAGCGGCAGCGGTCCGTCTGGCCAACAGGGCTGCCAGTTCCCGGTCGGTGTAAATGTGCGGGACGTAACGGACTGGCCTGGGCCGCACGCCTGCGGGCAGGACGTATGCCTTGGTTCCCCGCCGGCCGAGCCACCGAGCAAGCTCCCTGACCGGCGCGGCCAAGCCCTGCAGGGTCGCCGACCTGACTCCCCGCCGACGGGCCGAGGCGATCCATGCCTCGGCCGAGGCCCGGGTGACCGTTCCCAGGCCGGGGAGCTCGACGCGGCAGAACGCCTCGAACCGGGCGAGCACCCGTTCCGTGGCGTCGTAGGCGTAGCCGACTGCGCGTTTTTCGGCGGCGAGCGCCGTGATCGCCCCGGCCAGGTTTAGGTTCGTGCTGTCGTTCACCGCGGCACCTGCTTTCCGGGCTCGTCCGGGTCCAGGGCGCACCTGGACAGCAGGCCCAGGGAAGACTTCAGGTAGACACCGGTCGAGGCCACCGACTGGTGGCCGAGAATGTCGGCGATCTGCTCGACCGGCGCACCCTCCTCCATCACGCGGGTCGCCAGCGTATGACGCAGCGAGTGCATGCCGTGGCGGCGCTTCTCGCTCAGGCGGACGTGAGCCACCCGGGCGTACTTGACCAGCATCTGGTGCAGGTGGTCCTGCTCGGAGAACGGGCCCACCGGGGCGGTGTGCCGCAGGAACACCTGTGGGCAGTCACTGGCCGGTCGTCTCGTCCCGCTCGCCGCGGCCGATCAACCCCAAGCGCCACCCGAGCTCCGAGCGGCGCTCAAGACCATCACCCGGCACGTCGACGACTACGCCGCCCAAGCCCGACTTCCCCGGGCGTCGTGAAACTTGACACAAATTTACAGAAGCCCGCGACCAAAGATCTTGGATGCTGGCCCAAACCGGCCTCGCGCACGACGCCAAAAACCCACTACCGACTCTACGAGTTCAACCTGTTGGGATTTATGTTGTATCGAATTGGCTGCCGTGGTTTACTCACATCTTGTCATGGAAGTGATCCTCTACTCCTCGCGACACCAGTGTTGTCGCCGTTGCGGCCAACTCCCATCCGATCTCAGTCCTTGAGCATGACTGCACAGCAAGGCAAGCTCCGCCTCCGAGCCGTTCATCAAAGCTGGGCGTATTGTTCAGACTTTTGACCAGCCTACTCAGCCCCGCAGGCTGGTCGGTGGAGTAATATTCGGCCCACAATTGCGTTTCGCCAAACGAGGGTTTTGGATGGGCGGCCGAGGCGCTTTCCGAATTCAATGAACCACAGATACACCTACGGCAGCAAGATGGCTGTGTTCCTGGCAAGGGAATTCTTCGAACCGAACCGCATTACGCCAGCGCAATCCATCAGACGTGCGATGCACATTCAGGGTTGAGGTGCTTCAGGCGCGCGGAATTGCGACGCAATCATATCGCGATAGACGGCTGGGTAGTCCGTGCAGACACCTGCCACTGAGTTCTGCCGCGCCAAGAAGCCCGCGATGGTTTCGTCCGCGCCAACCAGTTCAGGGCTGCAGACGATCGAACGTGTAACGGAGGGAGCACCATAATTCGTCCAGATCTCACCAGTCGAGCAGAGAGCGAACTGATCGTGTTCAAGGCAGAAGAACGGGACCTCAAGCGACGCCAACGCCGCTGCCGCCTCGATATTTTTCGCATGAGCGAGGATCGGCATAGAGCGCAGGTCATCCGGATTGCACTTCCACACAGGTCCATCGTGTCCCACCCACAACAGATCACCGACCGCCCATACATCGAGTTCCACCTCAAAGCCCAGGTCGATACAAGTGTCGACGGCTTCACGACGATTGTCACCGCTTCCAGGACCAGCAAAGTTTGCGCGATGCGCGACGATTCTCACTCGGTGGAGTCTAGCGCAGAGGTGTCTCGATGATCACTGCCCATTACGAGATCGACGCGAGCGACGTTGAGAAGGCTGCCATGGCTCTCGCCGTAGGGCAGTCAGTAGGCAATCCGGACATCCGCGCACTACGTGATTCCGACGAACTGCTCGCCCGCCACCAAGCCCGGGTCATCGATATCGAGGGCGGACGCGTCACTGTCGAGTTCCCTGGGACGAACTTCGGGGAGAGCGACGGCATCGCACACATCATGGCGGTGCTACTCGGTGGCCAAGTTGACATCGACCACATCGAGGGATGCCGCCTCGTCGACGTTGACTTCGGCGACGAAGCAGGACGGTTCAGCGGCCCAAGGTACGGCATCGAAGGCATCAGGCAGTTGACGGGTGCCATCGATCGACCGCTTATCGGCGGAATTGTGAAACCGAAACTCGGCCTATCCCCCCGCGAACTCGCGGACGTCTGTCGCGAGATGGCTGACGGCGGTGTTGACTTCATCAAGGAGGACGAGGTGCTCGGTGACCCTCCGTGGTGCCCGCTCGCCGACCGGGTACCCGCCGTTGTGACGGCACTCGATGGGATGCCGACGATCTATGCGCCGTGTGTCACGGGTGACGCGCTCGACGCGGTGAGGCGAGCCACGCTTGCATACGAGCTAGGCGCGTCGGCCATCCACGTAAACGTTTGGTCCGGCTTCGGCACGTTCCGTGCCATCCGCGAGCAGGTGGAACTTCCGCTGTTCTTTCAGAAGAGTGGTGACCGCGTCTGGACGACTGGTCACTTCGCCATGTCCGAGGTCGTGCTCTACAAGATCGTGCGCTTGATGGGATGTGATATGGCCCACGTCGGGATGTGGGGCGGCTACCTCAACGAGTCGATATCAGCCCTGGAGGTGAAGCTGGGCGTCATGCGTGGTTCATGGATCGGCCTCAACACCCTTCTGCCCAGCTTCTCGTGTGGGGCGCACCCAGGGCTGGTTCGTGATCTCGGTGAGCGTTTCGGCAACGACATCATGATTTCATCGGGTGGAGCGATCCATGGCCACCCGATGGGAACCACCGCCGGAGCTCGAGCTTTTCGCCAAGCGATCGATCCAGTCGGCACAACACCGGAACTTGACGTTGCCCTCGAACTGTGGGGTGGAATCGGGAGTCCACGATGAAGACGTTCCGTGAAGAAGACATGCTGGGCGGGTGGTTTGTCGGCGACTTCGTGCCATCGGCCTTCCGCACCGACACGGCCGAGGTATGCCTCAAGCGACATAAGAAGGACGAGCAGTGGCCGACGCACTACCACGCAGTTGCGGTGGAGATAAATCTGGTAGTCGAAGGCGAGTTGACTATCAATGAGCGAAGATTCGGGCCCGGTGATGGATTCGTGATCGAATGCGGCGAAGTTGCCGAGCCGAGGTTCCTCACCGATTGCTGCCTCGTTGTCGTAAAAGTGCCATCAGTGCCTGGGGACAAATACATTATAGACGGAGGACAGGCTTGAACATCCTGTTTCCCATGGCAGGATTCGGTATGCGCTACGCCTCAGCGGGCTATTCCCAGCCGAAACCACTCATCTCAACGGCGGGACGCCCGATGATCTCCGTCGTCCTTGACTGCTACCCGACCGAAGCAAATTTCATCTTTGTGATCCGCGAGGAACACATCGACCTCGGCCTGCAGGACGTTCTCCTTGCTGCCCGACCCGGCGCCACTGTGATCGCGACTCGCCAGCGCACTGCAGGCCCGGTCCAAACCGCGCTTCTCGCCCGCAAGTTCATCGACTCGTCGACCGAGTTACTTGTCGCCGACTGCGATTCCTACCTTGTGTGGCCATTCGAATGGATCTGGTCATGGATGCGACGTCGTGACGCCGACGGTGGAGTCACAGTCCGATACTCGTCGGACCCGGCATGTTCATACGCGGCCATCGACGCACAAGGTTGGGTGACCGAGACTCGGGAGAAAGATCCATTCACGCCCTTCTCGACGACAGGGCCGTATTGGTGGCGACGCGGATCGGATTTCGTGCGGATGGCGGAGGCGGTTGGATCTGACCAGGCGATTAATGGTGAGTACTACGTATCTCCGCTCTATAACTCGCTTATTGCCGAGGGTGGGCAGGTCCTCGCGTACTTTCTATCGGAGTTCTGGCCCCTCGGGGTGCCTGCAGACCACAACGCATTCGAGGCGGCCTTGAATGCCGTCTAAGAAAACCGATGGTGCACGCGTCACGGTTGTCATCTGCGTCCTTGATGACTGGCGCATCCTCCGAACGCTCTCATCACTCACAGAACAGACAGTCGACCCTAGTTTTTTCCGGGTCGTGGTCGTCTCGTCAGGACGCGAAGACTATGGCAGGGCAATCAAGTCCTTTCCTCTGAATGTAAAGCTTGTCACGACGGCTGCGCCGCGCCTTTCAATCAAGCGCAATCTCGGGTTGGCGGAGGTCACCACGAAATACTTCTTGACTATCGACGCGGACTGCTTTGCTCAGCCGGGATGGGTTGAGGCTATGACGACTTGCATTGCTGAAGGCCCCGATGACCTCGTCGGAGTTGGCGGGCGCGTCGCGAAGTATGCTGTCGACACCGTGACACAGAAGTACGGCATAACAGTAGACGACGGTCAGAGCACACTGGGGCGCCTGCCCGCGCTCCACCTCCCATATGTTGCCGGGGCCAATGCGGGTTTCAAGACCGCAGCTGTCCAGGCTGTTGGCGGCTACGACGAGCAGTACATTTGCGGGGAAGATGTTGACATTTGCTACAAGCTCGGGCTCCGCGGAGGAAAGCTTGCCATCGCAGAGAACGCGTGGATCTATCACGAGGATCGTCGCCGACTTGTCGACCATTACCGCCGTTTCCGTCATCTTGCTGTGGATCAAGCCTTGCTCTTTAAGAACTACCGAGGCGAGTCAGGGCGCTCGTGGTATCTCGATCCGTTCCCGTGGCGACGACTCTCCGACGGAGTGCGCTCCACGGCGGGCGGCCTTCCGCTTGCCATACGCGGCGACTGGTCCGGCGTGGCAACTGGCCTGGTGACTGCGGTGGAGGCGGCGGGCATCGTGGCTGGGCAGATCCGTGGCTCTCGCCGGCATCGTGTGGTGTATCTATGACGAGCGCTCAAGAGGCAATGTCAGCGCTTGGAGGTCGCTCCGAGCGGGTGAGCGACCTTCCTGTTCTCCGCCAGACTGCCGCAGGAGAGGGCAGCGGTTCATGCCGCCTGGTGCTTGTCGCTCATGCACTCGATACGTGCGTCCCATATGTTCGGCTACTAGCCGAACATATGGAAATTGTTCAGTTCATACCCGTACCATACAGCGCACAAGATACTGCGATGGCCCGGCTCGCCGATCTTCCTCTTACCGTTCCTGCCTCGATCGAATCTGTCGGCAGGATCGCTGTCGACGCGGCAGTGCGGGCAGCACGCACTAATGGTGCGCCTGTAGTCATTCAGGAGGTGGGTGGTTATTGCTCCGATCTGGCGTCCGAGCTTGTGCCACACGTGCGCGGCATCGTTGAGGATACCAAACAAGGTCAATGGCGCTACCAAGCACTCGAGCGGCTCCCCCTTCCAGTGTTCACCATTGCTGACAGCCCGCTAAAGGCTCTCGAAGATATTCAAGTGGGTCGAGCAATCGCGACTAGCCTTGAAGGGTTACTCAGAAGTCGTTTCTACTGCCTCCTATCCGAGCGGCGTGTGCTCGTGCTCGGCTACGGCGGCATCGGCGCGTCTCTGGCTGAACACCTTCGCCGAATAGGCGCCCGAGTCGCAATCTTTGATCTCAACGAGGTCAGGATGGCCGCTGCGGTTGTCAACGGATACCGTGTCGGTTCTCGCGAGGAGCTGCTGGCGTGGGCGGAGGTGATCGTCGGCACTTCCGGAGATCGGTCACTTGATGTCCACGACATCCAATATCTGCGCGACGGCGTCATTCTCGCTAGTGGGAGCTCAAAGCAGGTTGAGATAGACGTTGCTGGACTCCGAGATCATTCTCTTTCGACGTTGCCTACAGACGATGTTGAAACCTTTCTCATCGCCGGCCGCAGTGTGCACTTGCTGAACGAGGGAAGACCGATCAATTTCCTCGAGCAGAGCATCCTCGGAGGAGTCCTTGACTTGGTTTACTCCGAGCTATTTCTCTGTACGCGGGAATTGGCTCGTACTCCCCTTGCGGCCGGTCTCTATCGGCTGGATAAGAAACTGCAACAAGCACTTGCACGTCGATGGTTTGAGCATTATGCGAAAGACTAACCTGATAGTTTTTACGAAGGGCAGCTAGCTTCATGCCAAGCGAGACCAACTTAACGTCAAACTTCGGCGAGTCCTTGCTGCCTTTGCGGTCGGTCGTCAATTTCTTCCCGATTGCCGTCGAAGGTTCTATCGCCGCAGGGAAAACGACGTTGTGCCGGGGCATAACGTCAGCTTGGGACGGCCCCGTTGTTACGATTCCCGACTACTCGGACTGCTTCGAGCAGTCACCGCTCCCATCCGCCGACCCACAGGGGCTCGAGGAGGAAGCGCAGATAATTGATATCCTCCTCGACATCGAACGCCGCCGCTTCGCATCCCGACTTTCATTCTTCGATCCGGATGTGCTCGGCCTTATTGATCGATCGATCCTGACGATCGCGGCCCACTGCGCTGGCCTGGATGCGGTGTACGGCACGAATAGGTTCGAAGATTTGGCAATGCGGATGCTCCGTACCTCGAAAGTCGCTGTGTGGCCAACGCATGCGATCTACTTGGACTTGCCGCATCGTGAGCTGATGGGGCGGCTCGGGTCACGGGCACGGAATATCTTCACCTTCCGAGAGTTCGTCGATGGGTACCGCGGCTACTTCGAGCGGTTGAACCGAGCAGGCGGAATCGAAATCCTCTGGCTCGACGCTACAAATCCCCCGAAGGCGATTGTCCAACGAGCTCTTAATTTCGTCCCTGCACCTACCCCTGGATGAACGCCTTTACCACCGCCCGCCACCCGCGCACCTGGCCTGACGCGCCAAGGCGACGCCGCGGTTGCGCAGGTCGTTGACCACACTGCGCCCGCTTGTGAGTACTCGTGGAGGACGCCGCCGAGCCGGTCTCGTCGGCGTATGTTCAGGTCGATGATTCGCTCTGGATCCGTGATCGGATCGGGCACGGTGCGTAGGGGCGCTGCTTGGTTCAGGGCTTGATGTGCTCGGTGCTGGTTGTAGAAGTGTTCGTACTCGCGCAGGGCGTGCCGTAGGTGGTGTTCGTTCCATACGAGGCAGCGGTCGAGAAGCTCGTGGCGGCATGACTGCACCCACCGCTCCATGATCGAGTTCATTCGCGGCATCCGGATACCGGTGAGCACCGTCTTGATGCCGGCCTCGGCGAGAATCTCGTCCATGAAGGCTGGGAACTTCCCATCCCTGTCTCGGATCAGAAAGCGCGCCCGGCAGTCCGCGTCGTGCAGATCCATCACGAGATTCCTAATCGCCTGGATGACCCAGCTCGCGCTCGGGTGCGCGGTGGTGCCGAGCACACGGAGGCACCTGGTGGCGTGCTGGGACTGTACGGTCAGTGGCTCTGGCGCACTTTCGGTGGTGACGGACCGTGGTTTAGCCGAGCAGGATGCGATGGCGGAGGAGCGCGAAGCTGGCTCGCCCGTACATCTTGTACCGCTTCAATACTCGTACACGTGGTCTGATCTGGTGTTTCTTCGGTTTGGCTAGGCTGCTCGGTGGTACTCGTTGATCGCTCCGCTGAGCACCTTTCGGTGCTGAATGCGGCCTTCCAGCGGCACCACAACGTGCTTGTCTTGGTCGGGTGGGCGTTGTTGGCGGGACTGGTGCGGGCGGTGCGCGTTGTAATGCTCGGTGTACTCCTCCAGGACCGATCGAAGGTGGCGTTCGTCGTAGATCAGCATCCGGTCGGTGCATTCGGCTCGGGCGGTGCGCACCCAGCGTTCGGCGTAGCAGTTGGCTCGGGGCGTCTGTGGAGGCGTCTTCAGCACCGTGACGCCCTCGCCGGCGAAGATCTCATCGAAGACGGCGGTGAACTTGGCGTCCCGATCACGGATGAGGAACCGAAACGAGCCGGCCCTTCGCCCGTGGTTCATGAGCAGGTTGCGGGCCTGCTGGGCTGTCCACGCGCCGGTGGGGTTGGCGGTCACGCCCAGGATGTGCACGCGCCGTGTCGCCACCTCCATCACGAACAATACGTACAGGCGTCTCAAGAAGATCGTGTCGACGTGGAAGAAGTCGCAGGCGAGCAGCCCTTTCGCTTGCAGGCGTAAAAACGTCCGCCAGGAGGTGTCGAGGCTTCGGGGAGTCGGACGGGGTCGGCGTGAACGCAGGATCCGTCGCACGGTAGCTGCGCTGACCTGCAAGCCGAGCCGAACCAGTTCGCCGTGTACCCGCCGATACCCCCACGTCGGGTTCTCCTGCGCCAGGCGGAGGACCAGATCCCGGACCTCTTTGCTCGTTTCGGGACGACCAGGGTGGTGGGGATAGGTCCACGAGCGTTTGATCAAACGGCGATGCCATGCCAACAGGGTGCCCGGGGTGACCAGCCGATGCTTCCGCAGCACCGCAGGTAGGAAGCGTGCCAAGGCGGCCAGGAGCGCCCGATCGGCCCAGTCCGGCTTTGGGCGAGCGAGTTGACGCTTCAACACGGCCACCTCATGGCGGAGCACTATGATCTCGACGTCCTTGGACGCCTGGCTACGGCCCAGCAATACTAGCCAGTCAAACACCCGGATCATGATCAGATACAGCGGACGAAACGGCACAAGCCACGATCGTGCCCGTACCGCTACTGAAGGTCAAAACCGCAGATCAAGCACCCTGCGATGCGTTATGAAGCGGCACAGGCTACGAGAGCCGCACAGATTACTGCAGCTCGGGAAGCGCGAGACGGATCTCTACAGGAATTGGGCACGCTGTCAAAAACGGCTCTGGCCCTCTCTCGGTGATCTAGTCACGGAGCGTAGGAATGGTCGGTCACTTGTAGTGGAGGACGCGGATCCGAAGCAGATCGAAATTTGCCCGGCCAAACATTTGCCGCTTCAGGAATTTGGTCTTTATGTGGAATCTGTTTTGTCAAGCCGCGCCGATTGGTCGCGGTCAGTTGCGTGCCGATCCCCGAGTAGGACGACCTTGCTAACAACGGGATCGAAGCCGAGGACCGGGTGTTCTTGGCTTCCGCCTTCCGGGGTCATCAGCACCGGCTTGCCGAGTTCGCTCCCAACCGCCCGAAGGAAGTCGCAGAGCGTATCGACGCCCTCTTGACCTTGCAGTTCACGAAGGTCGACGTCGAAGTCGATCTCGGTCTCCGACATGAGCCGGAAGATCGCGAGCACGCCCGGAGCAGGCCAGACACGCAGCGAGACCGTCTCAGCCTCGGGTGGACGAGCGAGTACTTCGGCGGCGGTAGGCAGCGGCAGCACCGTGTCGCCTTGCGAGTACTGCCACTGCCATCCACGCGCTCTGACCAAGTCCAGAACGGTCTGCCAGTCCTCGACGGTGGTGTCCGGGACAAAGAGGTCCGGCAGTGCGCCCATCAAGTCGGGATCGAAGAATTCCCTGACCTCGTCCCATCGAAGGTCCGTCATGCGGTCATGCTGCCTGGTCGTGGGGCCTGCCGCAGCTCGATTACGTCGGCTTCTGGTTGACAGCGATGACCGGAAGCAGAGTCGCCTGAGCCGGAATACCAATCCGCCTCGGCGTCGCACCGGACGGCGTGGGGACGTCGGCAAGACGTTCCAGAAGCTGGTCAAGGGCGGCCTGGCCGTCGTCGACCGCGGCGCGTTCGTCGTCGGTGAGCGGGACGGCGGCGAGCATGCGCTGCAGGTTGTCCTTGGCTTCCAGTAGCAGCGCTTTGGAGGAGTCCTTCGGGGTGTAGGAGTCGCACTTGGCGCAGGCCATCCGGTGCGGGCACTGTTCAAAGAAGGTGTAGTTGCAGAATCCGTGCCCCAGGTCGTAGTACTGCCACGGCTCTCCGGCGGCCGCGGCTCCGCTCTCGACCGCGGCCCGGTCGATAAGGACCTCGATGGTGCGGACGTTGCGTTGGAAGTAGCCCGCGTCGTCGTAGGCCTTTGTCAGCGTGGTCGGGGTGATCTTGGCGTAGAACTGGGTGGACTGCGGGGAGCGGCGGCCAAGCCAGGCCTGCAGCTCGAACAGGGTCATGGGTTCTTTGGCGTTGTAGAGCTGTGAGGCGATGGTGGAGCGGGCCCGGTGGCTGGTGATGTTGCCACGGACGTCTGCTGTCGGGACGCCTGCTTTGCGGCAGAGCAGCGGGATGATGGTGCTGTTGATGTAGGTCGATGGGACGCGGCGGGCGCGGAAGGCGAACAGGAAGTCCGCGTGCTCGCCGGTGCGGCTGTCGACCATCGTGGGCTGGGCCGGTCGGATAGCCTGCCAGGCCTCGATGGCCTCGCCCATGAGTGGGTCGATCGGTTTGGTGAACGCGGTCCCGGTTTTGTGGGTGGGCACGTCGAGCAGACAGACCGCGTCTTGGGCGAGCACGTCGGTGGCGTCACCACGAATGGTCTGCCCGTCGTGCTGCCAGCGGATGCAGCCCACCCGCAGGCGGGCGATCTCATCGCTGCGCTGGCCGCTGAACAGCCAGGTCAGTGTCACCGCGCGGACCAGTTGGAGAGGGTAGAAGAGGCTGGCCTGGGTGACGGGCAGGTCGTCGGCGGTGAGGTTGAGGCCGGCCCAAAGGAGCTTGGCCCAGATGTCGTCGGCGATCACGCGCGGGTTGGGGCCGAGCAGCGCGGCGATGCTGCGTGGGGTGGCCAGGGCTCGTTGCGGGTCGAACCGGCGGGGCAGCCATTCCCACTCCTGGCAGTCTCGGAAGAACGTCCTGACCGCGGCGAGTTGGCTGGCCTTGCTCGAGGCCTCCAGCGGTTTGCCCATCCGTTCCTTGAGGCCGACGGTGCGTTCGGCGAAGTCCCCGACGTTCATCCGATCCAGGGCGGCGGCCAGTGCCGCGCAGGTCTGCCGGGTCCAGGCGGCTGGATCGGTGGCCTGGGGCTGCTCCGCGGCAGCCCACCTGCCGATCTTGAGCAGGATCGAGCGGGTTCCGTTCCTGGTGTTGGGGGTCAACGTCGAGGTGGCGTGCCAGCGTTCGACCCACTGCGTCCAGACCTGTGGTGCTCCGCCGGCCTTCGCGGTGGCGCCGCCGGTGGTCAGGACGGGCGGCCGGCAGAATCCGAGGTCGGCGACCGCGCGTTGAACGGCGTGCAGGGTGTTGAGACGTGCTCCGTTGCCGAAGAGCCGTTCGGTCCGGACGCGGTCGAACAGATCGGTGGCCAGATCTTCGAGGTGCGGGCTGCGGTTGAGCAGGAACAGCTGGCAGATCACCATCGGAAGGAGCTTGTCGTCGTCCTGGCCGAGCCGGTAGCCCCATCCGGCCAGCACAGCCCTGACCTTCTTGATCTCTTCGTCCACGCGGGTCCGTCCGAAGATCCGCCAGGCCAGCGGGAGACGTTGGAAGCTGCCCAGTCGATGGAACTCGTTGAACCCGCCGAGCAGGTAGGCGTGGTTGGCCACGTAGGAGCGGACCGCGTCATCAGCCCAGGCGGGTGCCGACTGCCGGAACCCGGTCTGGTCGGCGCCGAGTACGTTCACCCATTCGGCGGCCGTCCAGCCCCAAAACGCCCGTCTGGTCTGCGCGCAGCGCAACAGGAGTAGCGCTGTCGCATCGGCCATGGCGCGGCGGCGATGGCTGGTCGGCGGAGCGTCCAGGCTCCCGTCAGCCAACTCCAAGGGGCGCAGCAGCCATCTGATCGCCGCCCAGCCCAGCGCCTGAGGATCGTGTCGCTTCAACCGCCGCAGGTTCTCCAGGCCGAGTTCGCTGATCGCGGTGACCTCGGCCTCGCGGAGGACAACATCGGCGTCGTGGAGATCCGCAGGGATCGGCCAGGACCAGCGTCCTTCAGCGAGTTCGCTGGCGGCCGTGGTCAGTGCCGCCGTCACCGCGCCGCCTGCGCGGTGGTGCCGGTGAGCATCTGGACCCTCCAGGCGTGGATGTGGTCCATCCCACTGGCCAGCTTCCGCGCCAGGTCACGACCCGACAGATGGATGTAAGCCAAGGTCGACTCGGTCGACCTGTGGCCGGCGAACGTCGCGATCGCGTGCAGCTCCCAGCCCATACGCGCCAGGTCCGTCAAGCACAGATGCCGTGTCGTATGCGTGGAGAACTGCGGCACTCCGGCCTCCAGAGCGAGCCCGCGAACGACCTTCGACCAGGTCCACAAGCTCAGCGGCTGGGCGTGGTTGCGACGCGACTCCGACAGGAACAACGGACCGCGTGCCCGGCTGATCGTGGCCCGGTGCACCAGGTAGGAGGTCATGAGCGCCCCGGTCGCCGTCGAGTACGGCACCACCCGTTCCAGCCGGTTCTTCGTCGTCTCGGCCCGGACCCGCAACGTCCGATGCGCCGGATCCAGATCGTCGGTCCGCAGCGAGCACAGTTCCTCCCGACGCAGCGCTGCGTCATAGGCCAGCGCCAGCATCAGCCGGTTCCGGATGCCCTCGCCACGAGCTACTTGCAGAACCCGCATCCACTGCTGCTCGTCCGGGATCCACGGCAACTTCGACAATCGCGGTACCAACCCGCGCTGCTGACCGCCGAAGCGTCGGCCGGGCGTGTACTTCCCGCGCCCGACCGGGTTGCTCTCCCGCAGGCCTTCCTCGATCAGGAAGTCGTAGAACAGCCTGACCGGCACCAGCCGCTGCTGGATCGTCGCGTTCGCCAACCCGGTCCCGGAGTCCAGGGACACCACGTTCGCTCCGTGCCGGTTCGGCCGGGTCGCCAGCTCCCGCACGAACACCGCGACGTTCGCCTTGTTCGCGGTGACCGGGTCGACGCCGTCCCGCTCGCACACCTCCAGGTACTCCGTGATCCCACGCGCGTAGGCATCAATCGTCCGAGGCGCCCGACCCAGATCAACCCAGATGCCCAGCCACTCGGCCGCCTTGTCGTACCTCCCCAGGACGGGCCACTTCTCCTCCAACACCAACATGCCCAACACTGCCCCTCAAGTACGTGACGAGAACCGAAAAGGACATGATCACCCTCACGGTCTGATTCCACGTAACTTGTATGGTGTGGACGCCTTCCATGGGGCCATTGCTGTAGGGCAGGGTCAGCCCGGCTTGCACCGCGGCGTGATCGCGGCGGAGCCCGGTGGCGAAGGCCGCCAGATGGGGGTGGCCTTCCGCATCGGCGGTGACCGCGGTGATCCAGGCGTCCAGCAGATGCCCGTCGCGGTTGGTCATCATCGTGGCGAAGGTGCGGACGTGTCCGGCTGCGCTATTCAGCTCGGGGCAGCGGGCCAGGAGTTCGGCCATGTGAATCCGGTTGTCGGCGTCCAGATGGTCGGGGTGGGACATGATCCAGCCGGTGACGCGGCGGGGTTTGGGTGGCGGGCAGGGTTCTTGCTGTACTTCCTGGTACCCGCGTAGCGGCTTGAGCCAGCCCTGGACGGCGCGTCGGCTGCCGGTGAAGCCTTGGGCGTTGATCTCGGCGTGGAGCTGGATGGCGTTCGTGCAGCCTTCGTTCCAGCGCAGGGTGAGATAGGGCTTGAACTGATCCAGCTTGCTGGAGCGGCTCAGGGTCGGGGCCAGGAGTTCATCCACGCTGGTGGCGTTGGCGAACTTTCGGGCAGTACGGAAGGCCAGGCCAAGCTGACGGCTGATCGCATTCAGGGACGCGCCGCTGTTCTTCAGCGCTTGCACCTAGGCGTAGCGCTCCTGCATTCGCGTCACTATCGGCCGTTGGTTGCCGTAGGAGTCCAATACCTTGGGCCGCTCGACGGGTTCAGCCTCGCGGCTGGTCTTCTCCTTGATCGCGGTGCCTGGTTCCAGGGCTGCCTGCAGACAGGATCGGTGGGTGCGGATCGTCTTGTCCAGCGCGTCGGCGAGGTTCTGCCACAAATGGAAACGATCGGCGACCTGGATCGCCTCGGGGGCGCCCTGCCGGGCGCCGTCGGCATAGGAGCCGGCCCTATCTCGACAGATCACCTCGACCCCGGGATGGCCTTTCAGCCAGGCAGCCAAGTCTTCAGCGGTCCGGCCGTCCAGCAGATCAACAGGGCGATGGGTATCCATGTCCACCAGGACGGTGCCGTAGGAGTTTCCGCGCCTCTTGGCGAAGTCGTCGACGCCCAGCACCGTGACCTGCCCCACCTCCGGGTCGGGCAACGCCCGGAGCATCCGCAGCAGCGTGGAGCGGCCGACCGGCGCACCGGCCAGGACGGCCAGACGGGCACCGGCTCGCCCGGCCAGTGCGATCGCGATCGCGGTGAGCAGAGTGCGCAACGCGGTGCTGCGACGGGCATGCCGCCGGGTCAGCCCATCAACCTGCTCAGCGAAGATCTCCCGCTCGCAGGTGAACTCGCTGCAGAAGAAACGGCGTACCTCCAGCTCGACCTTGACTGGCCGTCCACACGCGGCCAGATCCCACACAATCCGTCGGTACCGGCTGTGCACTCGGGCCGAAGGCATCCCACACTCCGGACACGAGGTCTCGGACACCACCGTGCGCGCCGCGACCAGCACGCTGTCACCAAGGTCCTCAACAGCCAGGACCTGCACATCCTTGAGAGAAGGGCAGAACAAACGGAGGCAGCAGGCATCCTCACCTGCCGGCGTATGCAGCACAATTGACCCCACGGCCGCTCGTTGATGATCAGGTTCTCGACAAACCAGATCGTTGACGAGCGGCTGCTTCTCTGTGGGATCCGTTGCAAGATCGCGATCAACGACAATGCGAGCCCAGCACCCCGCCAAACTCACTCTGGGTCACTGATCATCGAGAGTGAGTCAGAGCCTCAAAAACTCAGCGAAACAAGATATCTACTGTCACCGGAGGAATAAACAAGAAGACAGGGCAAACAGCTTACGGATGCGCCACAAGAGGTAAATGCGCAGAAGACGACGTAGTAGAAAAACTCGGAGGGAACCCAAAGGACGTCCTCTTCAGTGACGCCATCCGCCCACGGAACGGGGAACAGCAGCCGATTTGCCTGAGATGTCAAACTAAGTACAATTCTAGACAGTTCCCGGGTGGGACCAAGTTCGAGCCATAGAGCAGGCCCCTACTGACGAAAGTTCGATGAAAGCATGCCCGACTGGACGCTCGACGACACGCAATGGAGGCCCGAATGGTTTTCCTTGCCTGCCTATGCTGAGAAGATCCCCGCGTTCCTGCGTATTCTTCGCGAAGCAGACGATATCAACTCGATAGAGATGGCTCGAGCTTCTCTCGAGCATGCCGTTGCACTAAGCCATGGACTCCATGAAGGGGCCTATCACGTTATCCCTTTTCTGATCGAGCTACTTCGCTTCCGGGAGTCCCACGCGAAAGCTGAGATCTACAATCTTCTAGTGGAGATAGCATGCTCGGAGCCGCTTGATGAGGCTGACACGATTGTCGGCGATGACGGTCGCACGCCTGTCGCTCTAAGCACCGCCTGCCGCGATCGACTAATGCAGGTGCTTCCCGTCGCATGGCATGATCTCGCCAACGACGACGATGAGGAGGTCGTTTTTCAAGCAATGGATTTCATTGGGGCTGTCGATCCCGACAAACGTCGATTCGTTCACTATCTACGCAATTCGGCTGCCTCATTTGGTGATAAATGTCGTCGTAACGCTGAAGACTGGCTCGCAGAGTACGACAGCACAGATCATTTCCCTCCATGAGCAGCTACACAGGTTAAATGCTGACGATGGCCCGACGCGATGCGCGGGCCATCGTCGTGGTGGTGGGTTGGGGTGCCCCGCTCGGTGACGGGTTCGCTCAATCTCGATGGCCGGCACGCCGAGTGCCTCCCAGCGCCTTCCATTTTCGAGGCCCGCTCCTCGAACACGTTGCGGCTCGTTTCGACGACCACCGGAGATCAGGCGCGCAGCCGGGCGCATCGCTACGGGGCCCGCTCCTGCCGGGAGCAGAAGCACACTTCACCCAGGCGGGAGCTGGTCCGTCCACTCGACGTCGATCGTCCACATGCCGTCCGGGTCATGGGCCATTTCGCCTGTGAGCGGCGCCGGACCCAAGCGCGCTCGTTTCAGAACCCGGCGGATCGTTGCACCACTGACTCGGTGGCCCAGATGCTGTAGTTCGCCACGGATACGCTCGTAGCCCCAGCGAGGGTTCTCCCGCGCCAGCTGCTCGATCAACGCCACAATCGCCGGGTCGGTTACAGGCCGTCCCATTCTCCGGTTCGGGTGGGTCCAGTGGCGTGCGATCAGACGCCGGTGCCAGCGCAGCAACGTTCCTGGCGTCACCGGTCGGTGAGCGCGCAGCACCGCCGGCAGTCCCCTAACCAGTGCGGACAGCACCGCTCGATCCGCCCATGACAGCCTCGGACGGGACACTTGACGGCGCAGTACTGCGACCTCGTGCCGCAGGACGAGGATCTCCATGTTCTTGGAGGCGTCGCTACGGGGGCAGCAGCGTCAGCCAGCCCACGATGCGGCGGAAGAACATGTAGAAGAAACGGAGCGTCACGAGCCTCGGGCATGCCCGACCCAGGCCACTGCTCCGACCAGGAAACCGAGAGCAACCCGCAGCTCACGACCGTGAACGGAGTATTGACACCCTTCAGGTCGAGTTCTCGGCACCCACAGGACCCCGGGCGCGCGGTTAGTTGCGTCCGAGCATCGAAAGACGAGATCATCACGCATGCTCGACCCCTTGCCCGAGGACGATGGGACTTCACCGACGGTTTCTACGCCGCATTTCGTGGGTCGTGATCGGGAGATGGCGGCGCTTCGGGTCGCCTTGGCCCGGCCACCGGCGATCGTGCTGGTAGAGGGCGAGGCGGGGATCGGGAAGAGCCGGCTGCTGCGAGAGTGGTTGGCCGCGCCAGACCAGCGCACTGCCTTGGTCTCGGTGTGCCCACCGCTTCGCGAGTCGCTGACGTTGGGGCCGATCGTCGACGCGTTCCGTGGGATCGACCGCCCGGTGTCGCGATTGCGGCTCACCGAGCTTGCGGGTGCGTTACGGCCCCTGTTCCCTGAATGGTCCTCGGACCTGCCGCCCGCATTGCAGCCTTTGAACGATGCGAAGGCGGCACGGCATCGTCTGTTCCGCGCCCTGGACGAGTTGCTGCGGGCTCTGCGTGTCGACGTTCTCGTGCTCGAGGACGCTCACTGGGCCGACGAGGTGACCTTGGAGTTCCTGCTGTTCGTCGCCTCCCGGCAGCACTCGGACGGGCCAAGCCTCGTGATCTCCTATCGGCCGGAGGAGGTGGACGCCGGATCGCTGTTGCTGCGGCTGACGTCCCGGTTGCCTGCCGGCGTGACCCAGCTGAGGATCGCCCTGGCGCCGATGCGACCCAACGACACGGCGGCGCTGGTGTCCTCGATGCTGGACGGCAACCCGATATCGCAGGAGTTCACGACGTTCATGCACGAGCGGACCGGTGGGGTTCCTCTGGTGCTGGAGGAGTCGGTTCGCCTCATGTGCGACCGTGCCGACCTCGTCTTCCGCGACGGACAGTGGGTCCGGCTGAAGCTGCGCAAGCTACAGGTGCCGCCAACGGTGCGCGACTCCACCCGGGAGCGGGTGGGCCGTCTGTCGCCGACGGCGCAGCAGGTGTTGCGAGCCGCGGCCACGTTGGCTGAGCGGTCATCGGTGGCCACGATCGCGATGACCGCCGGTCTGTCACCAGCTGCGTGCCGAGGCGCCATCGCGGAGGCGGCCGACGTCGGCGTCCTGGACGGAGACGACCGCGGCCAGTGGCGATTCCGGCATGTGCTGGCCGCCACGGCTGTCTACGAAGCGATCCCGTTGACCGACCGCAGACACTTCCACCTGCTGGCCGGCCGGGCCTTGGAGGACATCCATCCGCCGCCTGTCGCACGCCTTGCCCACCACTTCCGTGAGGCGGGCGAGACACGGTCCTGGGCGCGGTACGCCGAGCAGGGCGCCGAGCTGGCCATGGCCTCGGGTGACCACACCAAGGCGGTCGACTTGCTGGTCGATCTGGTTTCGTGGTCCGAGCTGCCGCCGGCGGATCGGGCACGAGTCGCGCGCATCGCCGCAGTAGCCGCACTGGGCCGTCGCGAACCGGTCGACGAGGTCTACCATCGCGTGATCCGTACCTTGCGCTCGGTGCTGGAGACCCCCGGTCTCTCCGCCCGCCAGCAGGCCGAGATCCGTAACCCCTTGGGTCGGCTCCTGATCATCGGGGGTGAGGCACAGGCCGCGCTCAGCGAGCTCGAGCAAGCGGTGACCAACCTCGACCATGACCCGGTCGAGGCAGCCCGGGCAATGACCTATTTAGGATGGGCCTACGCGGGACCGTGGCCGGCGTCGACCCATCGGCGTTGGCTGGATCGCGCCGCTGAGCTCACCGCCGAAGTCGATTCTCCCGCAGAGCGGCTGAACCTGGCCGGCAACCGAGCCGCTGCGTTGCTCATGCTCGGCGAAGAGGAGGCCTGGGACGTCGTCGCTGACCTGCCCATCGACGGCGCGGCCTCGGCGGAGCGTCTCGACGTGGCCCGCATCCACGCGAATGTCGGGACCGGCGCACTGATCTGGGGCCGGTACGCCGACGCGGAAAAACACCTCGCCGTGGCCATGCGCCTTGCCGAGGCCGAGCAGGCGTCCCGGCTGCAACACAACGTCCGGCTCGAACAGACCAACCTGGCGTGGTTCACCGGCCGGTGGGAGGGTCTCGCGGAGAGAAGCGCGGCGCTCGCCGATGCTGACCGAGACCGGCCGGCGCACTACCTCGGCAGCATTCGCCTCGCGGCCCGGCTGGCGGCCGCAGCCGGACGGCGGCGCGCCGCGGGGGAGCAGTTCCGGCTGGTCCTTGAGGAGTCTGCCCGTCTAGGCGCAGCCGACGACACGATGGAGGCCGCCGCTGCGCTGGCCAGACTGTGGCTGACGGACGGAAACAGCGGCCGGGCGCTGCAGATCACGAACGAGCCGATGGACACAGTCCAGAGAAAAGGCATCTGGGTCTGGGCGACGGACCTCGTCCCCGCCCGGATCGAGGCGCACCTCGTCGCGGGCGACCTGAAGGCCGCGACACGCCTGGGCGACCAGTTCGCCAGAGGACTGCGTGGCCGTACGGCGCCTGCGCCTCGCGCCGCCCTCACCGTATGCCGTGCTCTGCTGGCCGCCGCAGCCGGAGACCACGCCCGCGCGGCGAGGGCGTACGACCGGGCGGCGCGCGCCTGGAACGCGTTGCCGCGCCCCTACGACGCCATGCTCGCCCGCGAGCGTCAAGCCGAGGCGCTTATGGCGCAAGGCCAGATCGAACAGGGCCGGGAGCTGCTGGCCGCACAGTACGAGCAACTGTTCAGGCTCGGAGCCCGCGGCGATGCGGACCGTGTCGCACAGCGGCTTCGCGAACACGGCGCCGAGGTTCCGCGATTGTGGCGCGGCGGTCGACGGGGGTACGGCGACCGGCTCTCACCTCGTGAGCTCGACGTGGTCCGACTGGTCGTCGCCGGCAAGACGAACCGGGAGATCAGCCGGATTCTGGCCAAGTCACCGGCCACGGTGGATCAACAGCTGCGTGCGGCGATGCGCAAGTTGAAGGTGAGTTCCCGAACCGCCCTCGCGGTCAAGGCAGTAGAGGCCGGAGTGTTCGCAGAAGAGGATTCCCTCGGCGACCCGTCGTGAAAATTGACGTATCCGCCGGATAGCGAAGGTCGCTCGTCACCCCGAGCATGACTCCATGATCCATGGCCCTAGGGCAGTGCATGCCTGAGCGACCTATCGCGCGTGACGACTCCCTCATCGAGCACCAGCAACCACTTGAGCTGTCGCGCGAGCCGTGCGTCAGCACCCCTGACGCCCCTGACGCCCCTGACGCCCCTGACGCCCGGGATGCCGGCGATGACGGCGATGACGAGAGCCACGACCCCTACCAACCCCTGTAGGCCGGAGGACCCCCCACGTGAGACTGAAAGCCCTCGTCGCTTCGCTGGCCGTAGCGGTCGGCCTGAGCATGATCCCGCCATTACCGGCGTCGGCCGCTGAGCCGGATCCCGGTGCGGCCGCCAACAAGATCGCGTCGGATCTGAAGGACCGCTTCCGTACGGAGCCGGTCTCCGACTTCTGGATCACGTTCGACACCAAGGCCGACCTCGCGCCGGCGAAGAAGATCGCCGACTGGACCACTCGCGGTCAGTTCGTCTACGACGCACTGAAGGCCTCGGCCAAGACCGCCGCGGCGTCCGTCTCCGCCGAACTCGACGCGGCGGGCGTGAAGTACACGTCCTACCCGCTCGTCAACGCCGTGCTCGTCAAGGGCGGCACGCAGAAGCTCGCGCTCGACGTCGCCTCGGTCGGGCAGGTCGCCGAGATCCATGCGTCGCCACAGGTCGCGCTGGTCGAGCCCGTGGACGAGAAGACGCCGGCCGACCAGGCCGTCCGCCCCGCCGCCCCCACGGCCGCCGCCGAGGATGGCACCGTCTCGTGGGGTCTGGACGCCATTCACGCCCCCCAGGCCTGGGCCATGGGGGCCACCGGTGCGGGCATCACCGTGTCCAACCTCGACTCGGGCGTTCAATTCGACCACCCCGCCCTGATGCAGCAGTACCGCGGCAGGAAGCCCGACGGCACCGTCGACCACAACTACAACTGGATGGCCACCCGGGGTACGTGCACCGGCGCACCGTGCGACGACAACGGACACGGCACGCACACCATGGGCACCATGGTCGGCGACGACGGCACCAACCACGTTGGCGTCGCCCCGGACGCGCAGTGGATCGCGACAAACGGCTGCTGCGACAGCACCGGCGTCGAGTCGTTGCTCCAGTCCGGCTGGTGGTTGCTCGCCCCGACCGACGTCCACGGGAACAACCCCGACCCGTCCAAGCGCCCCCACGTCATCAACAACTCGTGGGGCCAAAACGCCGAGCACAACTTCGACGACTTCTTCCAGGCCATCGACGAGGCATGGAGCGCCGCGGGCATTTTCAGCGTCTGGTCATCGGGCAACACCACGCCGTACGCGGCGTGCGACACCGTCTCCTCGCCCGGCTCCGCCGGGAGTGCCTACTTGGTCGGCGCCTACGCGTCGGACGGCACGCTCGCGTCATTCTCCCGCAAGGGCGAGGGTGAAGATGGCCGGATCAAGCCCGAGATCTCCGCTCCGGGCGTCGCCGTCCGTTCGTCTTACCCGAACGACAGTTACACCGCGATGTCCGGCACATCGATGGCGGCTCCCCACGTCGCCGGCGCCGTCGCCGGCCTGTGGAGCTACGACCCGACCCTCATCGGGCAGGTCGAGGAGACCCGCCGCCTGCTGGCCGAGTCGGCCGCCGACGTCGACGACACCGAGTGCGGCGGCACCGCCGGCTTCAACAACAAGTACGGCGAAGGCCGGCTCGACCTCGTCCGCCTGCTCGAGCTCGCACCCCGGCAGGGCGGCACCCTCACCGGTGTCGTCACCGCCAACGGCGCCCCGGTCCCCGCCGTCGACGTGACGATCAGCGGACCGTTCAGCCGGTCCGTCGGGACCGACAAGGACGGCCGGTTCACGATAAATCTCCCGGTCGGCGACTACCAGATCAGCACCAAGGTCTTCGGGTACCTGACCGCGACCGCGAGCGCCACGGTCGCCCTCGGCCAGAACACCTCGGTTGAGGTTCCCCTCACCGCCGCCGCGCGCCACGACATCAGCGGCAGGGTCATCGACGACAAGAAGCAGCCCGTCCCGAACGCCGACGTCTCCGTCAAGGACACGCCGCTGGACGCCGTGCGCACGGACGCCAACGGCGCGTTCACGATCGCCGGTGTGCCGGAGGGCCAGTACGGGCTCGCCGTCACGCCCAACGCCTGCTTCTCGCCGACGTCTGTCCCGCTGACCGTCGGTGCCGAGAACAAGTCTCTGGAGATCCCGATCGGGCTCGTCGTCGACAAGGGCGGCTACAGCTGCTCCCTCTCTGAGGGGGAGTACCAGCGCGGCACCGACCCGGTCGCGTTCAAGAGCGGCGTGTGGGCGACGGTGAACCTGCCGTTCCCGATCGCGCTCTACAACGGCAGCCACGACACCCTCGGAGTCAGCCTGCGCGGCGTGATCTCCCCGGACACCTCCACCGGACCCGGCACCGGCGGTGCGGGCATCTTCCCGTTCTACGTCCCCTCCCCCGTTCAGTTCGCTCCCGGCGGGGGAGTCTTCACGACGGCCACCAAGGTCGACGGCGAGGACGCGTTCGTCATCGAGTTCCGCGACGCCAAGATCTGGGCCTACCCGATCCGGTCTGAGTACACGGAGCCGGTCAGCTTCTCGGCCACGCTCACCCGCTCGGGCAGGGTGATCTTCGGGTACGGCGACGGCATCGGGACCGACGACCCGGTGACCGGCGGCGCCCGCACCATCACCGGCATCCAGGGCTGGGCCGGTGTGGACGGCATCCGGTTCTCCGACAACGTCCCGGTGCTCCACGACGGGATGATCGTCACCTACGATCTCCCGGACTGGGGCTACCTCGACGCGACCATCGCCGACAAGAACGACGGGCTGCCGGTGTCCGGGGCCAAGGTCTCGCTCACCGGCAAGAACGGCCTCGTCGAGAGCGTCACGACCAACGGGACGGGCGTCGTGCATCGCCAGCTGCCGGTCGCCGGCTACACGATGACCGTCGAGGCGCCGAACTACGTGACGCAGTCGTACGACTTCGCCCTCGACAAGCTCTACGCGAAGGCGACGATCGACGCGCGCCTCACCACGGGCACCGCCGGCCTGAAGGCGAGCGGCCTCGACGCCGTGATGGGAACCGACCAGAACGGTGTGGGCTCGCTGACGCTGACCAACAACGGTTCCGCCCCGCTCACGTACGACCTGGGCGAGGCCGCGCGCCACCACGAGCTCGACGCCGCCGGCGCCACCACGCGCACCGGGACGGGGGCGGACAGCACGATCGACCTCACCGCGTGGAAGGCCGGTGCGAGCGGCATGAAGCCGTCGAACGTCGACGGCAAGGCTGCGACGGCGAGCGCCGCGGAAGCACAGGCGGCCGGCAAGGTCGGCACGACCTCCGGCGGCGACGTCATCACCCGCATCGAGATCCCCGGCACGATCGCGGAGAAGGAACCCTCCGGCATCGGGTACGACGGCGACGTCTGGGTCCACGACTACAACGCGCGGACCAACACCGCCTACGCCGTGACGGGCAAGCCGACCGGCAAGGTCTTCGACGCCTCGTGGAACCCCAAGTACCGGGCGTTCGACATGACGCTCGACACCAAGACCGGTGACATGTGCCAGATGGAGGACAGCCCGGCCAGCTACATCCACTGCTTCGACCGGGAGACCGGAAAGGAAACCCGGCAGGTCAAGGGTGACTGGTCCACGCTGCAGCTGACCGGACTCGCCTACAACCCCACCGAGGACGTGTTCTACGTCGGCGGCCGGGCGAACGGCCTGATCGGAACCGTCGCCGGGACGTCGCACGGTAACGCGGGTGCGCTGCTGTCCTTCTGCGCCCCGCCGCTGCCCGAGGTGATGGGCCTGGCCTACAACCAGGCCTCCGACACCATCTGGTACACCGACCTCACCTCGAACAGGCCCACCCGCCTGCTGCAGGTCGACCCCGACGACTGCTCGCTCGTCAACGCGTGGTGGTTCCCGGGCCAGAAGGTGGGCCAGGGTGGCGGCCTGGAGACCGACTCGACCGGGGCGCTGTGGGCGGCGGACCAGATCGCCGATGACGTCGTGCTGGTCGACGTCGAGGACGACCTGCTCACCGACCTGCCCTGGCTGTCGCTCTCCTCGACCGGCGGCACCCTCGCCGCGGGCGAGTCGACGACGGTCAAGGTCTCGATCTCCTCGAAGGACGCCGACCCGGGCACTCTCGGCGCGAACATCGTCGTGTTGTCTGACTCCGGACGGCAGCCCAAGACCTACGTCCCAGTGACGCTCACGACCACGAAGTACCAGGTCGGCGTCAATGCCGGTGGCCCCTCAGTCACCGACGCCTCCGGCTACACCTGGTCCAGCGACCAGGCGGCCGGTAAGGGGGCATGGGGCTACGCCGGGAAGGGCAAGACGATCTCCACGAGGGCCGCGATCAAGGGCACCGAGGACGACGCCCTGTTCCAGTCGCAGCGCACCACGCCGGACAAGGACCTGGTCTACACCTTCCCCGACGCGCCGAAGGGCACCTACGCCATCGACCTCGGGTTCGCCGAGATCGAGCAGGTGAAGCAGGGCAAGCGGGTGTTCGACGTCCTCGTCGACGACGAGCTGACGCAGTACGCCTACGACGTCGTGAAAGCCGTCGGCCCGAACGCCGCCGACTGGCACACCGCCGTCGTGCAGCACGGCGGCGGTCCGCTGACCTTGGAGCTGCGGGGCAGCAAGGGCCTGCGGGCTCCGAGCATCGCGGCGCTGCGCGTGACGCTCGATCCGCGCGGAGACAAGGCGGAGCCGGAGCCTCAGCCCGAGGAGCCGGAGCCGGGCCCCGTGCCGGTTGCCCCCGCCGGTCGCTCGTACTCGATGAAGGTGACCGACGGGCTCTACCGCCAGGGTACGGAGGAGTCCGGGTGGCACGGCGATGACGTCTGCGGCGTGCTGTGGTTCGACTCCAGCTTCCTGTTCCCGTTCTACGACACGGCCTGGGACGGCGTGTGTGTGACGACGAACGGCGCGCTGATCTTCGACCGGGCCAGCGCCGTGGGGAACAACACGGCGCTGCCGTCGCCATACGCGTTCGACGCGATCTTTCCGCTCTGGGACGACCTGGTCGTCGATGACCAGGCGGGCATCTACTTCGGCACCACCGAGGTGGACGGCCTGGCCGCTGAGGTCATCGAGTGGCGCAACGTCGTCTTCGACAGCGACAGGGCGGCCCGGGTGAGCTTTTCGGTCACTCTGGTCGCGGACGGCCGCATCCAGATCGGGTACGGCGACGGCATCGGCGGCGACAACCCCGTCACCCGCGGGTCGTCGGCGACGGTCGGCCTGGAGAGCCTGAAGCGCAACCCCGCGAGCCAGTACTCCTTCAACCAGCCCATCCTGACGGCCGGTCTGGGGCTGGAGTACACCCTCCCGGCTGCGGGCACGATCGAGGGCACTGTCACCGACGCGAACGACGGCAAGCCGATCGCGGGCGCGATCGTCACGCTCAGGGGGCCGAGCGGTGACCGGGTTATCACCGCCGACAAGAAGGGCCGGTGGAAGGCCCAGGCGCTGGTCGGCGAGAATACCGTGCAGGTCTGGGCGCCGAACTATGTCACGGCCAGTCACCCCGTGACCATCGCCAAGAAGGATCAGGCCGAGGTGGTTGACGCGGCGTTGACCACGGGCCGCACAACCGTCACGGGAGGTGACCTCGACTGGCTCCTCAGCCCGGACCAGAAGGCGACCGTCGACGTGATCGTGACCAATACCGGCTCCGCCCCGCTCGAGGTGCGGCTCAGCGAGCAGAAACGCACCAGCGACGGCGGGCACGAGGCCGCCGACCTTCCGTGGCTGACCCTCACGGGCGCGGCCACGGCCGGCACGGTCAAGCTCGCGGTCGGCGAGTCCACCACGGTCACGGCAACGGCCGACAACGCCGCCGTCGAGCCCGGCGTGCTCGTCGGGGATGTGCTCGTGGCGTCGAACGCCGGCAAGGGCGAAGCCCAGCTCAGGCCGGTCCGCCTGGCGACCTCGGCCTACTGGAAGGGCGTCGACGTGGGCGGGTCCGGGCACGTCGGTGCCGACGGCTTCGTCTGGTCGCCCGACCAGAAACTCGGCTCGCGGCCGTGGGGCTACGTCGGCGGCAGCGCGCGTGTCACCAAGGCCGACATCGGCGGCACGGAGGACGACGACCTGTTCCGCACCCAGCGGACCGGCGAGACGTTCGCCTACGTGTTCAAGAACGCGCCCGCCGGGACGTACCGAATCGGCCTCGACTTTGCGGAGATCGAGAAGGTCAAGGTCGGCAAGCGTGCCTTCGATGTTCTGGTCGACGGCAAAGCCGTGCTCCACGACCACGACGTGCAGGCGAGGGTGGGCGCGCTGACCGCAGACGTGAACACGGTCACCGTCAAGCACGCCGGTGGCGATCTGAAGGTCGAGTTTCTCCGCGAGATCGGCGAGCGCGACCCGATCCTCAACGCCCTGAAGGTTCAGCAGGACCCGCGCCTATGAGATAGCCAACCAATCCGCCAGCAGTGGTCAGAGCCTCCTCGGAAAGGATCGCCGTGGAGGCTCTGACCACGCCTACCGAGTTTGCGACTCCCGACCTGCGCTCGCCGAAAACTCCATCCATGCAGTTCAAGCCGCATATGAGTACTCGTGGAGGACGCCGCTGAGCCGGTCTCGTCGGTGTATGTTCAGGTCGGTGATTCGCTTTGGATTCGTGATCGGATCGAGGACGGTACGCAGCGGCGCTGCTTGGTTCAGGGCCTGATGGGCTCGGTGCTGGTTGTAGAAGTGTTCGTACTCGCGTAGGGCGTGTCGCAGGTGGCGTTCGTTCCATACGAGGCAGCGGTCGAGAAGCTCGTGGCGGCACGATTGCACCCACCGTTCCATGATCGAGTTCATCCGCGGCATCCGGATACCGGTGAGCACCGTCTTGATGCCGGCCTCGGCGAGGATCTCGTCCATCAGGGCGGGGAACTTCCCGTCCCGATCGCGGATCAGATGGCGCGCCCGGCAGCCGGCATCGTTCAGATCCATCACCAGGTTCCTGATCGCCTGGGTGACCCAGTCGGCGCTCGGGTGCGCGGTGGTGCCGAGCACCTGGACGCGCCTGGTGGTGTGCTCGATGACGGCCAGGATGTACTGGCGCTGTCCGTTCAGGGTGATGGTCTCGATGAAATCGGCGGCCAGCAGGGCGTCGGTTTGGGAGGGCAGGAAGTCGGCCCAGGTGGTGGACGCCCGTTCGGGTGCCGGATCGAGCCCCTCCTGCTTGAGGATCTCCCATGCCGTGGACGGTCCCACCTTGATGCCGAGCGTGGCGAGCTCACCATGCACCCGCCGGTAACCCCAGCCGGGGTTCTCCCGAACCAGGCGCAGAATGAGAGCGCGGATAGAGCGAACCGTGGGCGGGCGCCCAGGCCGCTTTGGTCGGCAGGTACGGGCGTGACGCTGTTTCATCAGATCGCGGTGCCAGCGTAGGACGGTGTCCGGCCGGACGAGGAGCCGCAGCCGGCGCAGAACCTCGCGCGGCAGCGAGGTAGGAGCGCGGCGAGAAAGGCTCGGTCTTCGGGTGCGAATCTCACTTTGGTGTCAGCGTCGAGTTGGCGTTCAAGGACGGTGATCTGGTGACGCAGGACGAGAATCTCCACGTCCTTGTCCCGATCGCCCATGGGGAGCAACCGCAGCGCGGTGAAAGCATTCGTGACGGTCAGGTACGCCAGGCGAAGGAGCACAGCGGATCATCCTGCCTTACGCGTTTCTGTCTCCGGGTGAACGGAACTCGCGTACGGCACACGAAGCCCTCTCAGAGCCATGACCTGGGCGGATGTGATTATCGGCAGGCGCAATGCTCTGGCGCCGAACGATCCTGGCGCGACTGCGTCAACGACTATGGGGCGAACGACACCCGACAGTGCGGTGGTACCCGGGATCACTTCTATGGATGTATGAAGAAGCTCGGAAAAAACGGGGACAACTGGGACGGCAAACGATTCGAAGTGCGCGAACTACGCGGAACTCGGGTATCGATGTGACGCGTCCAACTTCCTACAGCCGGATGACTGCAGGACAACTCTGAAGGGATATATGTTACTATATCAGCTCGAAAGATCTGCAGAATTACAAGAACGAAGGTTACAAGACGCCGAACGCGGTCGATGCCAGCCTCACAATGTGTGCAGAAATATGGGGAATCCCGGAGCTGGCTGGGTCCTGCGCTGTGATGCAAGGGCTCTCAAAGATGTTCGAAGGTGCCGGCGCGGACAAGATCAAGGAAAATGTGAGCGCACTCGGAATTCTTATACATAGAAAGGGTTACCACAGCCCTCTTACTCAGCCACCATACGAAACTCCGGATCTGTTCACGTATCTGCCGCTTTAGTTTCGCTGCTAGCGCTAATCGAGACTGCTGCCTCGGTTGGGAGGCATGGAGATGACTCTCTCTGAAGACCTGTGGCGGAACGCCATGTCGGACTGGCAGGGAAGGATCGCTTCGATCCTTGTTGTTGCTCTGCCGATGGCTATATTCAGCGCCATACTCACCGGGCAGGCGACCACGCATGTCTCTCCACGCGAGGGTATTGCTTGGGACATGGGCGCTGCGGACATGCGCATATTTGACTCCGAGTCGACGATGCCGGCCGAGCAGGACAGCAATGGTTATGAGCTCTACCCGCTGAGAGACCGCTCCGAGACGCGAAATCCCTACACTCGTGCAGAGATCGAGGCCGTGTTGCCCGAAGGTGGCAGGGCAATACCTTTCAGTGTCGATAATGGACCCTGGCCGGGATGGCCCGGGGTAGTCGCGGAGCTGGATCTGAGAGATCCGATAACGCGCGGCATGTATCCGCTGGTACGCGGAAGATACCCGCAGGCCAAAGGCGAGCTCCTGGTCACCGAGGGTAAATATGACGCCGTTCATGCGGCGCTGGCCAACTTTAAGCCCGGGAGCAGATTCGCTGAAACGGTGAAGATAGTCGGGGTCGCCGTCGACATCCGGCGCGACCGGATTCCCCCCACTGTCTCCTTCCCCGGAACGGGGTTAGTGGAAAATGGAGGACTCTGGCGGGAGTGGTTGGTGGACACACCTGGGCTCATTGGCTGGGAGCAGGTCAACGAGCTGAACAAGAAGGGGCTCTACGTCAGATCGCGGTCAGTCATCGATGGCCCTTCACTGCCGGATCAGCGATCTGACAGCTTGGACAGGGAATACCATGTGACGGAGCCGGATTTCTCGAACACTCTCATCTGGTGCGTGGTGGTCTGTCTGGCGCTGGTGTACCCATGTCTGGTTTTTCTCGTGCATCGCCGCATACGAGGCCGGCGGAAGCGCCTGGCAATCAGCCTGATACTGGCAATCCCTGTGAGCATCGGATTCGGGCTCATGTGCGCAGCTTGGCTGACGCCACACATCGCTGAATCGGCCACAGGTCCGTACGAGGTTCCCGTGGAGCCGATTCTGGCCGTAGCCGCTGTCGGCTTAGGCGTCATCGCGTTCGCCCTCCCCAGGGCGCTCTACTTCCACGCGGCAACCCGCAGTACCGGATGCCGGTCGTCACCAGTCGCCATCGATGACCCCGATGACACGCGCCGATGACCCGTAGACCGCATCCGCTGGCCAGAGATGGTGGTGTCGCAGCGAGCAGCATGTGCCGGATGAACTCGGCACGGACGACTCGGTCCAGGGACGGCTTGCCGTTGGCCGCGACCGACTGCTGATAGGAGAGATCGAGGGGCTCGCCGGTCTCGTACGTGTCCCGGAGCCGTTCTTCCGCTGAGGATACGTACTGTATAACGACGAAGTATGGAGGGGAGAGGCGGAGCCGTCGCAGGCCGTTTCGCCACATTTGCGGGTCGCGAGACGAGCTGAAACTGGACACAGCGGGCGGCTGTTCGTGCTCGGTGCGTGCTCGTACGCCCCGTCACACGCCGTCATGACTTGACAAACCGGACTGAGGATCGCATCCGCGTGGTGCTCACCGCACCACGGACTCCTCGGATGAACGCGATCATAGAGCGGTGGGTCGGCAGCGTACGCCGCGAGCTCCTCGACCTGATCCTCATCATGAACGAACGTCGCCTGCGCAGGGTCCTCGCCGAGTACGAGACCCACTTCAATAGGCATCGTCCGCACCGGGCCTTGAAGCAGGCCAGCCCTCTGCGGGCGCTACCCGATCCGGTCGACGCGGACATCGAGGTCTCCCAACGAGACTGCCTCGGCGGCCTCCTCCATGAATATGCCCAGGTCGCATGAGGAGACACAATATTCGGCACCCACACGCCGCAGGAGTAGACGACGTTGGGCACGTAGCCTTCGCGTTCGCCGTCGTCGGGGTGAGGAGCTCAGTGAACACGACTACGGAATCGACATCGAGGGCCACGCTGGAGGATCTCGGAAGGTACCCGGGGTCCTCCAGCGGCTGTCGGTTGTTCGGTCAGCTGACGGTGGCGGGTTGGGCGGACAGAAGGGTTTGGGTCCAGCCTTCGGTGCCGACGGCGCTCTGGCTGCTGAGGTCGTCGCCTTGGCCGTCGTAGGGGTTCTGGTCAGCGTAGCGGAGGAGGGAGCCGTCGCTCCGGTGGCCGTAGTACACGCCCCCGCCGGGCGACAGGAGATGGTCAAAGACCTGCCAGGTGGCGTCGCGAAGCTGGTACCTCTTCCAGGAGCCGGGGCCGTTGATCTGGTACGAGATCAGCTTGCCGTCAGCCGTTGTGCCGAGAATCCAGCCGGGGCCGGTTGCGGTCAGGGTCTTGAGGGTGAAGCCGTCGCCGATGAGGGTGCCGCCGCTGATGTTGTCGATCGTCGGCTTGAGCGCATTGACGGTGTAGCGGCGCAGGGCCCCGCCGGCGATGCCGAACAGGTAGCCGTTGCCGTCGTAGGCGAGGAGGTCGTGGGTGAAGCCGCTGCCGAGATAGACAGGCTTCTCGAAGATGAGGCTGTCACGATTGGTCTGTATATCGACCCGGTAGAGCCGGCCCTCCGGCCCCTTCTCGGTGACCAGGACGGTATTGAAGTCCAGCGTCGCCATCGCTTGGGGAGTGAAACCCAGGGTGGTCGTGGACACGAAAGCGCCACGCGTGCGCTGTCCGGTAGCGGCATCGATGGCGGTGTAGGTCAACTTCCCGTCCGGCAGCGCCCCGTAAACCGAGACGCTTTCCACGGAGGAGCGGGCGGGGTTCTGCGCATGGGTGAGGGTCTCCCAGCCCAGGAAGTGCGACGCCCCGGCGGGCCGTTTCTGCTCGACCCACTGCTTGGCGTACGGCATGTCGTAGCCGAGTCCGTGGTGCAGGGCGTTGTAGCCGACCTCGAAGTGGTCCCCCAGATCGCGCTTGAGCTTCCCACCGCAGAGCCACGACGGAACCGTCCCGCCCAGTTGCAGTTTGGCGTGGAAGTCCATCGCGTACCGCAGCCGATGCTTGGCCTTGGCGTACAGGTCAAGGCCTTGGATGCGGGCGGTCTCGGCGACGTGGGAGATGGCCGCGATACCCCATCCGGTGTGCCAGAAATCGCGGCAGGTCTCCTGGGTCAGGCCGTCCACGAACGTGGTCTGCCCCTTCCAGTAGTCGATGATCTCGGCCTTGGTGTTGTACGTGCTGCCCGGCGGCGCCTTGGGCAGCGCGCCGTCCGTCTTCAGGTAGATGTAGGCAGGCAGCCTTCCGCGCCAGGTCTCGACAGCCTCATTGAAAGATTTACGATCATCAAGGTTTACGGCGATGCCGATGGCGGCATCCGTCATGATCAGTTCCCAGTTGCCGTTGCTGTCCGGCCGCCCTTTGAGCAGGGTCGGGAGGTACACGGTGCGCAGTTTTCCGGCGAAGCGGGCGGCCTGGCTCCAACTGCCGTAGGTGTGCTTGATGAGCTCGGCGGCGCGGGAGAAGTTGGCCCCCGCCCAGCCAGTCTGCAGCGGTGCGTTGTCCCCGGTGTGCTTGGTGATCACAGCTGACCAGGCGTCCATGATCTGGATCGACTTCTTCGCGTAGCGGTCGTCCTTGGTGAGGTACCACTGCAGGGCGTGCGTGTAGGCCGCCATGGCGTCCTTGCGCTCGTCGGAACATCCGTTGTCGGGAATGGAATTCCCGCCGCAGTTCACGTCGGCGCGGGGCTTGGCCGTGTAGGACAGCGAGGCGTAGGAGCTGCTTTGCAGTTTACTCCAGGCGGCTCGCCACGGCTCCTTGTCCAAGTTGGCTCTGACGAAGTCGAGCTGAGCCCGGCTGACCAGGACCCCAGGATGATTGAACACAGCAGCCTGCGCGGGTTGCGGGACAGCTAACGCGGCGGCCACGAGCATTGCGGCAGCAACAGGACGAGCGAGACGCACGGGATTCCTTCCCAAAGGGGCTGGATAGAGAACGGCGTAGCTGGGGCTTACGGGTGGTCGGAGTCAGATGGCCTTGGAGGTGACGAAGGCGTTCGGGTGGGGCTTTCCAGCGGGTGGCCGGCGTTCGCGGCCCCTGACTCCCGGGCCAAGCTCATGAGCGCCTTGACCATGGCATCCCGGCGCTGGCGCGCGGCGCGTCGGAACGGCGCATGGAGCAGGTGCACCACGCCGATCCGCAACCACGGCCTGCCGCCAGAACGGCTCGATGGCCTGGGGCAGCCCCTTCGGGCCATCGCAGACCACCGAGCGCCCAGGACGCGACGCGGCGCGCGATCTCACGCATGCTTGTAATCACTTTCTCCCTGTGACGGCGGCACCTGATCAACGGCGGAAGCGGCAGCCCTGCGGAGCGCTAAGGCCGACCGTGCCGATTACAGGAGCGCGCCGACCCCGGTTGTTCCTCACCTTGCTCGTGCGCCTCTGCGGATGCGGAGCGATGGTAGTTCAGCCTGGTATGTCGCCGGTATGTCGTCGCTTTCGCGCAGCGCGTGGAGTTCGCCGCGCTGCAAACGGCCGTCGCTCGAGCCCGATCCCCGAGGATGGGTTCATGCCGACTGGTCGGCGGGCTTCTGGTGGTCAACGAATGGTCGTAGATCGGCTGAGCCGGTCGTGAGAATTTCCTGGCACCGACTATGGACGATCTCCACAATGGACTGGGGTGCGGTGGTCGGCGAGCCCGCGCGGAAAGGCGGCTGAGGATCGTACTCGATCAGCAACTGGATGGCCTGCGCTACCGTGTCTGAAGTTGCCCCAAGGCCAGGTAGTTAAGGTTTCTGGGCTGCTGGCAAGAGCGCCGAGGGGGTCGGCCCGGCGGTGTAGATGCCTGGCCCGATTTTGCAGATGAGCCGACCGTGGGCCCAGCGTGACAGCTGCCGA
>NZ_BAABDQ010000068.1:0-41061 GCF_039539705.1 Nonomuraea rosea | reverse complement strand
CCCGGGCACCCAGATCACGCTCCTCCCGGACAGCGTGAGGCTGCAGATGCAGGCCACCGGCGGGAGCGGGTCCTACACCTGGTCGGCGACCGGTCTGCCGTCCGGGCTGACCATCGGCACGACCGGCTTGATCACCGGCACGCCCCGCCCGATAGGAAGCTACAACGTCACGGTCACGGCCGTCGGCGGCGGCCAGGCAAGCACCACCTTCACCTGGCGCGTCCGGCGCGAGGCGGCCTGCCCCACCTGCTGATCCTCTGCCCCCAACGGAAACTCTGTCGGAAAGGCGACGGCGCGTATTGTCTGCGGTCCCGGATCGGTCCTCCTCTCCGATCCCGCTCGGTGCGGGTAGGAGAGGAGCTACCCGTGACACACGCCGTGAACACATCTGCCGTCCCGAGCGGCGCCGATGGCCTTGCCGCGGGCGCGGGCGGATTCGTGGCCTTCCAGGGTGCGGTCGCGAATGTACTCGCGTTCCATCCCGGACAGCGCCGCCAGCACAGTGGAGAGTCGTTGACCCTGGTCAGGGATCGACTTCGAGGTTAGGCCGAGAGGCCGTCAGCGGGTGCGTCGGCGTGCTGCCGGATCATGTTCGGCGGTGATGCGGGCGGAGGTTTCCTCGCCCAGGCGGATGTAGCGGCCGAGGCTGGACAGGCTCTGGTGGCGGCTCTTGGCCTGCAGCTCGGGTGCGGTCCGGCCGGCCTCGGCCAGATGCTGCAGGGCGCTGTGGCGCAGCTGGTGCAGCGTCCAGCCTTGCCCGGGCGGGTCGAGCTCGGCGGTGGCCTGCTTGAACAGGTACTGCGCTCGGGAGTAGGACAGGCGGCCGCGGCCGGTGATGGGGCAGATGTCGGCGGCCGCGGGGGCGCGGCGTCCGGAGGTGGGGGCGCGGCGGTCGGCCAGGAACACCGGCCCGGCGGTGCGGCCGGCCAGCAGGCGGGGCAGCAGGCGGGCGGTGGCCGTCGCCCAGTGCACGTACTCGATCGCGCCGCCCTTGGCGACGACGCGGGCGCGGCGGCGTTCCAGGTCGAGATCGGCGACGTCGAGGGAGAGGATCTCTTCGGCGCGGGCTGCGGTTTCGTACAGGAGCCTCCACAGCACCCGTTCGCGCAGACCGTGGCGGTCGTCGGTGAACAGCGTCTCCAGCCGGGCGTAGCCGATGGCGCGGTCGTCGCGGCGTACGGGTGTGCGCGAGGTCAGGCGGCGGGCGGGGTTGGTTTCCAGCAGGTCCTGGCGCTGGGCCCAGGCGGTGAAGGAGACCAGCGCGGATAGGTGCCGGTTCCACGTGGCGGGTGCCACGGCGTTCCAGCGGTCCATGACGGCGGCGTAGTCCTCGCATGTCAGCTCGGCGACCGGCCGGTCGCCGAGCAGGGCGGCCAGGCGGGTGAGGGTTTTGGCGTAGGTGTGGCGGGTGCTCTCGGTCCGCAGGCAGGCGAGGAAGCGGTCGACGGCGGTCGCGACGCTGATCGCCGGCCCGGCGGGATCGGCGGGCCGGCCCGGGGACGCGGCGGCGGGCACGGGGCTCTTTCTCCTTCCCCGATCGATGTGACAGGTAATGGTGTGGAGTCGGCCCGGCCACGTCGGGGAGTGGTGGCCGCTGAGCTGGCCTGGCCGAGGCGGGCCGTGCGGGTGTGACTGGGAAGGGTCATTCCCCGTGGCAAGCCAGAGGTGCCTCTCCTCCACGTTACATCACTATAAGTAATCTACTAGTCACAGTAAGTGTGCGACTGGGTAGGGATCGCAGCGAAGATCCGTCAACAGGAGAGGAACCCTCACCATGTCGCAGACCTACCTGCCGCGCCAGGCCGCCCCGGTCGAGCGCACTCTCACCGGCACCGCCACCACCGACACCGCGGGCCTCGAGCAGTCATTCAGGGGGAGGACCACCAACCCCTTCGCTGACGAGGGCGACGAGTAACCACCCCCAGCACCGCTACGCAAAAGGAGCTTCACCATGTCGCAGACCATGCCGCGCCAGGCCGCCCCGGTCGAGCGCACCATCACCGGCGCCGCCCCGGCCCACGCGGGCGTCGAGCAGTCCTGGATCGGTACGCCCGGCTACCCGTTCGCGGGCGTCGAGCAGTCCTACGTGGACTTCGACATTCCCTTCGCCGGCGACGGCGACGAGTAACCACCCCCCAGCACCGCTACGCAAAAGGAGCTTCACCATGTCGCAGACCATGCCGCGCCAGGCCGCCCCGGTCGAGCGCACCATCACCGGCGCCGCCCCGGCTCACGCGGGTGTCGAGCAGTCCTGGATCGGTACGCCCGGCTACCCGTTCGCAGGTGTCGAGCAGTCCTTCAACTGGGAGATGCGGCCGTTCGCTGACGACGGCGACGCGTAACAACCGGTGAACCGGTGGGCGCTCGACGCTCTGCCCGGTTCCGGAGCCGGGTGTCGGGCGCCCACCCCGGCGCAAGGCCGACCGACGCGACGTTCGACCCCTCGAGCGACAGGAGTGATATGGGCGAGTTGCCCGACATCCCCGGGCTGGCCGCGTTGTGGCGGCGTACGACCGGGGATGACCGGATCACGGTGGCTGTCATCGACGGCTTGGTCGATGAGGCGCATCCGGCCTTGTCCGGCGTCAAGCTGACCCAGCTGCGCGAGGTGTGGCCCGGCGGAGACGAGGCGGGCCGCAAGGCGGCGCACGGCACGGCGGTGGCCAGTGTGTTGTTCGGGCGGCACGACGGCCCGCTGCCCGGGATGGCTCCGGGTTGCCGGGCGGTCAGCGTGCCGGTGTTCGCCGAAGGGCGGCGTACCTCGCAACTGGATCTGGCGCGGGCGATCGATCTGGCCGCCGACGCCGGCGCGCACATCGTCAACATCAGCGGGGGCCAGCTGAGCGAAGCCGGTGAGGCCGAGGACGTGCTGGCGCGGGCGGTGCGCCGCTGCACCGAGCAGGGTGTGCTGATCGTGGCCGCGGCCGGCAACGACGGCTGCCTGTGCGACCACGTACCCGCCGCCCTGCACGGGGTGCTGGCCGTGGGCGCCTGCGACGAGCATGGCAAACCCCTGTCGATCAGCAACTTCGGGCCCGGCAGCCGCCGCCAGGGCCTGCTGGCCCCCGGCCAGGACATCCGGGTCGCCGTCCCCGGGGGCGGCACGGCGACGATGAGCGGCACCAGCCTGGCCACGCCGATCGTGTCCGGGGTGGCGGCGCTACTGGCCTGCCTGCAGCTACGCCAGGGAAGCAAGCCCGACCTGATCGCGATCGGCGAAGCGCTGCGCGCCAGCGCCGATCCCTGCGACCCCGGCACCGCCGGCAGCACCAGCACCGGCCAGAACGGCCAGGGTGCGCCGGGTGCGGCGTGCGCGCAGTACCTGAACGGAACACTCAACATCACGAAAGCGGTGACTGCTGTGACGACCTCGCCCGCGACCTCTTCCGCGACCACGTCGGCGGATGCAACGGTGAATGCATCGGTGACGACCTCCTGCGATGCCTCGCATCCCGGCGACAGCGGCGGATGTGACTGCACCGCGGCGCAAGGGCTCGTCCCCGCCGCCGCACCGCCGGCCCCGGTGCCTGCGGCCGTGGCGCCGGTGTCTGCGCCGGTGGCGAGCGGTGTGGTGCCCTCCGCCGAGCCGGCCAAGGGCGGGGCGCGGCGGCTGGTGTACGCGCTCGGCACGCTCGGCTACGACTTCGGCACCGAAGCCCGCCGCGACACCTTCAAACAGCTCATGCCCGGCCGACAGATCGACGACGCGAACGTGCCCGCCAACCCGTATGACCCCCGCCAGATGGTCGACTACCTGCGCGACAACCCGTCCGAAGCGCGCCCGCTGATCTGGACCATGAACCTCGACCTGACCCCGATCTACGCCATCGAACCGGTCGGCGGCTACGGGCCCGGCGTGTACGAGCGGCTGGTGGAGTTCCTGGACCGCCAGCAGCGGGCCGCCGACGCCCTCGACTTCGTGGACCGCATCTCGGTGCCCGGCACGCTGCCCGGCCGCACCGTCAAACTGTTCAACGGCCAGCACGTGCCGGTGATCGAGATCAACCTGACCCGCGGCCTGTACGGCTGGTCGGCCGCCAGCCTGGCCCACGCGGTGGTCGCCGAATGCGCCGTGCCCGCCCACAACCAGCCCGGCGCCGTCCCACAGCAGGACCGCCTCGGCGACGCGGTGGCCGACTTCCTGCAGCGCATCTACTACGACCTGCGCAACTTCGGCGCCACCAGCCGCGACCGCGCCCTGAACTACGCCGCCACCAATGCCGTCCAAGCCCGCCAGACCCTGGCCGAAGCCCTCGGCAAGGGCATGGCGCTCAAAGACATCGAAACCGAGAAAAGCCCCTACGGCCGCCCCGACAGCGACTGCTGGGACGTCAAACTGCGCTTCTTCGACCCCGACAACAGCAAGCGGGCCAAGCGCGTCTACCGCTTCACCATCGACGTCAAGGACGTCCTGCCGGTCACCCTCGGCCCGGTCCGCTCCTGGCCCGAAGCCTGACCACCACCCACCAGGAGAGGCTGGTCATGTCGTCCTTCCCGCCGCAGGTGCCGCCAGTACGTCGCGACCTGCCGACCGACCCCAGCACCACCATCGCCCTGCACCCGCACACCCCCGGACACCAGCGGCGGGTCTGCGAATGGCTGCTGTACGGCGCCAACATCAATGATCCGGCCGGCTACCGCCTGCCCAGTTATGAGCAGGCCAAGCTGTCCGCCCTGTAGAACCGGCCACGATCCAGGGAGCGCCCGCCCGATGCCCCACACCCTCGCCCCGCCACCGCCGCCGGAGGATGCCGCCCAGCGCCAGGGGGATCGGGCGGCCGCCCCCACCCCACCATCTCCCCTCCCACCAGCCCCCGACGACAAGCCGCCGGCCCGCTACCCCGCCCAAGCCGTGCCCGGCATGGCCGCGCTGCACCGGCACACCCTCGGCCACCCCGACATCCTCATCGGCGTCGTCGACGGCCTGCCCGACACCGGCCACCCCAGCCTGACCGGCGCCCGCCTGGAGGCACGCGAGCCGTGGTGGCTCCCCGCCGCCCTGCCCGACCCGAAGGGAGCCGAGCACGGCACCTTCACCGCCAGCGTGCTGGCCGGCCAGCCCGGCACCGTCCTGCCCGGCCTCGCCCCCCGCTGCCGCCTCATCGCCCTCGGCCACCCGGTAGATGAGGATGCCGTCGTCGATCCGCATTCGGCCGCCCGCGCCATCGAAGAACTCCTCAACGCCGGCTGCCACGTCATCCAGTACACGATGGCCCACCACACCGTCTCCGACGACGCCGACCCGATGCTCAAACGCACCATCGCCGCCGCGGTCGAGGCGGGTGTGCTGGTCTGCGCCCCGGCCGGCAACGACTACGGCAAGGCCAGCATCGCCCCGGCGATCCTGCCCGGCGTGCTCGCCGTCGGCGCGCACCGCGCCGATGAGGCGATGTTCTACTTCAGCAACCACGGCCCCGCCTACACCGGGCACGGCATCACCACCCTCGGCGAAGCCGTCTACGGCGCCACCCCCGGCGGCGGCGTCAAAGCGCAGAAGGGCACCTGCGTGTCCGTCGCGCTGGTCACCGGGACCGCCGCGCTGCTGGTCAGCCTGCAACACCACCTCGGCCAGCGGCCCGACCCGCTCGCCGTCCGCGACGCCCTGCTGGCCACCGCCCGGCCGTGCAGTCCCGAGCAGGCCCACGGCGAACCGGCGCGCTGCCTCAACGGCTACCTCGACCTGCCCGCCGCCGCAGCCCACCTGTTCCCCGGCCTGCCCCCGCTCACCACAGACCCCCCACCACCGGCCCCCGTCCAGCACAGCGGAACCCAGCACGGCACGCCTTCGCCGCCCCCGCCGCAGACACCGCCCGCCACCTCACAGGCGCCGCACTCCACCTCGCAGACACCCCCGCCCCCACCTCCACCCGCGCAGGAGGCGGCCACGAAAGCGTCGCGGCCCGCCGCGCGCACCATCACCCTCGTCACCCTCGCCGACCGGCCCGACCTGGCCGACACCCGGCCCGCCGAGCAGCAGCAGGGGCAGCGGGAGGGCATGCCAGCCTTCCTCGGCCACGATCCGGCCGGCCGCTGGGCCCACGCCGCCGACCTGCAGCAGCACTTCCCCCAGTTCACCTTCTACGCCCTCGACAACGACGATGTCGTGGTGGGCAGCGGCCAGGCGGTGCCGTTCGCGCTGCACGCCCCCGGCCGCGACGGGCACCTGCCCGACGGCGGCTGGGACGAAATCCTGCTATGGGCCTACACCGACCTGCAGGGCCGCACCCCGCCCGACAGCCTCGGCGGCCTCGGCATCTGGGTCACCCCCGATCGCCGCGGCACCGGCCTGCCCGACCGGCTGCTCACAGCGATGAAGACCGCCGCCCGCAGCGCCGGCCTGACCCAGGTGGTCATCCCGGTGCGGCCCACCCGCAAACACGAAGAACCGCACACCCCCATGAGCGAGTACGCCGCCCGTACCCGCCCTGATGGGCTGCCCGCCGACCCCTGGCTGCGCACCCACGTGCGCGCCGGCGGCATCGTCGCCGGCATCGCCCCCGCCTCCATGCTCGTGGCCGGTTCCCTCACGCAGTGGCGAGAATGGACCGGTCTGCCCTTCGACGTCGACGGGCCGGTCATCGTGCCCGGCGCCCTGACACCCGTGCAGGCCAGCCTCGCCCACGACCACGCCGTCTACGCCGAACCCAACATCTGGGTCCGGCACTCCGTGGACCAGGCCGCCCCCTCGGCATCGCCCGCCACCGCCCCGCCGACCTGACCGCAAGCCCCGGCAACCGGCCGCACCCGCCCAGGCCGCCCATCCGGGTGGGGCCGGTTCTACGTCGTGCCTCATCCCGTGCCGTCCACGGCGGCGGGACGACTGTCAGGTGACATCCGATCTGGCCATTGTTCATGGCGTGACCTGGGGATGGCCACGTGGCCGGCACTCGCGGTTCTGCGGATCGTGCCACCGAAAGTGGCCATTCTCCGGCCAGGGCGTCCATCATGGCGGGCACCCCCAAAGCTGCGCACCCTACTGGGTTGTTGGCTCTGGAGACGACGAAGCGGCTCCGTGGTCGCCTCTGATCACGGAGCCGCTGCGCCTGCTGATTGCCGGTCAGCCTCAGGGCACGAATATCACGCCGTTGAATTCGTCCGTACCAGCCCATTTCTCGCCTGGCTTGAGCGTCGCACGGATTCTGCCTTGGCAGGTGGAGTGCCAGTAGAGTACGACGGTCCGGTTGGTGAAGTTGTCGGCCGGCCCGTTGCCAGTCTCGAAGACGCACTTGTTGTCTGGCGGTTTGCGCCAGACCACCTTTGTGTTTCCGTTGTAGTAGTTGAGTTGGCCGGTGGCGGCGTAGGCGGAGCCAGGGGTAGTCAGGAGCAGCGTTCCGGCCGCGGCGATGGCGCTGAGCATGGTGGTGCGGCGCATGGGGGTACCTCCTTTTTGGGGAGAGGAATAGATCTCTCCTTCATTGCATCCCCCACCGCCAACCACAGAACGTTATTTTTCCATTACTCTCTGTTGCTATTCGATGACTGTAACCGTTTGGGGCTATCGGGCTTGGGCCTGCACTTTGGCCACTTTCCGCCGGCACTGGCCACGCCTCTGGCCACTTTGGATGGCACGCGGCCAGATGGGCCTCTCAGTACTAGTGGAACGATGAGCCGGGGTTGGCGTCACAATATTTGACACTCTGCGCGATCATGGCTGTTGACCTGCGTCGGGGCGTGTGTGACGCAGGAGTTCGAGCAGTTGATCTACAGGGGTAAGCGGCCTGATCTGATGGCCGTACCTGCGATGACGCCGGAACAACGGGCGAAGGCCTTGGAGAAGACGGCCGAGGCTCGGACAGCGCGTAGCGCACTGTTGGCCGGAGTGAGATCCGGTACGACCAGCGTGGCGGAGGTGTACGGCCGTAGCGGCGAGGAACTGGTGAAGAGGACTCGGTGGCGCAGGTTCTTCGAGCGGTTCCTGGTTACGGGCCGGCGAGGGTCGCGGCGTTGATGGCCGTGTCGGGGGTGGCTGAGAAGCACCGGGTTGGCGGACTGACCGAGCAACAGCGGGAGCGACTGCTGCGGGCGCTGGCCGGCTGATTGCCGAAGATCAGCCGAGCGTGGGCCCCATCTGCACGGGTGAGGCCTATCCTTCGGTACCGGTTCAGCGGATGTGGTCGGCCCGGCGCCACCACGCGATGGTCATGAGCGCTCCGGCCGTTGCGGTGGCCAGCACGAGCGCGATGCCCAGTGTCCCGGGCGGGTCTTGGTCGGGGCCGGCGAGGCCGGCGTACAGGCCGGGCACCGAGTAGGGGAAGTAGGCGCCGAAGCCGAGTGCGGCGACGACCTGGGCGCTGAACAGCATGACGAACATGGCCGCCACGGCGGCCAGATAGCCGCGGCCGATGCTGGCGGCCAGCGCGAGCGGGGTGGTGAGCAGGGCGGTCAGGGCGGCGGCGACGACGATCCGAAGGACGCCGTGTGCGGCGGTTTCTGCCGACCAGCCGGGCAGGTCGAGGAGCGCACCGACGAGCAGGCCGAGCGCGGCGACCAGGAGCGCCAGCAGCAGTGCCCAGCCGGCTGCGAGGGCGAATTTGGCGGCCACGATGGTGGTGCGGGAGGTGGGCAGGGCGAGCAGGTCTTTGGCGGTGTGGTCGCTGAATTCGCGGCCGAACAGCCAGATGGCGATCATGCCGTAGATCAGCATGCCGCCGACGGCGGCGGCTTGGGCGAGCAGGGCGAGGTAGCCGGGCCAGTCGGCGCTGGCGCCGGACAGCTGGGCTTTGTCGCCGAGCAGGCCGAGCGCCCGGGCACGGGTGGGGTCGGCGAGGATGAATATGAACAGCCCGCACACCACGGCGACGATGGTGAAGGCGAGCGCGGTGAGAGCGGGCAGGCGGCTGCGTCGTGCCTTCAGCAGTTCGGCCCAGAGCGCCTCACGCATCGCCGGCTCCGATGCGTTGTCCGATGATGCGCAGGAAGTAGGTTTCCAGGTCTTCTTCCTCGATGAGGAGCTTGGTGGGCGGCAGACCGGCCTGCACCAGGACGGTGGCCACCTCCTCGGGCCGGGCGAGGGCATGCTCGTCGGTGAGGTGCAGCCCGCCGCCGGGGGCCGGGCCGGGGTGGTAGCCGTGGGCGTGGAGCACCTCGTGGGCCTTGGCGTCGTCGCGGGTGGTGATGTTCAGGTGGCGCTCTAGCTGCTGTTCCAGGCCGTCGGCGTGGTGCTCGCCGAGCAGGCGGCCGTGGTGGATGATGCCGATGCGGGTGGCCAGGCGGGTGACCTCGGTCAGCAGGTGGCTGGACAGCAGCACGGTGGTGCCGTGCTGGCGGGCCAGGCCGGCGAGCAGGGTGCGGATCTCCACGACGCCGGCGGGGTCCAGGCCGTTGACGGGCTCGTCCAGGATGAGCAGGTCGGGGGTGTGGATGAGGGCCTTGGCCAGGGCCAGGCGTTCCAGGTTGCCCATGGACAGGGTGCGGGCGCGGCGGTCGGCGTAGGGGGTGAGGGCCAGGCGTTCGATCACGTCGTCGACCGCTTCCTTGGCCGAGCCGGGCAGTCGCCGGAGCCGGGCGATGAGGTGCAGATTCTCCCGTACGGTGAGTTCGGGGTAGGCGACGGGCGCTTCGACCAGGTAGCCGACCCTGGCCCAGGCCGAGCGGTCACCGGATGTCACGGCGGCGCCCAGCACGCTCACCGACCCGGCGGTGGGGGCGATCATGCCGAGCAGCATGCGGATCAGCGTGGTCTTGCCGGCGCCGTTGAGGCCGAGCAGGGCGTAGATCTGCCCCTGCTCGACGTGCAGGCTGACGTCGTCGACCGCGGTGACGTCGCGGTAGCGCTTGGCGACCCCGTCGACCTCGATGACCGGCATCGCTCACCGCCCGTTCTTGTGTGCCCGATTTGACGCTTCTTGATGGCTGCCGGCAGGTGTGCCGGAGCCTGGTCGGCGACTACTGCCGGCGATTGCCCGGCGAATTGCTGCCGTCGGCCGGCTGCGGTGCCGCGCTAGGCGGTCACGTGCCCGCCGGCGGTGTGGTGGTCGGTGAGGAGGAAGGCACGTATCTGGGCGGCGATGGCGGGATAGTCGGGGGCGAACCAGATCATGTGGCTGTCGGCGCGGCTTTCCACCAGTTCGGCCTGTGGGATCGCCGCGGTCAGGGATTGGGCGTGGGTGAAGGGCACGGAGCGGTCGTTGCGGGCGGCGATGATCAGGGCGGGCTGGCTGATGTGGGCGGTGCAGTCGGCCACCGGGAGCATGTCGGTGACGAAGCCGCGGCCCGAGCGCATCGAGGTGTACAGGTGGGTCAGCGTGGCGCGGTCGGCGGCGCTCAGCTGCGCCAGCACCTGGCCGGCGGGCAGCAGGGACAGGTCGCGGGTGAGCAGCCGCAGGGCCGGCGCCGGTGCGAAGCGGATCGCCGTGCGCATGAGTGCCCAGGTGACGGCTTCGACCGCGGGGTGGAACAGGATCCGTCCGCCGAGGCGGGTGTGCCGGTCGGGCCAGGGCAGGAAACCGACCGGGCTTTGCAGAATCACCCGCTGGACGAGGTCGGGATGGCGGGCCGCCATGGTCAGCGCGGTCCGTCCGCCGGCGGAGATGCCGACCACCGCAGCAACCTGATCGACTCCCAGTTCCCGGCACAGCCGCGCGATGGTGTCGGTGAAGTCCGCCACGGTGCCAGCCCCAGTCGTCGGCCCGGTCGACGGCGTAATCAAGGGGGTGCGCCCGTAGCCGGGGCGCGAGGGAATGAGCACCCGCAATCCGGCATCGGTGAAGACGTCCTCGCCCAAGGCCAGTTGCGCTCGCATGTGGCCGCCGTGGAAGATCAGGACCGTGCCGGGGCCGTCGCCGCGCATCCGGTACTCCACCGTCTGCGCCCCAACGCGGGCCAGGGCCAGATCCCGCTCTGCCGCGGGGGTGAGCCGACGTGAACGGCGGCCCGTTCGCGGCGCAGTGGCATCTGTCGTCTCGTCTGCACGGTGCTGTCGCGGGATACCGCTCATCTGCGTCTCCGGGGTCGTCGAATCGGACCTTTGCCGACCAGACTTCCCGGCGCACCAGGTTCACCGTACAACGACTGCACCCGTCGAGGGGAACACACTTCCCTCACCGCTGACCGGCACACACCCACTGCGTCTGATCTTGACGCTTGTTGATAGGTTCCCTGCAGGTGCGCCGGGAAGTCTGGTCGGCAGTCTTATCGCCGACCGTGAAAATGGGGCCCGCCGTGCGCGCTCGTGACCTGCTCACCGCCTTCCCGACCGTCACCGCCGACACCCCGGTGATCGAGGCCGCCCGGCTGCTGGCCGGCCAGGACCTGCCCGGCCTGATCGTCGTCGACGAGCGCGGGCTGCCGGCCAGCATCCTGCCCGGCACCCAGGTTCTGCGCCTGGCCGTGCCCGGCTACTGCCTGGACGACCCGGCGCTGGCCCGGGTGGTGGATGAGGCACACGCGGACGCGTTCGCCTCCTCGCTGGCCGGCCGGACGGTGCGCCAGGCGCTACCACCCGAGCGGTCACCAGGGCGACGCGAGCTGCCGGTCACCGATCCGGACGCCACCGTGCTGGAACTCGCCGCGTTGATGGCGCGCACCCACAGCCCGCTGGTCGCGGTCGTGGAGCAGGAGCGGCTGCTGGGCGCGGTTACCCTGCAGGCGCTGCTGGTCAGGGTGCTGGCCGCATGACGGTGCTGGCCTGGCTGTCGGTCGCGGTGTTCCTGGGCGCGTATGCGCTGATCGCCTCGGAGAAGATCCACCGGGTGGCGGCCGCGCTGGGCGGGGCCGGGATCATGCTGGCCATTCACGCGACCGACGCCGGAGCGGCGTTCTTCTCCGAGACCAGCGGCGTCGACTGGAACGTCGTGTTCCTGCTGCTGGGCATGATGGTGATCGTCGGAGTACTGAAGCAGACCGGCGTGTTCGAATTCCTGGCCATCTGGGCGGCCAAACGCGCCCGCGGCCGGCCGTACCGGCTGATGGTGCTGCTGGTGGTGATCACCGCAAGCGCGTCGGCGCTGCTGGACAACGTCACCACGGTGCTGCTGATCGCGCCGGTGACGTTTCTGGTGTGTGAGCGGCTGGCGCTGCCGGTGGTGCCGTTCCTGATCGCCGAGGCGATGGCGTCCAACATCGGTGGCGCGGCCACGCTGGTGGGCGACCCGCCCAACATCATCATCGCCAGCCGGGGCGGGTTGAGCTTCAACGACTTCCTGCTCCACATGGCGCCGATGGTCGTCGGGTTGATGGTCGTGTTCGTCGGGTTGTGCTGGCTGCTGTTTCGCAGGTCGTTCGTCTACGATCCGGAGCGCGCGAGCGAGATCATGGCGCTGGATGAGCGGGAGGCGATCGCGGACCGCAGGCTGCTGTGGCAGAGCTTGGCGGTGCTGGCACTGGTGATGGCGGCCTTCGTGGCTCATCCGGTGTTGCACTATGAGCCGTCGGTGGTGGCGATCCTCGGGGCGGGGGTGCTGGTGGCGGCCACCAAGGTGACCACCGAGCAGGCCATCGCCGAGGTCGAGTGGCCCACCCTGGTGTTCTTCATGGGGTTGTTCGTCATGGTCGGGGCGCTGGTGCAGACCGGCGTAATCGGCCAGGTCTCCCGGCTGGCGGTGGAGGCCACTTCGGGGCAGCTCGGGCTGACCACGATGGTGCTGTTGTGGGCCTCGGCCGGGCTGTCGGCGATCGTGGACAACATCCCCTACGTGGCCACGATGAGTCCCATCGTGGCCGACCTGGTGCAGGCCAACGGCGGCGACGGGCCCGGGCAGGTGCTGTGGTGGGCGCTGGCCTTCGGCGCCGACCTGGGCGGCAACGCCACCGCCGTCGGTGCCGCCGCCAACGTCGTCGTGATCGGCATCGCCGCCCGCAACGGGCACCCGATCAGTTTCTGGCAGTTCACCAAGTACGGCCTGATCGTCACGGTCGTGACCGTGACGCTGGTGACGCCGTACCTGTGGCTGCGCTACCTGACCTGACCTGACCCACCGGAGCGAGGGGCAGCCGATGCGTGCGGACGAGCTGGCCGTGCATGCGGAGTGTGAGGAGACGGCGCGGGTGGTGCGCCTGGAGGGCGAGCTGGTCTGGCCCGCGGCGCGCGGGCTGAGCACCCGGGTGCAGGCGTGCCTGCCTGCCGGCTGACCATCGCCGGCCTGCATGATCACCTGCCGCTCTACGGCACGCTCGAGGCCGCGCGCCGAGCTGCCAGCTCGCCCGCACCGTGAGGCCGGGAGTTGCCGGTCCCCGGCCGGTTGGCGGCTTTCCTCTGGCGATCCACGACGAAGGAGAGGCCCTGTGATGGGCTCGCTGCTGCTCGCGTTCGCGGGCATGCTGTTACTGGCCGTGCTGCTGTCCAGCCTGGCCCACCGCACGATCTTGTCGACGGCGGCGCTGTTCCTCATTGCCGGGTTCGTGCTCGGCGATGGCGCGCTCGGCGTAGTGTCGCTGGCGCCCGGCGACGAGCTGGTGGGCACGCTGGCGGAGCTGGCGCTGTTCGCGGTGCTGTTCACCGACGGGATGCGGGTGGGCTGGGCGGAGCTGCGCAGCGCGTGGCGGCTGCCGGGCCGGGCGCTCGGCTGGGGGCGGTAGCGGCCTCTTCTCCCACCACCGTGTGCGTGCGGCGACGGCGAGGCCAGGCGGCCGCGCGCGACAGGTGCGACCGCCATCATCGGTGAGCGTCGGTGTCGTGCGCCGCCGGAGAAGGTGCGCTCGTGAGGCGGCCGCCGGCGTGGCGGCGGAGCAGGTGCACGGCCAGGGCCGCGGTCCAGCAGAACCCGGCGAGCAGGGAGAGGTGTTCGAGCAGGCCCGCGGGGGCCGGTCGCCAGATGCCCAGGGTGTCCAGACGGTAGGCGATGCCGGCGGCGAAGGCGAAGACGATGACGAGCGTCCCGGACAACCGGGAGTAGAGGGCCCAGCGGCGGCTCGTCTGGCCCAGGCGGCCGGCCAGCACGTACGCGGCGGCGCTGAGCCCGGCGAACAGCAGGAATCCGGCCAGCTGGTGGACGACGCCGGAGGCGGTGACGAGGTGCGGCTGGCCGGGCGGGTAGCCGAGCGCGGGGTCGGTGGGCACCAGCCCGGCCACGACCAGGCCCGCCGCGGTGGCCGCGAGCAGGATCGGTCCCCCGGTCGAGCCGCGTCCGGATCGCAGGGCTCTCCGGACTCCGGCGGCGAAGGTGGCCAGCAGCAGCCCGCCGAGCACGAAGTTGATCGTCTGCAGCCAGGCGCGCTCGCCGGTGCCGAGCTGGCTGGCGCCGTGGTGCCACAGGCTGTAGCCGGGCCGGGTGGCGCCGTCGGCCCACAGCAGCGCCGGCATCAGGACGCCGGCGGCGATGCCGCCGGAAAGTAGCACCGACAGGGTGCGAGATGACATCGGGGAAAGTCCTCCTGTTTCTCCGCGACGGATCGTCGCGGGCCGACCAGACTTCCCGGCTCTCCCACAGCACGCCCCGGCCGGGGCGTATCCTGATACAGCGACTTTAGCTCATACTGAAACAACTGCAAGAGGAGGAGATGCGGCGTGAGCGAGCAGGAGCCGTTGCTGGAGTGGGTGGAGCGGGTGGCCATGTATCTGGCCCGCGACGGGGTGCCGCCGATCGCCGGGCGGGTGCTGGGCTGGCTGATGGTGTGCGATCCGCCGGAGCAGTCGGCCGGGCAGATCAGCGAGGCGATCGGGGCCAGTCGCGCCTCGCTGACCTCCAACCTGCGGTTGCTGACCGGGATGGGGTTTCTGACCTGGCGCACGAGGCCGGGCGAGCGGACGGTCTACTACCGGATGGCCGAGGACGCCTGGGCGGTGGTGGCCCGCCAGCAGATCGCCGGCATCACCTCTTTCCTCGACATCACCCGCGACGGCCTGGACCTGGTCGGCCCGGAGGATGGGAGGGCCGCGCGGATCCGCCAGGCGCACGCCACGTTCGAATGGATGGCAGGCGTGTTCAAGGGCGCGCCGCCCCTGCACGCCGCCGATCCTGGCTCCGCCAACGCAGGCTCCGCCGGCGCTCTTGACGGTGAGGAGGCACCGTGACCGGACGGGCGATCGTGGTCGGCGGCGGCATCGGCGGACTGGCCGCTGCTTTAGCTCTGCACCGGATCGGCTGGCAGGCCGTTGTGCTGGAGCGGGCGGCCGAACTCGGTGAGATCGGCGCCGGCATGTCCCAGGCTCCGAACGCCATGCGCGCGCTGGCTGAGCTCGGCGTGGTTGAGCAGGCGCGCGCGGCCGGGGTGCCCACCTACTCCGCCGGCAATCTGCGTCTGCCGGACGGCCGTTACCTGCAGCGTGCCCGCTCCGGTGACCCGACGCCCCTGCTCGCCTTTCACCGCGCGGATCTGCACCGGGTGCTGCTGGAGTCGGTGCCCGCCGGATGGGTGCGCACCGGGGCGGAGGTCACCGGCATCCAGTACGACGCCGGCGCGGTGACGGTCACGTGGAGCGGCGGCGAGGTCGGCGCCGACCTGCTGATCGGCGCCGACGGCATTCGCAGCACGGTGCGGCGGCTGCTGTGGCCGGACGCGCCGCCGCGGTTCCTGGGCCGCACCGCATGGCTCGGCATCGCCGACGTCGGCACCGGCGCCTTTGCGGTCGCCGACGGGCTGTCCGGCAGCGTCACCATGGGCCCCGGCGGCTACTTCCTGATTCACCCGATCAACCGAGGTCGCGCCTACTGGGCCTACGTGACCACCGCCGGCCAGGCCGGCGTCCGCTACCCGAAAGAGAAGAACGAGGCGGCCCGCCGCCTCGCCTCCTGGCACGAGCCGATCCCGGCCCTGGTCGCGGCCACCCCGGAGCAGGCGGTGATCCACATCGACATCTGCGACCTGGACCCGCTGCCTACCTACGTCCGCGGCCGGGCTGTGTTGCTCGGCGACGCTGCGCACGCGATGAGTCCCGATCGCGGTCAGGGTGCCGGGCAGTCGATCGAAGACGCCGTCGTGCTTGCCGCAGCCCTCGCCGACGAGTCCACCGCCGGTCCTGCTGGTCCGTTCATGGTTGAGGCGGCGCTGCGCCGCTATGACGCCGAGCGCCGCCCACGCACCCAGGCCACCGCCCGCAGCGCCCGCGCCGACGGCCGGCGCACCACCTCCACCGCCGCCCACCGGGCGCTGGTGACCATGATCCGGCTGATGCCCGCCCCGCTGTGGCGCAAGGGCATCGCCGCTGACGGCAACGCCACCTGGCGATGGCAGCCGCCGCACCTGCCATCGCCGTGATCGGGCTGGGCCGGTTCGGCACCTCGCTCGCGCGGGAGCTCACCCGGCATGGCATCGAGATGCCGGCCATCGACGCGCCCCGAAGCGCGGGCCGGGGCTGGTGATTCGAATGTCCGGTGAACGCCCGGCTCGTGCCCTGGCCCTGCTGTCCCCAGCGATGAAGCCTGAAGGAACGGCAGCATCCGCATCAGCGGCTCACCCGTTCTGGAGGAGACATGCGCTTGCGAACCACCACCTCGCTCCTGCTCGCGGCTGCGGTCGCGGTCGGCTTCACCACCTCGGCGACGACGTCGGCAACTGCGGCCGTCGCAGCCGCCTGTGACAACGCGGCGTGGAAGCCTTACTGGACAGTCGGCCCTGGGCCCACCGGCACGGTGAACGGCGAAGTCAGGCGGCAGGGCGCCACGTGCGGCAATGTGAGTGTCGTGGCCGTCGTCTACAAGGAATCCGGGTGGTGGGACGACGTCGTCGCCTCCCATGAGCGGACCTTCGCAGTCGGCACCCTGAGAGCTCGAGGCACCTGTCCCGGGGACAACTACTACTACACACAGATCCGGATCAACGGCGTGACCATGGCGGAGTCGGATCAGGTCCGACTCGCGTGCTGATCGAGCCGTTCCCCATCCCGCAGAGCAGCGGGTTCAGACGGCTCAGCCCTTGATGAAGCGGCGGGTCATGTACCGGCGCACCGGCGGCAGTGCGGCCAGGCGCAGCGGCAGCTGGCTCAGCCACAGGACGAAGGGGTTGGCGGGGGCGTAGACGCCTTTGACCCGGCGGCCGAGTTTCTGCTTCGCCTCCACCTCCGGCCGTAGCGCCGTCTCCCAGGCGGTCAGGGCGGCGTCGAGGTCGCCGGGGTGGCGCTCCAGTTCGGTGCCGAGCCGGTCGGCGCCGCCGACGGCCAGGGCGGAGCCGTAGCCGGCGAACAGGGTGACGCACCAGGCGGCGTCGCCGAGCAGCACGACGCGGCCGCGGCTCCAGGTGGGGGCGACGACCTGGCTGATGGTGTCGAAGTAGACCGAGTCGGTCCTCGCCATGCTTGCCAGGACCTCGGGGATGACCCAGCCGAGGTCGCCGTAGACCTGGGGCAGCACGGTGGCGGGGTCGTCGCCGCGGGCGCCGCGCTCGGTGCGGTAGCCGAAGAAGGCGACCGTGCGGCCGTCGTCGACGTTGATGACCGCGACCGTGCGGCCGCGTGAGGACAGGGTGCCGGCGGTGCCGGGCGCGATCGCGTCCGGGCGCTGGTCGAGCATGTACACGGCGACCCGGTGCTCCAGGTCGAGCAGGTAGTCCTCCTCAGGGCCGAAGACCAGGGCGCGGGTGGCCGAGTGCAGGCCGTCGGCGCCGATCAGCAGGTCCGCGTGCTCTACAGTCCCGTCGCTGAGGGTGACGTGCACGGCGTGCGCGTCCTGGTCGACGGCGGTGATGGTGGTGGCGAAGCGGATCTCGGCGCTGTCGCGCACCTTGTCGTACAGGACGGTTTCGATGTCGCCGCGCAGGATGTTCATCGTCCGGGGGCCCATGATCGCGGCGATGATCTCGCCGGTGAGGGAGAAACGCCGCTCGCCGCTGGGCTTGCGGTAGACGATTTCCCCGGTGACGAAGGCCCGCTGCTGGAGGTCGGGCAGGATGCCGAGGCGTTCGGCGGCGTCGTGGCCGATGCCGCCGAAGGTGACGGCGTAGCCGCCGCTGCGGCGGGTGGGGGCGCGTTCGATGATGAGGCTGTCCCAGCCGATCTGGGACAGCCGCAGGGCGGCGGCCAGGCCGGCGATGCCGGCTCCGATGATGATGGCGCGCATAAAGGTTCCTTGCTGAAGCCGGTCGGGGGTCAGAGCTGGTCGAGGACGCGCCGCTCGGCGGCGGGGTCGAGCCAGGTGCCGGGTGAGGGGGCGTCCGGGCGCGGGGCAGGGTCGCCTTCGGCCTGCAGCCAGGCCCAGGTGTCGGCGAGCGTGTCGCGCAGCGGCCGGGTGGTCAGGCCGGCGGCGAAGGCGGCGCTGACGTCGGCGTCGTTCATGCCGGTCGGTGCCGGGTCGTGCGGGAAGCGCAGCCCGAACTCCATGCCCAGCCACACGCCCTCCCGGCGCAGCAGTTCCTCGCTCGCCCACACCAGCTCGGCGTCGAAGCCGGTCACCTCCAGCGCCGTCTGCAGCAATTGCCCGATCGTGGCCGCGCCGGGGCGGCCGGTCACCGTGTAGGCGCCGCCGAGCCGGCGTTCGGCGCACTGCAGCATCCAGGCCGCCATGTCACGGACATCGATGTACTGCAGCGGAGTGTCCGCCGGGCCAGGGGCCAGCACCCGGCCGCCCTTCTCCAGGCGGCGCAGCCACCACGGGATGCGGCCGACGTCCTCATATGGTCCCAGGATCATCCCGGCCCTGGCCAGCAGCGCCCCCTCGCCGAAAGCCTCGATGACGGCCAGCTCACCACCGCGCTTGGCAGCGGCGTAGTCGGTACTGTCGTCGCTGTCGGGGTCGCCGTCGACGAGCGGTGCGCTCTCGTCTGCGCACGCCGGCCACGGCCAGCGGTGCACGCCGCGGCTGGAGACGTAGCCATAGTGCCCAGTTCGGCCGGCCAGCAGGCGGGCGCTGTCACGGACGACGCGTGGCGCCCAGGCCCAGGTGTCGATGACGGCGTCCCACTCCTTTCCGGCGAGCGCGGCGGCGACCGCCGCGGTGTCGGTGCGGTCGGCGACGAACGCCCGGACGCCGGGAGCCGGTGGGCGGCTGAGACCGCGGTTGAGCGTGCTCACCTCGTCCCCGCGCTCCAGCGCGGTCTCGACGATGACGCGGCCCACGTGATGGGTGCCGCCGAGAACGAGCAGTTTCATGACAGTCCTGGGGTGAGGGGCAGCCAGAAGGCTGACGGGTGTTCCGGGTCGTGGAAGATCTCGTGCTCTGATGCGTGCAGCTCGCGCCCGGTGGCCAAGGGTTGGCCGGTGCCCGGGTTGCGGCCGAAGCGGGGGTGGGCGCCGCTGGAGACCTGCAGCCGGATCCGGTGACCACGCCGGAAGCGGTGGGCTAGCGGCCGCAGCTCGATGTCAATGGCGCGTACGTCGGCGGCGTGTAGGTCGCCGGGCTCGTTGAGCCGGACGATGCCGTCGCACAGGTTGAGCGAGCGGCCGCGCGGGCTCACCTCACACAGGCGGGCGAAGTAGTCGACGTGCGGGATGGATGATCGGGCGTGCAGGCGGACCCGTACCGGGCCGATGACCTCGATGTCCTCGGTCAAGGGCGCGGTGGTGAAGGTGAGCACGTCCGCTCTGGCTTCGATGGCGCGGTTGTCTTTCGGGCCCGCGGACCTGCTCACCGCCGTCCCGCCCGCTGTGGGGGTCGGGTCACCAGGGTCGTAGCGGTAGCGGCTGGGGCTCGCCTCACGTTCGGGTTCCTCACGGCTCAGCCGCCCGCCAGCATGCAGATACCAGCAGGTGGGCTGGTGTGCGGGCGGCCAACTGGGCAGGTCCTGCCACCGGTTGGCGCCGGTGACGAACACCCGCACCCCGGTGGGTGCGGCATCGCCGTTCATGGCCGCGTCCAGGGCGGTCAGCGCGTCCTGCATGCCCTCGCGGGTGTACAGGCCGCGGCCGTGCCCCCACGGTCCGATCAGCAGCCGGACCTCGCGCCCAGCGGCCAGCAGGCGCGCGTGGTCGGCCAGCATGCTGGGCAGGAAGAAGTCGTACCAGCCGCCCGGGTATATGAAGTGCTCGGCGAAGGCCGACGGCGCGTCCTGGATCAGCGCGATCTTCCACTTCGGGATGTGCCGAGCGGCCAGCTCCCACTGCACGAGGCCGAGGTAGCTGGCTCCCCAGGTGGCCAGCTGATCGCCGAACCACGGCTGGGTGCGCAGCCAGCTCAGCGTGCCGTCGGCGTCGGCGGGGTCGATGACGAAGCCGTCGAAGCGGCCGCCGGAGCCGGCCGTGCCGCGCAGGCTCTGAAACAGCACCTGATAGCCGCGCTCGGCCAGCAGCTTCGGCAGCTGATCGAGCGCGTTACCCCGGCCGTACGGGCTGCGCAGCAGCACCAGCGGCGGCCGGTCCAGATCGGCCGGGTAGTAGTGGGTGGCCAGCAGTCGCACGCCGTCCGCGGCCGGGGTCTCGACGTTGCGCCGTATCCGTACTGGGTGCCGGATGGCGGGACGGACGCCGAACAGGTGGCTGAGCAAGGTCATCGGGGTCATCTCCTCGTCGGCACGTGAGGAACTCACGTCGCCGACCAGGCTTCCCGGCACACCATCGCATCTCCGGAACGGAGCCGATGCCAGCAATATAGCGAATCTTCAGAACTTTCTGAACACTTCTGAGGTTCGCTATCCTGATCACCTACCGGAGGTGACGGGTGAACGACAGAGACGAGCAGTGGCAGGCGGCCGAACGGCTGGCCCTGACCCTGACCGAAGGCGGCTTGCAGCGCATGGCCGCCCGGACGCTGGCGGTGTTCCTGTTCACCGATGCTGAGACGGTCACCATGGGCGAGATCGCCGACCGGCTCGGCGTCAGCGCCGGCTCGGTCTCCGGCTCGATCAAGTCCCTGCTGTCGGTCGGCCTGATCGAACGCCTGCCCGCACCCGGCAGCCGCCGCGAGCACTACCGGCTCCGCGATGACGCCTGGGCCACCCTGTTCACCAGCCAGAACACCGTCGTCCAGCTCATGCTCGCCGCCGCCGAGACCGGCATCGCCACCACCACCGCCAACGATCCCGCGCATCGACGGCTGACGCAGATGCGCGACTTCTACCAGTTCATGCTCAAAGAGATCCCCACCTTGCTGCACCGCTGGCAGCAGCATCAGGCCACCCACTCCAGATGATCTTTCCTGCGACGACCGCTGCCAGGGCTCGCTCCGTGCAAGGCAAGCCATTTCACTTCAGGAAATGGCCCTTCCGTGAAGTAATCTGGCGGCATGATCGCGCAGACGCCCAGCTCGGCCGTCTCCGCTGAGGGGCAGGATCGCCGCAAATTCACTTCACGAAAGGTCGTGGGCCTGTCCGGAGGGCTCGACCCGGCCGATGACGATCTTGGGGTGTGGATCGAGCGCTACCTCGATCTCGCGGTGCGCGGGGTGCGCTCGCCCGAGGTGAGCGCGAAGATCAGCCGGCATCTGGAGCGGCTGCGCGCCTGGATCATCGCTGGGCTCGGGCACCAGCGCGTCTCGGCGATCACCCCCGCGAACTCGCCAGCTGGCGCGATCACCTGTCCGCCGCCGGATGGCGGCGAAAAGACGGCAGCGCGGCCGCCATGGCGCCGGTGACGGTCAACAACCACCTCGCGCACGCCTCGGCGTTGTTCTCCTGGATCAGCGCGCACGCCCCGGCCGCCCTGCTGCCGCGCGGCGATCCCTCCAAGCGGGTCGAGCCGCTGCGCCTGCCCGTCCCCGAGGTCTGCGCGTTGAACGCCGCCCAGGTGCGCACGGTCAAGAACGTGCTGGACCGGCTGGAGTCCTTCCATCAGCTGACCGGCCGCCGCCACCGCGGTGACGGCGGCCGCGCCGCAACGGGCGCCACGCATCGCCACGCGCGGCCGCTGCGTGATCGCGCCATCGTGCACACCATGCTCGGCACCGGGCTGCGCCGCGCCGAGATCGCCGGCCTCGACCTGGCCCAGCTGCAGCCGCGCGACCCCGAGCAACTGCGCCGGGTGAAGAAGGCCAAGCTGAACGGGGTGCGCGGCAAGGGCCGCACCAGCCGCAGCGTCTTCCTCGGCCTGGACGCCCGCACCGCGCTGGCCGACTACCTCGAGCACGAACGCGACCGCGACGTCGCGCCCGACTCGGCCGCGCTGTTCCTGGCGGCCTCCTCCATCGCCGCCCGACGGCCCGACGGGCGGCTGTCACCGCGCTCGATCAACACCATCGTCGCCGAGATCGGCGCCATCCACGACCTGCAGGTCACCGGCGCCGACCGGCAGCTCGGCGTGCTACGACCGCACGATCTGCGCCACACCTTCGCCTATCTGCTTTCCCAAGCTTCCGGCCACAACCGGGCCGAGCTGGAACGACGCCTGGGCCACGCCAACGAGCGCTACCTGAAGCTGTACACCAACCCGCCCGAGGACATCGCCGCCGCCTACGTCGAAGACCTGTGACAACAAGCTCGCCGCACAATCGCTCAGCGTCAGCTTTCACCGCCCTGACAGCGGAGACCGTGGAGTTGTGCGACTGACACAATGCAGCACGTAATCGGCCAAGACGATCATTCGGCCTGGCCGCCGGCGATACCCGGGGCGCCGTCACCATGCCGCCATCACGCTGGGCGAGGTGGGGCGCCCTAGACGATCGATTCCTAATTGCTCAGGGACGCCATTCGCCTGCGGGCATGCGAAGAGGGTGTCCAAGATCGGTTTGTGAAGACAGACCTGGACACCCTCGTGATCGCACTGTACGTCAAGATCGACGACGACCTGGCCGGTTTGGCCCGGCTACCCGGCCGACCGCCCAAACTCAGTCACTCCGAGCTGATCTGCCTGGCGGTGATGCAAGCGATGCTCGGCTTCCACTCCGATGGCCGCTGGCTGCGTCACGCTCGCAGACACTACCGGCACCTGTTCCCCTACCTGCCGCTACAACCCGGCTACAACAAGCGGCTACGCGCGACGTTGCCACAGATCAAGCGCATCATCCGCGTTCTGGCCATCGACACCGACTTCTGGCATGACACCGTCTGGCTGACCGACTCCACGCCGGTGCCGTGCGGCATGTCCCGGCCCACCGCGTTGCGCTCGGACCTGGCGAGCTGGGCCGGCTACGGCTACTGCGCGTCACACTCCCGATTCTTCTGGGGCCTGCGCCTCTATCTGGTGTGCACACCCGCCGGGATGCCGATCCTGTGGGCGCTGGCCGACCCGAAGATCGGTGAGCGGGAAGTACTGGCCGCGATGCTGGAAGCCGACGCCGATCTGATCGCCGACCGCCCCGGCCTGCTCATGATCACCGACAAGGGATTCGCGTCCAAGGCCTTTGAGCGATCACTGTCCGAACAGGGCATCACGTTGCTGCGCCCCTCCCGCAAGAAAGAGATCCTCCGCGCCGGTGAGCCGATGCTCAAGAAGGTCCGCCAACTCATCGAGTCCATCAACGACACCCTCAAAGGGCAGCTTGACCTGGAACAACACGGTGGCAAAACGATTGGCGGCTGCCGTACTAGGCCAGGACAGCTACGCCAAGTGGTTCGCGGCGATCAGTGGCGAGGCGTATCAGACCCACGGCGGCACAGCGAGCGCTGTAACTTCTCAGCTTGTTCTTTATCCACCAGACCGTTGCGTTCGTCTGGACAACGAACAACGCCTTGGGGTGGTCGACCTGCTCAACTCCCTGTTGCGAGGTCTTGTGGTTCGACTCGTTTGAGCGACGCGCTCACCCGCACGAGCCCACCTCCGCGACTGATTCAACCCCGGGTGGTCCAGTCGACGCGTAGTCACCCGAAACAACACCCAAGCGGTACGATGCGAACACCGAACCGGGCAGCTGGCCGTACCAGCAGCACCAGCGGGCAGGACTTCTCCGTCAGGGGGCGTGGCCGTACCGCGCCCACCAGCGGTTTTCCACGTACCTCACGTTGATGGAGAACCCGTCATGACCTCTGCGGTCCCTCGCGCCTTCCACTGCGAGCACACTCGCGCCAAGAGCAGGGTGTACGCCCTCGTCGAGCGCTCCCGCCAGCCCGCGACCCTGCATGCCGTACTGACCTGCACCGATCCCGCCCTTGCCCAGCACGCCGCCTACCTTCTCTCCTCGGTGCTGGAGAACGGCCTGGGCCCCGCCGCCCGCGCTGAGTCGGAGCGGATCGCAGCGGCTCTGCCCGACGCGCCCGCCGCCTCCTTCCGACGCACGCTGGCCGATGTCGTGAACGGGACCTGGGCCGACACTCCCGAACTCGCCGCCACGTGGGAGTCCCTGCGGCGCGGCCGCCGCGACTCGGCCGGCCTCGGTGGCGACCTTGAGAGCCGCACACCGCACGACGCCTGCCTCGACGCCTTCCCAGGGCCGGTCGTACGCACGATCAGCCTGCTGGAGGTGCACGTCCACGACCCCGCTCGCCTTCTCGCGGCGGCCACCGCGACGGGCTGGAGGCCGTTCGACGCCGAGGACCTCGACGAGGACGACAGACAGGACGTCGTCGGAGCCGTCATGCACTTCGTCAACGGCCCGGAGTTCCTGCCCGGCGCCGACCAGCTGATGGAAGCCACGCAGGCGCGGCTGTTGCGCGTCGACAGGGGCGATGAGGTGAGCGACTGGAGCACCGCGCCCGTGACAGCGAGGTTCGACACGGGAACGAGGTCCGACCCCGACGACCGGGCCGACTGATCGCTACCTCACAGGCACGCCGGCGCGGCCGAGCACGAAATCGACTCGGCTGCGCCGGGATGTTCACACGCCTGATTTCTTCTTCATCGTCCGGATTGTTGGAGGGCTGCGAGGGTGCGGCCGCGTTTGACGGTCTTGCCGACGTCGTAGCGGGGTGCGGGCCGGCGGTTGGGGACGCCGGGTGGGCGCCCCGAGCCGGGTTTGGAGGGTTTGGGTGCGCGGCCGGTTGGGCGAGGAGTGGGCGGAGGTTCCGAAACCCGCGCCGGACGCGGGCGGGTGTGAGCTGTCCCGACCGGGTTGATCGTGGCCCCCTCGGTCGGGTACGCGCGCCCTAGCGCTGCGAATCTCTTGAGTTATGCATACTGCGTATGCATACTTAGTACTCATGCCGGTCAGACACGGGCTTCTCGCCCTACTCAGCATGGGGCCTCGGCATGGCTATCAATTGCGGGCGGAGTTCGAGGTGTCGACCGGGGAGACCTGGCCGCTCAACATCGGCCAGGTCTACACAACGTTGTCCCGCTTGGAGCGCGACGGCCTGGTCAAGCCTGGCGAGTCGGATGAGCAGGGCCGGGTCGTCTACACGATCACCGCGGCCGGTCGGGAGGAAGTGGAGCGATGGTTCAGCACTCCGGTCATCCACTCCGACCGGCCGCGGGACGAGCTGGTCATCAAGCTGGCCATGGCCGTCGCGGCCAAGAAGGCAGACGTCGCCGAGGTCATCCGCAAGCAGCGGACGGCGACCATGCGCGACCTTCAGCGGCTGACCAGGACCAAGCGAGCCGCCACTGAAGGCGCGGCCCAGCGGCTCGTGCTCGATTCCATGATCTTCAAGGCCGAGGCCGAGCAACGATGGCTGGACCACTGCGAGGCCGTTCTGATGGAGGAAAGATGACGTTCGTACGGCTGGCTGAGGTGGCCAGAGTTCACGGCGAAGGAGCGACAGCCGTACACGCTCTGAAGGGTGTGAACCTTAAGGTCGACGTGGGGGAACTGGTCGCGGTCATGGGCCCGTCCGGGTCCGGCAAGTCGACCCTGCTCAACCTCGCGGGCGGGCTCGACCGGCCCACCTCGGGCACGGTGCACATCGGCGAGCAGGACCTGGCCACCGTCCGCGATCTGGCGGCGCTGCGGCGCAGCAGCGTCGGCTATGTCTTCCAGGACCTCAATCTGATCCCGTCGCTGACGGCGGCGGAGAACGTGATGCTGCCACGCGAGCTCGACGGCCTGCGCTCAAGCCGGGCTCGGCAGGAGGCCATGGCCGTGCTGGCGGAGATCGACGCGGAAGAGCTGGCCGACCGCTTCCCCGAGGAGCTGTCCGGTGGCCAGCGTCAGCGGGTCGCGATCGCCCGCGCCTTGGTCGGCGAGCGGCGCCTGCTGCTGGCCGACGAACCGACCGGCGCGCTCGACACGCACACCGGCGATGAGATCCTGCGAACCTTACGGGCTCGCTGTGACGCGGGCGCCGCGGTCCTGCTCGTCAGCCATGAGCCGCGCTACGCCGCCTGGGCCGACCGTGTGGTGTTCCTCCGTGACGGGATGATCGCGGATTCCACGAACGTTTCGCTGGAGAGCGCCCGATGAGCGCCGTTCGCGCAGCGCTGCGCATCGCCCGCCGGAGCGCGTGGCGTTCCCGGGGACGAAGCGCGCTCATCATGGTGATGATCGGTTTGCCCGTCTTGGTGATCACGGCGACTCTCACTCTCATGGCGACCATGACCGTCACCGGGCGGGAGGGTCAGGTGGCCGAGCTCGGCGCGGCCGACGCCCGCCTCGTGCCGGCACCCGCAGGTACGGTGCTCCGCCAGGAGCCGAACGGGGCGAGCTGGACCACGGAGGGCGATGGAGCGGCCGCTTCCGAGCTCAGGGCCGCCGAGGTGGCGGCCCTGCTCGGACCGGGCACCCGGTTGATCCCCTTCAACACCGGCGTGCTCCAGCTGGGCACCGAACGGGTCGACGCGCTGGAGATCGACCTGCGCGATCCCCTGACCAAGGGAATGCTGACGCTGGCAGAGGGCAGGTTTCCCGCCGCCCGCGAGGTCGCGGTGACATCCGCGTCCGGCCTGCGGCTAGGCGATCTCGTGCAGTCACCCGGCGCGGCGCCGCTGACGGTGGTGGGCGTGGTCGAGCACCCGCACCGGCCGTCGCTCCGGCAGGTCGTCGGTCCTGATCTCTCGCTGGCGCCGTCGGATCAATTCTGGTCTCCGGGCGAGTACGGCGCCGGATGGCTCGCTGACACCCCCAAGCCGGTGGTCTGGGCCGACGTGCCCGCACTGAACAAGGCCGGTCTGTACGTCACCTCTCGCGCCATGATCCCGGACTCGCCACGCGCCCCTGCCCGGTTCTTCCCTGCGGAGGTCCAGCACACGGTCGGGCTCGGCGCCATGGTGGTCATGGTGGTGCTGGAGACGGTGCTGCTGGCCGGGCCGGCTTTCGCGGTCGGGCTCCGGCGACGGCGGCGGGAGCTGGCCGAGATCGCGGCGCAGGGCGGCTCGGCCAGGCACCTGCGGACGATCGTGCTGGCCGACGGACTGGTCCTCGGCGGTGCGGCCACCTTCATGGCCACGGTGCTGGGCATCGGGGCCGGAGCGCTGGGCGCCCCGATCGTCGCGCGCTGGGGAGGGCAGGCCGGCCCGGTGGAGGTGCCGTGGGCACCGGTGCTGGGTGTTGCCGCGCTGGGCCTGATCGCCGGGACCGTGGCGGCGCTGGTGCCTGCCGTACAGGCGGCTCGGCAGGACACCGTGAGCGTGCTGGCCGGCCGCGCGCCCGCCGTGGCCGATCGGCCCGGATGGCCCCTGGCAGGGGGCGTGCTGGTGCTGGCCGGGCTGGCGGCGACCGTGGTGGCGCGCCGCCAGCCGGACTCACTATGGGTGTGGTCCGCCGCGGTGCTGGTCATGATCGGCCTGGTGGTGCTGACACCATGGCTGGTCCGCCTCACCGGAAGGGTCGCCACGCGGTTGCGGCTGCCACTGCGGGTGTCCGTCCGCGACGCGGTCCGCCACCGATCCCGGACGGCGAGCGCCGTGGCGGCCGTCATGGCCGTCACGGCCACGGTCGTCGCTGTGGGCATCGGCACGCAGAGCGAATACATGGACCGGCGCAACGCCTACACTTCGGCGCGCCCGACCGGCATGCTGGCGATCTGGGGCGGCACCATGGCCGACGGGACCTGGAACAAGCTTCGCGCAGAGACGGCCCGGCGGTTGCCGAACGTGCCGCTGGCCGCCGGCTACCAGGCGAAGGACGTCGAGGGCCGCCGCTACGCGTTGCGGTACACGGTGCGATGGAACGGGATACGCACGCGTCGCACGGCGGCCATCGGCGACCAGGCTCTGCTCAGGCTCCTGCAAGGGCGCCACGATCCGCAGGCGGCCGCGGCGCTGGCGAGCGGCAAGGCCGTGGTGTTCGACGCGGCCGCGGTACACGATGGCAAACTGGCGCTGCGGGCCGGCTCCACGTCCGGCCCCGCCCGCAAACTCGAAGTGCCGGCGGTGCTGGCCACCCCCGCCGACGAGCACCAGGGCGGGGCCCTGCTGCCGCGCACCGTGGTCGAGCAGGCCGGTTTCGCGACGGCGGAGCGTGCGCTCTACGCCATGTACCGGCCGCCGGCCGGCTCCACGCTGGGGCGCGATCTCGCCAAGGTGACCCGCCGCGTCACGGTCGCCTCCGAGGAGGGCTATCGCAATGTGCCCGATCCCGGCTTGTGGAGCTGGCTGGTGGGTGCTCTTGTCCTCGTCGTCGGTGGCACGCTGGCCGCCACTGGCCTGGCGGCTGCCGACATGCGGCCTGAGCGTTCGACGATGATGGCCATCGGCGCCCCGCCGGGAACGTTGCGGATGGTCGTGGCCGGCCAGGCTCTCTACATCTCCGGGCTCGGCGCGTTGGTGGGGCTGGTCGCGGGAACGGTGACGGGCGTGGCGCTGAGCCGGCCGATGACGACGCACGGCGCCGGGGATCCCGCCACGCTCGCCATACCGTGGCCGTTCGTGATCGCCGTGGTGGTGGGGCTGCCCGTACTGGCGACTGTGGCGGCGCTGATCACCCGGACCAGACTGCCCCTTGCCCGCCGGCTCCTGTGACATCGGACCATGGTCTGATCGTGACTACGGCGGGGTTCGGGGCAATGGTTCAGCGCATCACTCAGAGGACGCCGCCGATCGGATAGAAGCGGTATGCCATCGCCGGTGCCGAAGCGATGGACAGGGACGGTCCTGATGTGAGTCACCACGTCCTGGAGCTGATCGGGTTCGGGAAGCCCGGCCATGGCCTGGTCGTAGGCGTTCCGGTAGCGCGCGAAGGCGGACGCGTCGCGGAAATGACCGAGCCGCCGCCGGCGGAACGCGGCTCCGATGTCGGCCTGTCGTTGGTGGTCCGCATCCCGCCGTTGTCCCGCACGTCGCGCGAGGGAGAGCGGACCATGCCAGCCATGATCGGGCACGTCACCCAGGAACGTTACGATCAGCTCGTCGAACAGCAGACCAGGCGCAATTTTTCCTGGGCGACCTCACCGTGGAAGTCGAGCCTTCGCGCTCTCCCGGCGGTGCCCAGGCCGCACCCGAGCAGTCAGCTCACCGGCGACGAGCGCACCGCTGTAAAGCGCAACGTGGCACGCGTCCGGGCGACAGCCGATTGGTTGGAGGCCGCGATCGCGTCGGACGACGTCAGTCTGGATGAAGGCTTGGCCCGCCTGCTGCGCGGCGAGCAGACCATGCCCCCGGAGATGCCGCTGCTTCTCGTCGACCTTGGGGTGGAGAGGGGGCGCCAGATGCGGGTCATCGCGACCGAGCTGTATTCGATCGAGGCCAACCTCTCGATCGGCAACATGGACTTCGCCGAATTCGCCAACGCCATGGACGGCGACGGCATCTTCCGAGGGTTCTGACCTCAGCGTTGGCCACCTTGTCGTCCAGCAGCGCGTACAGCTGCGTCGTCTCGGTGGAGGCGTGGCCGAGGCGGCGCCGGACGGCCTCGATGGACACCCCGGCGTTGATGAGCTCGGTGGCGTGGGCGTGGCGCAGCTGGCGGACGTCGATCTGGACGCGTGCGGCGGTGCAGTAGCTCTGCCAGCGGTGGTGGGCGGCGTCGTAGGACAGCGGCCCGCCGCGGCCGTTGATGGAGGCGCGGAACAGCGGCCCCGCGGTGTAGGCGGCGCGGGCCAGGTAGAGCTTGAGCAGGGCGGCGTAGCCGCGGTCGCCGAGCAGGACGGTGTGTACGCTGCCACCCTTGCCGTGGAGGCGGATGTGTTCGTCATCCAGCCGCAAATCGAGGTCTTCGACGTAAAGGCCGCAGACTTCGGGGGCGCGGGCGCCCGCAAACGTAGGCGGTCTCGAACAGCTGATCAGCCGGTCCTTCTGCGCTCCAGCAGGTCGCGAGCCTCCAGGAAGGGCGCTCGCAGGAACGCCAGATGGTCTTCCCGCCCATGCCGATGGCAGACCCTCCCCGGCCACAGCCGCCGGCTCCGCTCGTCGATGTAGGCGAGCGACCCTTCGACGAGATTCAGCATGTGCTCGACCGTGCCCGCGTCGAAGCGTTCGTACGTTGGGCCGGTGCACACGTAGACGGGCGAGGTGTGCGCCATGATCGGCCGCGCCCACACGTCGTGGTGCCTGGCGACGTCGGCGCCGGGTCCGTAGCATCGTGCGGCGATCCATGAGTCTTCGCCGATCGGCACGGTGGCGGCCAGTTCGAGTGTTCTCGACGGCTGTGGGGTGCGGTGCTCAGCGACGACGCGGCCGTTGACGACGATCTCGATGCGATCGATGGCAAAGATCGACTCGGCGCGCGCGGAAACGTCGAGGGACGCGCCGGTCGCCGCCTGGACGTCCTGGCCCGGCCGGTGGCCGTTGACGTCCAGGCTGAGCAGCGGCCCGCTGGTCACGAAGGTGGCTCCCTCCCGCACGGCCCGGCACCACGTCCAGTAGTCCAGTTCCTCCTCCGGTGGCACGTGGGCGTAGGTGCGGATGAGACCGATCGGCACCTCGCTGCTCATCTTGTCCGTGCCGCCGACCAGCGTCACCCGGTACCCGGCGTTGAGGTAGCGGTAGTACTCCTGGATGTTGTACGGGTCGTAGGCGATCATCTCGACGGCGTCCAGCCGCCCGGTGGCGAGCAGGGCGGCGGCCTCCCCGTTCGGCACCGGGAAGTGCGCGAGGACGACCGTGCCGCCCTGCGCGTGGCATTCGTCGGCCCAGTGGGACAGAGTGGTCTCCAGTCCGCCGCCGAGCTCGGACTCCTCGGCGCCGCCCGTGCACCAGGGCATGACGGGCCGGCGCAGGCCGAGCAGGTTGATGTGGCCCAGCATCCCGCTGCGGTTCTCCTGGCCGGCGAAGACATGGGTGTGGCCGTCGGCGGAGGTGTGCGGGTGTCCGGTGAACTCCTCAGTGCCGGTGAACAGGTGTCCCCACTGGCTGAGCAGCAGGTTGGTGACACGGACGTCCTCGCCGCGCGCTTCCAGCTCGGCGCCGAGGGTCGAGACGAAGTGCACGTGGGTGTCGCCGCTGTACCAGCCGGTGGAGCTCAGATCGGTCATCCGGGTCAGCGTCAGCTCCAGTTCGGCCTGGCCGGGCCGGATGATGACGGTGGTGCGCACGGGCTCGTACTCGAAGCCGCGCGCCGCCTCCACCGTGACCTCGCCCAGCGGCAGCCAGCCCTCGCAGGTGCCGTCGATGTAGGAGTAGGTCGTGGCGCCGATCCGCACGTCGCCGCCGATGTCGAGGTTCCAGGTGTTTCCGTCGGAGTTGATGTGCCCGTGATGCCCGTGCGGCGGGTAGGGGACGCCGTCCGGCGATCTGAAGTGGATGCGGCACGGCACCGGCTCGCCGGTGGCCGCGTCGCGGACCACCGTCCGCACCCAGGCCCTGCCGGCGTCGGGCAGCCGCCAGGTGACCGGGCCGTCCTGGTGGCATCCGGCGGCGAGCAGGGCTCCCCAGTCGCAGGCGCCGATCTCGGACGGGCCGCGCCTGAGAGTCAGCCGGGCCGAGGGGGTCGCGGCGACGCGTACGTAGGCGCGCCCGTCCTCCTGCGGCGGCGCCCCCCAGCCGGCGCCGGCTTCGCCCACCCGGCGATAGAGGTACGTCGCCGAGCCGCGGTCGACGCTCACGGCCAGGTCCTCGGCGACCGGGCCGGCCGCCGGGTCGAGGTCGACGAGCACGTCACGCCACACGGTGCGCCCGAAGGGATCCTCCTCCAGCTCGCTTGTGGTCACGGCGCCGATGATGACGCCGGGCCCGAGCGAGCGGATCTCCAGGGCGCGCACGGGTACGCCGGGTCGCGGGTTGCGGCAGGGCCACAGGTAGAAGCGGTAGGGCAGCACGTACGGCGAACGGGCCTGCGGGTCGTCGATGTCGACGAACCGCGCTCCGGCCGCGTCGTAGCGGCCGTGGGTGCGTGGCATGAGCTGGTGCTGGGCGTCGGGGACCGCCAGGAACGGCGTCTGCCCCCAGTCCAGCGGGATCGCCCGGTCGCTCCACAGCCGCGGGGTGGGCCCGATCTCGAACCGCTGCCGGATCGGCAGCCGCTCGGTGTGCCCGTCCTCGTAGACCAGCGTGTAGTGGGCGCAGACGTCGCCTACGGTCTGGCCGTCGAACAGGTCGGGGGACTCCAGGGCGTGGGCGACCACCATCCACTCGAAGGCGCGTCTCACGGGGACGGTGACCGTCGTTGACCGCACGCGCAGCAGCGCCTGGTCGCCGCACTCGTCGCCGAACAGGAACGGGATGCCGTACAGGGTGCGTGACCCCAGGGGATAGGACGCGCCGTCGTCGAGCAGCGAGCGCGGCGCGTTGAACACCCCGGACAGGTCGACCGGCTGGTAGCCGCGGCCCTCACGCATGCTCGCCCACCAGCGTCCTCGGCTCGTCCACGGAGGTCTGCCCCAGCTCGGCGTACAGGTGGGGCGAGCGTGATCGCAGGTACAGCGCGCGTGCCACCCCGGCGATCACCGCCACCAGGGCGACCGCGATGATCACGATGTTGGTGAGGGTTCCCGCGCCGGTCAGCAGCGGCAGGTTGACGAGGACGAGGACGAGCACCACGGTCAGTGCCACGAAGCTGAGCCCGGGTGCGATCGTGGTGCGGAAGATTCCGGCCTCGGTCCCGTGGCGGCGCAGGAACCGGATGACGGCCAGGCTGCACAGCGCCCATAGGGCGATGATGCCGAGGAACCCGAGGGCGCTGCCCCACAGCAGCAGGCCCAGGTACGGGTCGGTTCTGGTGGCGGCGAAGGCGACGACGGCGACCGCCGCGACGGCGGTCTGCAACAGCCCGGCCGGCCACGGCGCTTGGGTCCGCGGGTGCGTACGTCCGAGCGCCCGCGGCAGCAGCCCTTCCCTGCCGAGGGCGAACAGGTAGCGGTTGGCGGCGTTGTGCAGCGCCAGCAGGGCGGCGAACGCGCTGGTCAGCAGCAGCACGTTCATCACTTCGACGACCGGCGCGGGGACGTATCTGGTGAAGACGGCGACGACGAGGTTGACCGGGTCCGCCTCGGCCGCGGCGGCGATCTTGTCCGAGCCGTAGGCGATGACGACGACCCAGGTGATGAAGGCGTAGAAGACGGCGATGAAGCCGACGGCGATGTAGGTCGCCCGCCGGACGGTCCTGATGCCGCCCCGGGCCTCCTCGCTGAAGATCGCGGTGGCCTCGAAGCCCATGAAGGCTCCGGCGACCAGGGCGAACATGGGGGCGTTGTCCGGGGCGAGCACGGTGGCGGGCGAGAAGGACGTGGCGGCCCAGTCGCCGCTGCCCCCCTTGGCCAGGACGTACACCGCCAGCACCACCAGCACGGCCGTCTCCAGGACGAGCAGGACGCCGAGAATCCGGGCGCTGGTGTGGATCCCCCGGAAGCCGAGCCAGGCGACGAAGACCAGACCGGCCAGGGCGAAGACGTACCAGGGCACGTCCAGCCCGAAGTAGTGCGCGAAGGTGGTGTTGGCGTAGACGCCCAGGGCACCGTACGTGCTGATCTGCAGAGCGTTGTACGCGGCCACCGCCAGCATCGCCGCTCCCGAGCCCGCCGGCTTGCCGAGTCCCCGCGAGATGGCCGCGTAGAAGGCCCCGGCATTGCGGACATAACGGCTCATGGTCATGAAACCGACGGCGAAGAGCGCCATGACCGCCCCGGCGACGAGGTAGCCGCCGGGGACGGCCGCGCCGCCCTTGAGGAAGTGCAGCGGGGCTACGGCGACGATGAGCGTCAGGGGCGCGAGAGCCGCCAGGACGGTGAAGACGAGGTCTTTGGTCCCCATGGCGTTGCCCGCGAGGGTACCGGCGCGCTGGCCGGCGTCCTGACCTGGCATGATGGTCGCTCCTTGGTCGGAGGGGAACCGGTGCGAAGAGTGGGCCCGGCGATTAAGGGGGGAGCTTATGGCGGCCCCGGCGGCCGGACGAGGGACGATCCGTCCAGCCCCGGCGGAAGCGGCTGTGCGTTCCGTACAATCGGCGCGATCAGAGCTCCTCGATCGCGCGCAGCGCGAGGTGAAGCTCCATCCGCGTGTCCGCGTCGGCCAACCGGCAGCCGAGGGCGCTCTCGATCTGGCCGATACGGTGGCGCACCGTGTTGCGGTGCACGCCGAGCTCCTCGGCGGCCCGGTCCCAGTGGCCGTTGTGCCGAAGCCAGATCCGCAAGGTCACGAGCAGGTCGCCGGCGTCCTGCTGCCGGCGTTCGTGCAGGGGGCGGAAGCGGCGGTCGGCGTAGTCACGCAGGCGGCTCATGTCCAGCGCGGCGGCGAGCCCGTCGACCTCGGCGCCGCTCACCACCGACGACCCCTGGAACAGGGCCGTGCGCAGGGACCGCGCCGCCTCGTCGCGGGCCTCGCCAAGCCTCCCGGCCGGGTGCGGGGAGCTGATCCCGGCCAGCCAGCCTGCCCGCGAAAGATCAACGGTGAGCTTCTGCAGAGGCTCGCACTCCGGCACCAGGGCGACACACACCTCACCGTCCCGATCGACGAACGGAGAGCCCAGCAGAGACGCCAGCTCGCCGAGCGGTGCCCGGCCGCCGGCGGTGGCGCGGGCACAGACGATTCGCCAGCGAGTGGCTTCGACCCCGAACACGCCGGCTGCGTGCCGATCCCAGCGAGAAGAGTGGGGGGCGAGCGCCTGAGCCAGTGCCACCCGGCCGACCTGGTGGGCGGGCCAGTGGTCGACCGGATCGGGGAGGAGCAGGCCCAGCAGCGAGGCCGCCGTGGTGATGACAACCTGGTCGGTGACACCGGCCATGACCGGAGCGCCGACCGCCAGCGCGTAGCCGGACGGCAGCGGGCCCGCCACAGACTGGATCATGACCCGCTGGTCGGCCGAGCTCATGGTGGCGCTCGCGGGGCTGGTGCTGGCGCAGACGCGGCCGATGGCCGCCCGTACGTCATCGTCGAACCGCGGCCGGCCCCCGGTCCACTCCCTCCCCCTGACCTGGTCGGCCAGCAGTGCCCACCCTCCGACGTGCGCGGCCAGCAGTTCCAGCGTCCTGGTGAGGGGTGACGGGCCTGCGGCGGTCTTGATCAGGGCGCGCTGCGCTTCGGTGAGCCGCCTGATCTCCGACAGCTCGGAGGAGAGCAACTCGCCGTAGAGCACCTCGGCGCAGGACTCGAACGTCACCGCTGGAGGAACCGCCAGCAGCGGAAGGCCGTTCGCCTGGCAGGCGGCGACGAGTTCGGGCGGCACCTGGTCGAAGACCGGTGTCACGCCGAACCCAGGGCCGCGACACCGGCCTCCTTCACCCGGGCCGCATAGTCCGCACAGTCGTCGGGCCGCAGGCTGGTCCCGGCCAGCAGCAGCAGTTCGTCCCCTTGCAGGAACCGGGAGGGATCGGGCAGTTCGCTGACGTGCACCCAGCGGATCGGGACGTCGAGGCGGTCAGCGCCCGCGAGCACCTGGAGCCCCAGCCGGGCGACGAACATGTTCAGCGGCACCATGACGCCACGCTAGCCGTCCGCCCGAATTGCTCTGACCAGGACGGACTCACCTGCAGACGGCGAGGAAGATCTTCTCGCTCGGCTCCACGGTGATCCAATCCCCCTGGAAGCCCTGAGGGACATAGAACGCCTCACCCGCGCTGAAGTCCTTACGGCGTCCCGCCGCGTCCCGCACCGCGACCCGTCCCTTGAGGATCACGCAGATCTCGTCGTAGGGCCAGGAGTCGAAGCGCACGGCGCCCGGCTCTCCGGTCCAGTAGCCGCCGGTGAACGAGGTCGCCTCTCCGCCGAACACACGGAACTCCTCCTCGGCCCAACCGGCGGACAGCAGACGGTAGTCGCTGAGCGGAGGCACGAACCGCTCCCCGGCTCCGGCATGGATCGCGCGTACCTGGTCGATGCTCACCGCGTGGCTCCGAAGCGCCGCAGAACATTGTGCGTGATGCGTTCCACGAACGGATCACCCAGGCTGAGCACATGCGCCCACTCCGTGCTGCCCCCGTTGAACACCTCTCCCCCACCGCGGGTGAAGGCGGCGATCATGCCGGCGCCGCGCATCTCGCCTTCGTGCACGTACGCAGGCAAGTCGTCACCGAGGTCGGCGTTGTAGGCGTACACCTCCTCCTCCGGCCCACCGATCGGCACGCAGCCGCCGAAACGGTCCTCCTCCCCCCGTACCGCAGGCGCGAGCGCGAGGATCTCCAGGGTCTCTGGGGCGCCGTCCTCCGACGTCGGATACGGCAACCCACGACGGAACGTGTACTCCACCGAGTCCAACTCGAAGGCGGCCAGGAACGACGGCGGCCCGCCAAGCAGGTCACCGTAGTAGAGGTCGGTTCCCTCCATCGCCCAGTGGTGCGGCCGGTAGACGGTGAACCCTCCCGACGACCGGGGGGCGGCGACGCCGTAGCGGTTGTAGATCCCGCCCAGGCCGTTCAGCCCCATGGTGGTCGCGCCGGGCCTGCCGACCGACTTGGCCTCCCACACGGTCGTGGCCAGATGGGGCGTCCGCGCGGCCTCCGGGTCGGCGGAGGGCAACCGGTAGCAGTATTGGGTGGCGCCGTCGTCGCTGAGCCGGACCTGCCACTGATAGTTGCCGCCGAACCTGGCCAGCCTGCCACCCGCGTCCACGAAGGCGTCGACGGTGTCACGCATCCGCCACGACCAGTACTCGTCATGGCCGACCACAATCGCGCAAGCGTACCCATCCAGCGACTGGGGATCGAAGTGCAGATCATGCTGGGTCAGGTAGTCCAGCTCGTAACCGTGGCGCTCGGCCCACACCACGAAGTGCCGCTCATAGGTGGCCCAGAACGCGTCGGCGTGGTGCCGGCTGTAGCCGAACAACCGCGCCCACTCGTAGGAGGGATAGCGCGGGGCGCCGTACATCGGCAACGAGCCCGTGTTGGCTTCCCTCGGTGCGCCGGCCGGCTTGCGGATCATGCCGCGGGCGATCGGACGCCGCGTCGAGGCCAGCGGCGAGCCGGCGTCGGCGCGGGGATCGTCTCCCAGCCCTCGGTAGTGATTGGCCCCGCCCCAGTCGTTGTAGGCCAGCATCGTGCTGGTGGTCAGCACCAGCACGGCGGGTGCCCGCCGGTCGGCCGGCGCCTTGACGACGAAAAAATGCTCGCGTTCCCACAACTCGCCGGCGGGAGTGGTCGCACGCACGGTGACGATGTAGAAGCCGCTGCGCCAGTCGGCCGGAATCTCCAGCTCCAGCCCCACAGGCCAGCCGCAGCCGGTGGCATGTGCGTCGTGCGGCGCCTCGAAACGTCCCGCGGACAGCCCGCTGCGCGACCACACGACCTGCGGCTCCAGCCCGTCGCGCAGCACCTCCAGGTCGAAGAACGGGACGCCGGCGCTGAGGTGAAACCGTACGGTCTCCCCAGGGCGATAGGAAAACTTGTCGGTGTAGCACCAGACTTCGGCGGCGTCCGGTGCCGCGAACGCGCGTTCGGACGGCCACCCCTTGGGAGACCAGGCGAAAGCGGCCGGGAGCCCGGCCCGCTCGATCGTGTCGCTCACGACCCTCCTTCACGTGTTTGTCGCCTCTGAGCTTATGAACTGGGCTTTTCGGCGATATGGACGACATGCACAACCCCGGTGGACGCTTTGGCCAAAGAAGGCCGGAGCCACGGCTCGTAGTCTTCGGCGTGCCTACGGAAGGACTGACTGAAGATGACCGAGCCTCGGGGGCCCGTCGACTCCTCCCGCGTCCCGCGCTTTGCCGGACCGGCGACCTTCGCCCGGCTGCCCCGCCTGGCCGAGGTGGGGCACGCCGACGTCGCGGTCGTGGGCGTGCCGTTCGACAGCGGTGTGTCATACCGTCCCGGAGCGCGCTTCGGGCCGACGGCCGTGCGTGAGGCCAGCCGGTTGCTGCGGCCGTACCATCCCGGGCTGGACATCTCGCCGTTCGCTGTCCAGCAGGTCGCCGACGGCGGCGACGTAGCCTGCAACCCGTTCGCCATCGACGAGGCCGTCGAGACCATCGAGGAGGCCGTCACCGGCCTGAGCGCCGACGGGACCCGGCTCGTCACGATCGGCGGCGACCACACGATCGCGCTGCCGCTGCTGCGCTCTGTGGCCAAGAAACATGGCCCGGTCGCACTGCTGCACTTCGACGCGCACCTCGACACCTGGGACACCTACTTCGGCGCCGAATACACCCACGGGACGCCTTTCCGGCGAGCCGCCGAGGAGGGCCTGCTGGACACCGAGGCCATCAGCCACGTCGGCACCCGCGGCCCGCTGTACGGCAAGCGCGACCTCGACGAGGACAGACGCCTGGGCTTCGGCATCGTCACCAGCGCAGACGTCATGCGCCGAGGCGCGGATGAGGTGGTGGACGCTCTGCGGCAGCGCATCGGCGACCGGCCGCTCTACGTGTCCATCGACATCGACGTGCTCGACCCGGCACACGCGCCCGGCACCGGCACCCCCGAGGCCGGCGGCCTGACCAGCCGCGAACTGCTCGAGATCCTGCGCGGCCTGGCCGGGGCCCGCCTGGTCGGCGCGGACGTCGTCGAGGTGGCTCCGGCCTACGATCACGCCGAGATCACCGCGGTCGCCGCCTCCCATGTCGCCTACGACCTGGTCACCCTCATGGCGGCCCGCTCCTGCGAAGGAGCCTGACATGCCGGACATCACCTACGCCGTCATCGATCCGGCCACCGGCGAGGTAGCCGCCACCTATCCGACCGCCACCGATGCCGGCATCGAGGACGCGCTGACCGCCGCCCACGGGGCGCTCGCTCGTACCGGCACCGTCGCCGGCCGCGCGGTCCTGCTGCGCAAGGTCGCGGACCTGCACCGCGAGCGTCGCGCCGACCTCGCCGCGACCATCGTGCGGGAGATGGGCAAACCCCTCGCCGAAGCCGAAGGCGAGATCGACTTCTGCGTCGACATCTACGCCTACTACGCCGACCATGCCGCTGCCTTCCTCGCAGACGAGCCGATCGACATCGGCGCCGGGCAGGGCAGCGCGGTCCTGCGCCGTAGCCCGTTCGGCACGCTGCTGGGGATCATGCCGTGGAACTTCCCCGCCTACCAGGTGGCCCGCTTCGCCGCCCCGAACCTCGCGGCCGGGAACACCCTGCTGCTCAAGCACGCGCCGCAGTGCCCCGCCTCCGCCGCGGCGCTGGAGCAGATCTTCCTCGACGCGGGCTTCACCAAAGGCGCCTACGTCAACATCTACGCCACCCACGAACAGGTCGCCCGCATGATCGCGGACCCGCGGCTGCGGGGCGTCTCCCTCACCGGCTCCGAGCGAGCCGGAGCCGCCGTCGCCGAGCTCGCCGGACGCCACCTCAAGAAGATCGTTCTCGAACTCGGCGGCTCCGACCCGTTCATCGTCCTGTCCACCGACGACCTCGACGCCACCGTGGACCACGCCGTCGCCGCCCGGCTGGACAACACCGGCCAGGCGTGCAACGCCGCCAAGAGGTTCATCATCGTCGAGACCCTCTACGAGGACTTCGTAGCGAAGTTCACCGAACGACTTCTCGCCCGTTCACCCGCCACACCCCTGTCCTCGCAGGACGCGGCCGACCTCCTCGCCCGCCAGGTCGACGCCGCCGTGGCACAGGGCGCCACCCTGATCAGCACCGGACGGCGGCACGGGGCGTACTTCCCGGCCGGTGTCCTGACCGGCGTCACCAGCCAGCACGACGTCGCCCACCAGGAACTCTTCGGGCCGGTCGCGATGCTCTTCCGGGCCGCCGACGAGCACCACGCCGTCCAGATCGCCAACGACACCCCATACGGCCTCGGCTCCTATGTCTTCACCACCGATCCGCAACAGGCGGGACGCGTCGCCGACCGCATCGAGGCGGGCATGGTGTTCGTCAACGGCGTCCTGGCCGAGAGCGCGGAACTGCCTTTCGGCGGGATCAAACGCTCCGGCTTCGGCCGCGAACTCGGCCGCCCCGGCATCGAGGAGTTCGTCAACAAGAAGCTGATCCGCATCTTGGCACACTGAACCTTCGTCAGTCTCCTTGGTGAGAGACCATCGGCCATGCCACCCGGTGGACGGCGCAACGAGGGCTCTGCCGCCCCCGGCCAAGTCCGGCACGCCCAGCCGGGGCAGCGGCTTGCAGTTATGTCTTCGGAGCGAACGCCGTCGCCGTGCTCAGCACGACGACTTCGTGACCGAAGCCGACGACGATCTGCTCGTCCGAAGCGATGGCCACGCCGATTGCGCTGGACCAGGTCCGGGGCGGCCGGCCGCTTGCCCTGCCGGGTCAGCGACCGCGGCTTACGCCGCACGCGAGCGATGAGCCCGAGCTCGGCCATCCGCGCCGCGACCGTGTTCTCCGAGACCCGCCAGCCCGCCTTATGCAGGTCACGGGTGATCCGCGGCGAACCGTAAGTGCCGCCGGAAGACTCGAACGAGCAGGCGATCTGCGCATCCAGGTCGGCCCGCCGGCGCTGGCGGGCGGTGGCCGCGTCCTGGCCGATGCGGTTCCTCCACTTGTAGTACCAGGACTGCGACACCCCCAAGGCCCGGCAGGAGATGATGTGGTCGATGCCGTGCTCGGTCTTCTGGGAGCTGATGAAGGCCGCCACACTTATCGGCCCATCGCCTCTTTGACCCACAAGACCACCGAACGCTTGAGGACATCACGCTCGTCTTCCAGCTCGGCGCGTTCCTTCTCCCACGTCGCCTTCTCCTCGGCGTGCTGCTTGGCCAGCGCGGCCTTCTCCCGCCGCAGCCGGGCCAGTTCCTCCTGCTCGGACTCCTCCAGCGTCTTGCCCCTATCGCTGCCGTCGCCGTTGTAGTGCTCGGCGAGCCGATCCATCTGCACCCAATTGTGCAAGGTGTACGGGCTGATCCCCAGATCCCGCGCCACCTGCGCCACGGGCTTGCCGGTCTCCTTGACGATACGCACCGCGCCCACCCGGAACTCCGGATCAAAGCGCCGCCGCGTGACTGCTGCCACGACCAAACCTCTCCCGGTTCGGTCTCCACGTTATGAGGGGGAAGGCCATGACCGCCTGATTGCGGTCTGACGTAAGGCTACGGATATGGATAGCAGGTCTCCGACGACGCGAGATCACGAGATCGTCTCAGCGATCAATCGGCGTACCGGCGCGGGTTTGAGGATCCTCGGCCGCGCTCTGCATGGGAGGCTCGGCGGCGCCATCTACGCCGAGTGGCCGGACGGCCGCCAAGCCGTGGTGACTCGATTTGCGGGCTCACTCGCCGAAGCCAAGCGTACGGCCGACGTGCTTGC
>NZ_BAABDQ010000067.1:0-44392 GCF_039539705.1 Nonomuraea rosea | reverse complement strand
GGCAGAGCACCTACGTCGTCCGCACCGACGCCCCGATCCACGACCCCGCCTGGATGGTCAGCCGGCTCAGCATGGAAGACCTCGTCCTGGCCTACATGGACCAGCGCACCGCCGAGAACCGCCGCACAGCCCTGGAGGTGCAGCGATGATCTGGCTGACCTGGCGCCAGTTCCGCGGCTCGGCCCTGATGGTGGCCGCCCTGCTCGTCCTCCTGGCCGCCACCCTGGCCTTGACCCGCCCGGGACTGGTGTCCGGCTATTCGGCCGGGGTCGCCGACTGCACCCCGGACAACACCTGCAACCAGTTCTTCAACAACTTCTTCGACCTGTACCAGCTCCCTTTCCTGGCCGTCAATCTCGTCGTGCTGCTGCTGCCCGCCCTGGTCGGGCTCTTCTGGGGAGCGCCGCTGATCACCCGCGAGCTGGAGACGGGCACGCATCTGCTGGTGTGGAACCAGAGCATCACCCGGGGCCGCTGGCTGGCGGTCAAGCTGGGGCTCACCGGCCTGGTCGCGATGGCCGCCGCCGGCGTCTGCGGCCTCACGGTGACCTGGTGGTCCGACCCTCTGGACAAGTCCGCCCCGGAGAACCTGGCTTTGATGGCTCCCCTGGTGTTCGGCGCGCGCGGCATCGCCCCGATGGGGTACGCGGCCTTCGCGTTCGTCCTGGGCGTGACCGTGGGCATGATCGTGCGCCGCACGCTGCCCGCGATGGCGCTCACCCTGGCCGCCTTCGCCGCGATCCAGCTGGTCATGCCGCTGCTGGTCCGGCCGCATCTCAACGCTCCGGTCACCGCGGCCTTCGAGCTCGGCCAGGCGAATGTCGAACACCTCGGCGTACCACCGAACGGCGGCGGACCCGTACAGATTATGCTGAGATCCGCCGTTCCCGGCGACGCCGGCGCGTGGGTCCTGTCCAGCGTTCTCATCGACCCGGCCGGACGGACTATCGCCGGCGACGATGAGGAGGGCGCCATCCCGATCTCCACCACGTCGGGTCCCTGCGCTGCGGGTTCGGGGGCACGCGGCGGGGACGGGTGCATGGTCGAGGTCAACCGGCTCGGTTACCGGCAGCAGGTGACGTACCAGCCTCTTGAGCGGTTCTGGCCCTTCCAGTGGATCGAGACCGGCCTCTACGCCCTGCTCACCCTCGCCCTCACCTGGTTGTGCTTCTGGTGGATCCGCAGGCGCCTGTCATGACCGTCAGCAGAATCGCGACCGCCGGGCTCGCCCTGCTCCTGGCGGCGGCCTGCACGGTCCCGACGCCGCCGCGCGGCCAGGCCGGCACGGCAGCCGGCATGGTCTGCGCGCCGCCGCCGGGACCTCCCGGGCCGGAGACCGCCACCACGATCGACGTGATCGAACAGGCCTATTTCTGCATCCTCGGCAATTACTACAGCGCCGCCACCTTGGACGCCCGCCAGCTGCTGGCGGCCGGGTTCATCGCCCTGACGCAGGAGCTCAACCGCAACGGGCGCGACGTTCCTGAGGCGACCATGCCCGCGCTGACCGGCGATCGGAAAGCCGACTGGGCCGCGTTCGAGGCCGTCTACCGCAAGACCACCGATCAGGTGCCCGGCCTGCGCGACAAGCTGGCCGTCGTCACCCTGGAGGCCATGGTGGCCGCCCTCGACGACAACCACGCCAGCTGGGCGCACGACATCAAGCGGAACCCCGGCTACTACGACGGCGACGGCGAGGGTCTGGGCCTCCAGACGAACGTCACCGGCTCGCAGGCGACCGGCAACCCCGGTGTCGCCGTACCGCCGCTGTTCGTCACCACCGTCCAGGGCGGCGCGGTGAAGGCGGCCGGGCTGCGGCCGGGCGACGTCATCGAATCGGTCAACGGGTCGGCGCCGTTCATCGACGGGAAACCCACTTCCGCGATCGCCGCCCTCTACCCGCAGTATCCGGAGGCGCGCCCGGTCAAGCTGCGGCTGCTGCGCCAGTCCACCGGCCGCCGCTGGAGCGTGACGCTCAAGCCCGGCCTCTACCAGCGGGATCTGGCCGCCTTGCAGGTGGTGCAGTCGAAGCTGATGGACGACACCGCCTACGTACGGGTGCGCGGGTTCGCTCCCGACTCCGCCACCCGGGCACTCCGGGCGATCTCCAGACTCCGTACCGGACGGACGCTCAACGGCGTCGTGCTGGACCTGCGCGGCAACGGCGGCGGCAGCCCCACGGAGGCCGCCCGGCTGCTGAGCGCGTTCGTCCACGGCAAGGACACCCACTACCTGTGCACCGCGGACAGCAGGTGCGAGAGCGTGCGGACCGACGACACCGTCGAGCTGCTCGGCCTGCCGCTGGTCGTGCTCACCGACCGCGGCTGCGCCTCGGCCTGCGAGCATTTCGGCTCCGCGGTCAAGGACCTGCGCATCGGCCGGCTGGTCGGCACCAGGACCGCCGGGCTCATGGCCGGCCCGACGCAGCCGTACCTGCTCAGCAACAACACCATGCTGGGCTTCCCGTCGAGGCACGGCCTGGGGGCCAACCGGGAGGAGATCAACCGGATCGGCGTGGCGCCCGACCATCACGTGCCTTCGACGCCGCAGGACGCGGCGGCCGGGCGCGATCCCGCCCTGGCCAAGGCCCTGACCCTGCTGCACAAGTGAGGACCGCTCGATGAGACAGATCCTGGTAGCCGCCGCGGGACTGGCCGTCCTCGCCACGTCGGCCTGCTCCGTACCGGCGCCGCCTCGGGCCGACGCCGGCCCGTCGGCCACCCCGACAGGACCCGCCACCCTGCCCGCTCCCACCGGTGACCACCCGGTGGGCACCACCGTCCTGTACCTGAAGGACACCTCCCGCCCCGACCCGTGGAATCTCGACGTCAAGGCCAGAGAGCTGAAGGTCACCCTGTGGTATCCGGCCGGGCAGCGGGGCGGGGAGCGGGCGCCGTACATGACGCCGAAGGAATCGGAGCTCGCCATCAGGCGCCTGGGGGTCGCGGGCGTGCCGGACGACACGCTGAGCAAGACGCGGACGAACGCCGTCAAAGACGCCGAATCCGCAGGGGAGAAGCTGCCGCTGGTGGTGCTCTCCCCCGGCTTCACGAATCCGATGAGCACCCTCACGTCCCTGGCCGAGGATCTGGCCAGCCGGGGGTATGTCGTGGCCGGGATCGATCACACCTACGAGAGCTTCGCGACGACCTTGGCCGACGGGCGGGTCGCCGAGTGCCTGGCCTGCGACAGCGACAGCGACACGGGCTTCGGCACGGGGGTGGTCGCGGGCCGGGCGGCCGACGTCTCCTTCGTGCTCGACCGGCTGCCCAAGAAGTGGCCGATCGACCGCTCCCGCATCGCGATGGTCGGCCAGTCGATCGGCGGGGCCAGCGCCATGGCGGCCATGGTGAAGGACCCCCGGGTGCGGGCCGGGATCGACATGGACGGCACCACCTACGCCCGGATCCCGAAGGGCGGGTTCTCCCGGCCGTTCATGTTCCTGGGCTCGGCGCAGCACACTCCCGGCGGTGGCGCCCCCACCTGGGACCGCGACTGGAAGCTGCTGACCGGGTGGAAACGCTGGCTCGTGCTGACGGGCGCCGAACACCAGTCCTTCACCGACGCCTCGCTGCTGGCGGGCGCCCTCGGCATCAAGCCTGCCACAGGTGTCCTGCCGGCGGCGCGCGCCTCCGAACTCACCCGCACGTACGTGGCGGCCTTCCTCGACCAGCACCTGAAGGCCAAGCGCCAGGCCATCCTGGACAAGCCGTCAGCACGCTACCCCGAGGTCACGTTCTGCCCGGCTAACTGCAACCCGTCCTGAGACCCGGCGCACGCGCCCGGTCCTACGATGTCTTATGCAGAGATCGCTGGCGGCGGTAGTGGGACTCGTGCTCGTTCTCTCCTCCTGTACGGCCGAGCCGGTGGCGTCACCGCCCAAGCCCAAGCTCACCGGCTGGCCGGCGCCGAGTGCGGAGCCCAGTCGTTCCGCCGCGTCGCGGGCCGCCCAGGTCGCGATGCCCGAGGCCGCCGGCCGGCGACGGCTGGCCGCCGTTCCCGCCGAGCCGGCGTCCTGTGTGCAGCCGGGACCGGAGGCCGACCAGATGCGCGCCGTACCGAGCACAAGCCCGAGCTGGCGGACGCTGTGGGTCGATGAGCGGGATCAGCGGTTCTGGGATCTGGACGTGGCGGCGGACGGGGCGGTCTGGGTGCGGTCCACGTGGGGGCCGGACGAGGAGGAGACCGGGGTGCGGAGGTGGCACCGGGGTGCCTGGCGCACCTTCGACCGCGAGCCCATCGAGTACGGCAGCCAGGACGAGGCGGTTGCCCTCAGCGCCACCTCGGCGCGGCAGGCCTGGGTGTTCGGCGGCACCACTTTGATCGGCGAAGAACTCCGGCTGTTCCTCGGCACCCTGCACGACGATCGGTGGCGCGACGTCGTCTTCACCGACGAGGAGAAATTCGAGCTGGACCCGGAGACCATGGACGCCCGGGGCGCCTGGGCGGTGGTCGGCCCGACGACCCTGCTGCGCTGGACCGGCAAGACGTGGCGGCGCGAAGAGCTGAGCAGCCCGATCTCCATCCTGCGCGGCGAGGGCGACACCGTGTGGGGGCTCGGGGAAAGCGGAGCTATGCGCCGGCAAAGCGATGGCTGGCGGCAGGTACGGCTGCCCGAGCTGGGCGGGCCCGCGCTGGACAGCCTGCCGGAGCCGTGGATGACGGGCCTGGCGGTGCTCGGTCCCGACGACGTCTGGGCGATCGCCAACGTGGGCTGGGGCGTCGACAGCGAGGAGCACGAGGGCGAGCCGGTCCGTGCCCGGCCCGTGGCGCTGCATGGGAACGGCTCGCGCTGGCGGTGCGTCTGGGGGCCGATGCACCGGACCTTCGGCCAGGCCGAGCCGGACGGCAGGGGCGGCTTGTGGGTGGTGGCCGAGACGCGGTCCAAGCCCAGCGAGCTGTGGCACCTGTCGGACGGGCGATGGACCAAGGAAGGGCTGCCCGCGCCCCAGGGCCGGTACGCCCACCCCGAACAGCTGGTCAAACGCCCGGGAAAGGCCGAGGTGTACGTGAGCGGCTACGTCAGCGAGGCCGAAGATCCGAACGCTTCGTTCGACCAGCGTGACCGAGGGGCGCTCTGGCGCACGAAATAGCGGTCAGCGGCGGCTGTAGTGGACACGCACCTGATGCTCCGGGGACCCGAGCGAGATCCTGGCGAGCACTTTGACGTCCTTTCCGCTCAGGTCCTGGACGAAGACGGTGTAGGTCCGGCCCTCCCGTCGCTCGGCGACCAGGCGGTCGTTGTCGTACCAGCCGACGACGGCGACGTAGCGGTCGCCGGGATCGCGGTTGAGGTGCGCGATGGCCAGGCGTTCGCCGGTGCTGAGGAGTCGTACACACGGTTGTGGCGTCATGTCCCCGATATCGCAGCTCGTGATGAACGACTGTCCCGTGGGGGAGAATTCGAGGAGTCCCGCCTCCTGGGCGACTCCGGGGATGACGCGAATCGGCCGACCCGACAGATCACGAAATTTCAGGTCATGGTGCCAGATGGTGGCCACGGACGTGCCGTCGGGACTCCATCGGTAGCTGCCGTCCGGGTCTTCGTCTTCATCGGGCGTGAACGTCCGGACGATCGATGCCCGGCGGGTGGCCACGTCCACGATGACGAACCCCACGGTGACGGGGGACTCCGTACCACGTGCGTGGTCCCGGGTGGTGAACAGCAGCCGTCTGCCGTCGGGGGACCAGCGCGGGTCCGACAGACCCTGCCATGCGGCCAGTCCCACCGGGACGGAGTGGGTCTCACCGGTGATCCGGTCGGTGACGCGTACGACAGGGGCGGCGTTCCGCCGGAAGGGCATCTCGTCGATCACCGCCAGCCGGTCGCTGTCGGGCGAGACGGTCGCCACCTGATCGCCCTCGGCGACCTTGGTGAAGGTGGAGTCCCAGCGGGCGTAGGACCTCGGCCGGAGCGTCTTGTCGTCGTGGGAGGGATCGTCCTCGACCCGGTACGCGGTGAGCCGCACCGGGTCGGAGGGGTGCTCGTACAGGAAGCCGGCCTTTTCCTGAAGGGTGATCCTGGTCGCGGTCGCCTCCGTGAGCACAGGCGCGGGCTTGACCAGCGCAGATGTGCTGCCGCCCGAGGCCAGCGCGACGGCCAGCCCGGCCGCCGCAAGCCGGAACGCGCGTCCCAGCACCATCACCGCCACCGCGCCATCAGAGCAGTATGGAGGGATCTTGGGCCCCGGACAACCTTCGCGCTACCCGCCGAACCGCGCGCCCAGCTGCTTCAGCACCCGTACCTGGATGGCTCTGCGGAGGTGCCTGCGCAGCGCGCCGATCCCGCCGTGGCGCGGACGCTCAGCGCGGACGTGCTGCCTGGCGGCGGCCACGGGCCGGTGAGCGGCCACGTGCTGGATGTGCTTCCTGGCGGCGGCCACCGGCCGGTGAACCACGATTCGCTTCTTCTTGGGCGCCGCGACTTGCTTCACCGGCTGGACCGACGATGCCGCCGGCTTCGCAGGTTCCAGGAGAGGAGCCGGTCTTGCCGCGACCGGCTGGGCGATGGCCCGGTCCGGCTGTACGGCATGGCCGACCGAAAAGCCGAGACCGGCGCTGAACCCCATGCCGATGGCGAAGGCGAGCGCGATACAGAGCGGATTACGGGCTCGCCGGGGACTGGCCGGTGCACTACGGACGAACGCGGACGGTGGATATTCACACATCTTGCCCCCCGAGATCGTGGCTTCCTCGCGGAAGGTGATCACAGCGCGCTGTGCTGCGTAGATCTCCAGGCGTGGCCCGGCGCAACCCTCGTTTGAGGACGTCCATACGAGATCGACGCGAGAGTTTGCACTCGGCCGTCTACCCGGTGCGGCCGTCCAGCAGCGCCACCGCGAGCGGCAGGCGTTCGTACAGGACCCGGTAGCCGTGCCGGCGCGAGGTCAGGAGACCGGCGTCGCGCAGCACCGACAGGTGGGCCGACACCGAGGAGGGCGCCAGGCCGTGACGCTGGGCGAGCGTCGTCGTCGAGGCGGGCCCGTCCAGGGCGGCGAGGATGGCGGCCCTGGTCCGGCCGACGAGCCGGACGAGCGCGTCGGGCGCGCCCGCGGCGGGCTCCTGCCAGAGCGTGCCCATCGCCCGGGCCGGGTAGATCACCGTGGGCTGCCACGGCGCGGCGAAGCCGCTCACCACGTCCGGCCAGACGAAGACGCTGGGCATCAGCAGCACGCCGCGCCCGTCGACCTCCTGGGCGGCGGGAGAGTGGTGCGGGGTGCGGTGGATGAGCGTGCGGTCCGCCCAGGCCAGGTCCGGGTGCAGGTCGGTGAAGAGCGCCTCCCACCCGCCCGCCGCCAGCCGGCTCGTCCGGTGGGCGATGTCCGCCTCCAGCAGGGCCCGCACCCTCGCCCAGTCCGGGGCCAGCAGGGCATGCCAGGCACGTTCGGTGAGATCGGCCAGCTCTTGTACGGCTCGCGCCGGGTCGGCGAGCACCCGCCGCCCGGCCGGGGATTCCGCGGCGCCCGGCGTGCACGCCAGCGAGCGGGCCATCTCCCGCCGCGCCATGGCGGGGTCGGTGGACCGCATGCGCGCCAGCTCGTCGGCGAAGGCAGGGGACGGTTCGCCGGGCGGCGCCCCGAGGAAATCAGGGGTGTAACCGCCACGCGGCGGCAGGAAGAGCCACATGGGGGCCAGGTCGAGTCCCGCCACGGCGGCACGCATGCGCCGCAGCCACGAACGGTGATAGCCGTGCCGCTCCGGCCGCCGCAACATCCGCAGCGCCTCGTGCGTCTGGCAGAGCGGTGAGACCGCGAACCGGCAACGCAGCAGATCATCGACGCCGAGACGCATCCGCAGCGGCACTCTGCCTCCCAGCCTGATTCGTCCTCATCCGAAAGAGTAGAAGACGGTGTGACCGGCTCGGCATCCTTGCCGGGTGCCACCACCCTTCCTGGCCTCCTGGCGCGCGGTCGTCGTGGTCGCGGCGCTCATGCTGGCCGCGTTCACCTTCAACACCACCGAGAACCTGCCGATCGGGCTGCTCGAACTCCTCTCGGCGGACCTGCGCGTGACCCCGACGGCCGTCGGCCACCTCGTGACCGGGTACGGCCTGACGGTGGCGGTCCTGTCCCTGCCCGTCGCGCGGCTCACCCGGGGGATCCCGCGCCGGTACCTGCTGCCGGGCGTGCTGGCGGTGCTCGTCCTCGCCAGCCTGGCGTCCACGCTGGTGTCCTCCTACGAGCTGCTGCTCGCGCTCCGGGTGGCGACCGCGGCGGCCCAGGCACTCTTCTGGGCGGTGATGGGGCCGGTGGCGGTGGGACTGTTCCCGCCGCGGATGCGCGGCCGGATCATCGGCGTGCTGTCCGTCGGCGGGTCGCTCGCCTCCGTGCTCGGCGTCCCGGCCGGTACGTGGCTGGGCCGCCACGCCGGCTGGCAGGCCCCCTTCCTGGTGGTGGGCGGGCTCGCCCTGGTATCGCTCGTCCTCATCGCCGCGCTGCTGCCCGCCTCGCGTCCCGAGGATAGGCACGCCGCCCGTGGCGTCACCCCGGACGCCCGCCGGTTCGCGATCGTGCTGGCGATCACGGGTCTGTCGGTGACGGGGGCGTTCGCGGGATTCACCTATGTCGTGACGTTCCTCGGGCAGGTGAGCGGCTTCTCCGGCGACTCGGTCAGTGCCCTGCTGCTGGTGTTCGGGGTCGCGGGGATCGTGGCGGTCACCCTCACCGGGCCGCTGCTCGACCGGTTCCCCCTCGCGACGCTGGCGGTCCCGGTGGCCGGGCAGGCGGTGGCGCTGCTCGCGCTGTCCGCGGCCGGTGGCGTGCGGGCCGTGGCGGTCGCCATGCTGGCGCTCCTCGGGGCCTCGGTGGGGCCGGTCTTCATGGCCACCCAGAACCAGGTCCTGCGGCTGGCGCCGGGCCGGACGGAGATCGCCCTCGCGGCGAACTCGGCCGCCTTCAACGTGGGGGTCGCCGTGGGCGCCCTCGCCGGAGGGGTCATCCTGCCTCTCCTGGGGGTGCGGGGCGCGTTCCTCGCCGGTGGGCTGCTGACCGCCGCGGCGCTGCCCCTCCTGCTCCGGCTGCCCTCGCCGGCCGTGGCCGGCGACCGGCCGGCGGTCACGGGGACGCCGTAGCCGTACTCGTCAGGAGGTTGCGCAGCCGGCCTGCAGTGGCGGCGGCGGGCCACAGGCGGGTGGCCAGGTTCCTGGCCGCGATTCCGGTACGGGTCGCGGGGACCATCAGCGCGACGTTGCCCTGCCTGGGGTCGACCAGGGTACGGTGCTTGGCCTCGTACCGGGCGAAGACGGACAGGGGGTACGTCCACCGGGTTGCCGCTGGAGCGCAGGCCCGCCGCCCGTTCGACGACCTCATCGACGCCGATCACGCCGAATCGGGCATCCCGCCGGCCTGACCCCAGGACGCTCCCGGCTGGGGGATTCCATGGGCTTTCGCGGCGTTCTGAGTGCCTGGCGTGGAAATTTCGTGACCTGGGAATTACCCAGGTCAGGGGCTTGTTGTACATCCCGTACGCGGAGCCGAGGCCGCAGCCATCGCAGCGAGTATCTACACCGGACCGCGCTACCGACGTCACGCAGTCTGCGGACGTCACACCCATCACACGCATCACAGGGAAATCGCCTGTGACCGCTGAATCCGCCTGTGCGCGGAACCGGGGACCCATGTCTCAACGGGGTGAATCGGCACGTCAACGTGCCGTAGGGCAGCTTCCACGCCCGAATCCGTCAGCTAACCCGGTAAGCGGTATGGAAGCAAGGAGTAGATCGCCTGATGGCTGAGCACCGTTTCATCAACGCCCCGAAGATCGCCAAGATCGCGCTCGGCGCGACCGTCGTCGCCGCCGCCCTGGGCGCCAACGCCGCCGTGTACGCCTCCGCGCAGCACAGCGCCGAGACCCAGGCCGTACAGGCCAATGGCGGGCCCGAGCAGCGCGCCGCCAAGGGCCACGAGGCCAAGGTGAACGTCACCGCCCAGCAGGTGCTGAGCCTGGCCAAGGCCCAGGTCGGCACGTCCGAGAACGCCGCCGGTGGCGGCACCAAGTTCCAGCAGTGGTACGCCGGTTCGCAGCGTGGCGCCGAGACCGCCCAGCGTGACGGCGGCAGCAGGCAGGACTACCTGAACGCCGCCTGGTGCTCGATGTTCGTCTCGTGGGTCGGCGAGGAGAGCGGCGCCCGTCCGCAGGTCGGCTGGGACGCCTACACCGTCGCGCACGCGAAGTGGTTCGCCGCCAACGACCGCTGGGGCACCGAGGCCAAGCCCGGCGCCGTGGTCTTCTTCTCGTGGAGCGGCAGCAAGAGCCTGAGCGCCATCAACCACGTCGGCTTCGTGGTCAAGGACAACGGCGACGGCACGATCTCCACGATCGAGGGCAACACCGGCAACGGCAAGGTCGAGCAGCGGGTCCGTCCGACCTCGCAGGTCGTCGGCTACGGCTACCCCCACTACGCCGCCTGACCGGGAACACCTGGAAGCGCGCGCCCTTTCGAGGGCGCGCGCTTTTGCGTGTCCGGATGGAGTGCCGGGTTTTCACGATCGGCTGAGGTTACCGGTAGGGCCTCTAGACTCACCGTCCATGACCGACCTAGACGAGCAGGGCCGTCCCGAGCCGCCCGTTTCCGCCGACGAGACCGCCACGCTCCTGGGCTTCCTGGAGTTCCATCGCGCGACCCTGGAGTGGAAGAGCGCGGGACTGGACGCGGCCGGGCTGGCGGCGACGGTCGGCGGCTCGTCGCTGACCCTGGGCGGGATGCTCAAGCACCTGTCCTACGTCGAGGACCACTGGTTCTCGCACTTCCTGCACGGGCAGGACCGCCAGCCCCCGTGGGACACGGTGGACTGGGCCGCGGACCCCGACTGGGACTGGCACTCGGCGGCCGGCGACTCGCCCGAGCAGCTCCGCACGCTCTGGCGGGACACCGTGGCCCGCTCCCGCGATCTGGTCGACAAGGCGCTGGCCGACGGGGGCCTGGACCAGCTCGCCCGGCGCACGTGGGCCGACGGCCGGGCGCCCAGTCTGCGCTGGATCCTGGTCCACATGATCGAGGAATACTCCCGGCACAACGGTCATGCCGACCTCATCCGGGAGTCGGTGGACGGCCTCACCGGGGAGTAGCGGCCCTGACCGAGGTCTGGGCACTCCAGGGCTCACCCGGCCCCGCGCAGCTTCAGGCCGGCCAGGGCGGGCCCTGCGCGGGCGCGCCGCCCGGACGCAGCCGGTGGGCGGAGGGCGGGGGCAGCTCGTCGGCCGACGGGCGCAGGCCCGACAGCAGCAGGGCCAGGTAGCGGCGGGAGTCGTCGTGGCCGGGGTCCGACGGATGCACGGTGGCCAGCACCATGACCAGGATCGCCGCCAGATCCCTGACGACCAGGTCGGCGCGTACCTGGCCGTGTCGTTGAGCCCTGTCCAGCACGATGCCGAGCGGCCCGATGAAGCGCTCGGCGATGTCCACCGTGAACGCGCCCGACTCCCTGGCCGCCTTCAGCAGCCCGTGGTGGGTGACCAGGGTGTCGACCGTCCCGCTGAGCGCCTCGGCCAGCGCGCGGCCCGCGTCGGTGGCGCCGCTCGTGGCGAGCACGAGCGGTTCGACCTCTTCGGCGAAGTACGTCTGGAAGGCCGCCCTGATCACCCCGTCGCGGTCGCCGAACCGCCGGTAGACGGTGGCGATCCCGATCCCCGCGTGCCGGGCGATCTCGTCAAGGGAAACCTCGGGGCCGCTCTCGCGCAAGACGGCGATCGCGGCCCGGATGATTTTGTCGGCATTGCGCAGCGCGTCGGCTCTCTGTCGCTGCTCGTGCACAGGCTGAACGCTAGCAGCCGGCTCCCCGCAGGCAAGGGCGCACGGTAGTCACCAGGTCACCGGGAAGCTGGTCAGGCCGTACACGATGTGGAAGGAACGGAACTCCGCCGGGGTCTCCGTCTCGCGCAGGCCCGGGAAGCGCTCGAACAGGGCGGGGAAGGCGATCCGCATCTCCATCCTGGCCAGGGGCGCGCCCAGGCAGTGGTGCACGCCGTGGCCGAACGCGAGGTGCCCCAGATCGCCGCGGCCGATGTCGAAGCGTTCGGGGTTCTGGATGAACTCCGGGTCGCGGTTCGCCGCCGGCAGCGAGCAGACCAGCACCTCGCCCGCGGGGATGCGCGTGCCCGACAGCTCGACCTCGGTGGTGGTGACCTTGGACATGCCCGAGTGGATGATGCTGAGCCAGCGCATCAGCTCCTCCACCGCGGCGCCGATCCGCTCGGGCTCCTTCCTGAGCAGGTCGAGCTGGTCGGGATGGCGCAGGAGGGTGAGGGTGCCGAGGCCGAGCATGTTCGAGGTGGTCTCGTGGCCGGCCAGCAGCAGCAGGTTGGCGACGCCGCTCAGCTCGTCGGTCGACAGGTCGTGGCCGTGCTCGCGGACGAGCATGCCCAGCATGTCGTCGCCGGGCTCGGCCCTGGTGCGGCCGACCAGTTCGGTCATGTACGCGCGGGACTCCAGCTGCGCCGCGAGCCGCACTTCCGGCGGCTGGGAGATGTCCAGCAGCCGGTTGGTACGCCGCTGGAAGTCGTCCCTGTCCTCGTACGGGACGCCGAGCAGCTCGCTGATCACCAGGGACGGGATCGGCAGGGCGAAGGCCGTGACCAGGTCGGCCGGCGGCCCGGTGCGCTCCATGGCGTCGAGGTGATCGGTGACGATGTCGTGGATACGCGGCTCCAGCCGGCGCATCCTGCGCATGGTGAACTCCGGCGTCAGCATCCGGCGCAGCCGCGTGTGCTCGGGCGGGTCGAACGTCAGCAGGTTGCCCGCCCGCATCTTCTTGCGCTGCTCCACGCTGGCCTGCGGCATGCCGGGGAATTGGATGCCGATCCCGCGGGCGTTGCTGAACCGCTCGGCGTCCCCGAGCACCTCGCGCACGTCGGCGTAGCGGGTGACCAGCCAGGCGTCGATGCCGAACGCCGTACGAACCTGCCGGACGCCTTCCTCGTCGCGCGCCGTCATGAGCTCAGGATCGGGATCGAACATGGTGCGCCGCATGTGCAGGGGCAACGTCATGGGATCGCTCATGTCATCTCCTGGAGAGGGATCGACTGCCGACCTTTCTGGAAACGATAGTAATTTATCGTTTGCCGCCGTGCGGGGCCCGATCGCTCAGGACGGAAGCAGGCGGACGAGCGAGTCACGCAGCCCGGAGCGCTCGGTGCGGACGAAGCGGTGCAGGGTACGCGAGCCGAACGCGACCCGCTGGGCGCTGCGGCGGCGCTCGGCGTCGTAGGCGCGCAGGGCCGGCGGCAGGCCGGACACGCCGTGGCGGGCGACGGCGCGGGTGAGCGCCTCCGCGTCGAGGATCGCCGTGCAGGCGCCCTGCCCGAGGTTCGGCGTCATGGCGTGGGCGGCGTCACCGACCAGGGCGACCTTGCCGCCGTGGACGAACGTCGGCAGGGCCGGGAACAGGTGCCGCATCTCGTACCGGATCCACGAATCGGGGTCGGTCCCGGACAGGATGCGCGGGATCGGGTCGTGCCATCCCGCGAAGAGCGCGCGCAGGTCGCCGGCGTCGGTCGCCTCGGGCACCGCGGCGTACCAATTGGTGCGGCCTGGCTCGATCGGGGTCAGGCCGAAGAAGCGCCCGCGGCCCCAGGTCTCGCCGTGCACCGCCGACTCGAAGTCGGCGACGCCGATCCAGGTGACGGTGCCGACGCGCCGGACCTCGCCGCGGCTGCCGAACAGCGTGGCCCGTACGGCGCTGTTGATGCCGTCGGCGCCGACCACCAGGTCGTGCGCGCCGGCCAGGGAGGTGGCGTCCGAGACGTTCTCCAGGTAGGTCACCGGCACGTCCAGCGCCGCTTGCAGCACGTCGAGCAGGTAGGGACGTGAGATCAGCAGCTCGGGCCGGCCCGCTCTGCGCTCGATGCGCTCCAGCGGGAGGCTCGCCAGCACGCGCCCGTCCGGCGTGCGGATGCGCCCGTCGCGGTACGGCACCGCCCGCGCGCGAAAGGCGTCACCGACGCCGAGGCGGTCGAGCGCGGCCTGTGCGGTGGGATGGATGCCGAACGCCGTGCCGTACCGCTCCAGCTCGGCCCGCCGATCGAGGATCGTCACCCGCCAGCCCGCCCGGCGCAGCCCGATCGCCGTCGCCAGCCCGCCCACGCCCGCGCCCACCACTACCGCCGATCCGGCCACGACGTTCCCCTCCTCGACCTTAACCACCACAACTGTGGTACCACACTTACGGTAGCATTGCCTTCGTGCGCAATCAGGACCGGCGGCAACGGCTGCAGGACGCGGCCATCGAGGTGCTGGCCGACCAGGGCGGGCGCGGGCTGACGCACCGCGCCGTCGACACGGCCGCCGCCGTGCCACCCGGGACGGCCAAGAACTACTTCCCGACCCGGCAGGCCGTGCTGCGCGCAGCGGCCGAGCGGTGCGTCGAGCTGTACGACGAGGTCCCCAGGCCGGTGCCCGCCGATCGGGAGAGCCTGGTGGCGCTGATGGGCGCGCTGCTGGCCGACGTCGCGGGCGCCGGCCGTACGCGGCTGCTGGCCTACCTGGAGCTGCAGGCCGAGGCGGCCCGGCTGCCCTGGCTGGCCGCCATCGTGGACGGCATCGCGGCCGCCGATTTCGCCGCCTTCGAGCAGGCCCAACGGGCGGCGGGGCTGCCGGTCACGCCCGAACGCGCGACCGCCGTGACGCTCGCCCTGCACGGCGCGCTCCCGCACCTGCTCGCCCACGCCCCCCGCACCCTGGCGGCCACCGGGCTGCACGACCCCCAAGGCTTCGCCCGCGACCTGCTGACCGCGACCTACGGCCCACCCGCCCGATAACGCGTGGTGCCGACAGCGCATGCGGCACTGGCTGGAGCACCCGCTGTAGGAAGGGAAATTTATTTTCGGCGGCCATGATCGACCACAGCCAGCGGTGATAAGGCCGGTGTCAGGGGTTTCCAGCCGGCGCAACCTGGGGCTTAGCCGGGATTTACCTGCCTTTCAGCACTCTTGTGTCATCGGGATCTAGGAGATGACATGGACGCGAACGAGCCTCGCGAGCAGAATGCCGGCGGTTGGAGCCAATTCGGCGAGCGGCCGCCCTCCGTGGGCGGTTTCACCCGGCCGGGCGCGCTTCCGCCCACGCTGCCCCCGCCTCCGCCGCCGGCCAGGCGAGGTCTGACGCTCACAAGAAAGGCCATCGCGGGGCTGGCGATCGCGGCGGTGGCCGCCTTGTCGGCGGCGGCGCTCGGCGGCGGAGCCATGGGGGCCTACATCGCCGGCGCCAACAGCCCGTCTCCTGTCGTTACCACCACGAGCGCCGCGAGCCCGGTCTTCCGCACGGCGGCCGACCAGCTCACGGTCGCTCAGGTGGCGGAGAAGGTGCAGCCCTCGGTCGTGATGATCCAGGGGCAGACCGCAGAGGGCTCGGGCGTCGTGCTGTCGGCGGACGGGCTGATCCTCACCAACAACCACGTCGTGCAGGGGCAGAGCGGCGGGCTGACGGTGAAGTTCAACGACGGCAAGACCGCCAAGGCCACCGTGGTGGGCACCGACCCGGCCACCGACCTCGCCGTCATCAAGGCCGAGGGCGTGTCGGACCTGGCCAAGGTCACGCTGGGCGACAGCGACCAGCTCAAGGTCGGTGACGACGTGCTGGCCATCGGCAGCCCGCTCGGCCTCGACGGCACGGTGACCTCGGGCATCGTCAGCGCGCTCGACCGTACGGTGACCGCGGGGGGCAACCAGAGCGAGCAGCAGCTCCCGCCGGGCTGGGGCAACCAGGGGCAGCAGCAACAGGAGCAGGCCGAGACGACCACGATCGGCGGCATGATCCAGACCGACGCGGCGATCAACCCCGGCAACTCCGGCGGCGCCCTGGTGAACGCGGCCGGCGAGCTGATCGGCATCAACAGCGCGATCGCCGCGGACGGCGTCAACCTCGGCTTCGCCATCCCGGTGAACACCGCCAAGCAGGTGTCCGACCAGCTCATCAGCAGCGGCAAGGTGAGCCATGCCTTCCTCGGGGTGAGCGTCACCGACGCCACGGGCGACGTGCCCGGCGCGCTGATCCGCCAGGTGACCGCGGGCAGCCCGGCCGAGAAGGCGGGGCTGAAGCAGGGTGACCTGATCACCAAGGTCGGCGACACGGCGGTCCAGGGCGGCGACACGGTCGTGGGCCAGGTGCGCGGCTTCAAGGTGGGGCAGCGGGTGGAGATCGCCTACCTGAGGGACGGCAAGACCGAGACCGCCACCGTCGTCATGGAGGAGAAGAAGTAGCTCCGCCGGGTACGTTTCCAAGTTTCTTGATCTGAGCGGGCTCGTCCGGCAGGCGTGGGTAACGTGCCTGCCGTGATGAGGAAAAAGACCAGCTTGCGGCCCGTTCTCGTGTCGGGAGCGGCGATGGTGACGGTGCTCGCGGGGATGACCGGCCCCGCGCAGGCCGCGGAGAACTACGGCCAGTACTCCCAGTTCGCGGCGCGCAGCGCCGGCCAGCACTGGGCGGACGGGCAGGCCGCCGGTCAGTGGACGTGGAAGCCGTTGTCGGCGACGACCTCGGAGATCAGCTGGGGCGACCCGAAGAAGTGGCCGCCGTCGTACGCGGAGAAGTTCGTGCACGACGGCGGCTGGCTCATGCTGGACGGCTGGCGGGACAACGGCACCTACTACTCGGTCAGGGTCACCAAGGAGCAGATCGGTGACGCCAAGTGCGGAAATCTGCGGACGCTCGCCACGTCCGGCCGTCAGCACTACGTGAAGTGGGACATTCCCGCGGCGGGATACTGCCTGAAGGCATGGGGGACGATCACCGAGGAGTCCTCGGGGAAGGTCGTCGACTTCGGCCACACCCAGATCTGGACGCCGCCCGCCGCCTGCTCCAACCGCTATCTGGGCGCGCAGACGTGCATCAAGCAGTGGGAGTCCTGGTGGGACAACCAGGGCAGCCCGGGCAAGCCGATCGCCAGGAGACTGGAGCGCGACCAGTACATCGCGCGCGGGCGCGGCATGGCGTTCAAGATCCAGCAGTACTACCCGAAGAGCTGGCAGTCGGAGGCCCGCTCGTACTGGAACTGGTGATCCAGGGCGCGGAATGCGCCCGCTTCGTCCACAGGCTGGTGACGATTTCTCACGTAGTGATACCACGTCGCGACGGGATGGTCTCACGCCGTGACGCGGCGGCTCCCCGATCGCCGACCAGCAGGGTGAAGTCCCAGTTCAGGGCCTGTTCGAGGGTGGTGGGCGGCGGTCGGCCAGGTGCCTGCGGAGGGTGACCGCGGCGCCTGGTATGGGCCGATCCGGTGGAGGGGTTATCCACAGGAGGGGCCGGTTATCCACAGGTTGTGGGTCAAGGGTCGCCGGCCGGCCGCAGCTCGGGCTGGGGGGTCTGCTCAGAGATGGGGGATTCGCGCAGCAGGAAGAGGGCGAGGGCGGGGAGAGCGGCCAGCGCGGTCATCAGGATCACCGCTTCCGTCAGGTCGCCGGTCACCAGCATCGGGGTGATGAGGGCGGCGCCGATCGGCGGAGTGGCTTGCATCATCGTACGGAAGACGCCGAAGACGCGGCCGCGCTGGGACGGCGGGATGCGTTCCATGCGCAGCGACTGCGCCCAGACCGTCATGGGTGCGCTGAAGGCGCCGATGATCAGGAAGCCCACGGCCACCGGGACCAGATGAGGGCTGCCGAGCACCGCCAGGAAACCGGCCGCCGCCACCAGCTCGACCACGGCGATGGCGGCCAGCCGGCCGATCCTGGGCCGCCACGCTCCCGCCGCGAACCCGCCCAGCAGCTCACCGGCCGACAGCGCGGCCATGAGCAGGGACAGCGCGGCGCCGTCGCCCGGAAGCTGCTCCTTGGCCAGCCAGGGAGCCACCACCATGGTCATCGCGCCTTCGGCGATGTTGAAGGCCATGAAGGCCAGCGTCGTGCCGATGAGGACCTTGTCGCGAAAGACCGTTCGCGAGGGGGCGGGCGAATGTGGCCTCTCGTGCGGGCGCAGCGGGCTGCGGATCAGGGTCACGGCGATCGCGAAGCACGCGTAGGTGACGGCGTCCACGGCCAGCAGCGTCGCCGGGCCCACGGCACCGAGCAGCGGGGCGGCGAGGGTGAAGCCGATGATCCCCGACAGGGAGTAGCTCACGGATTCGAGGGCGTTGGCGGCGTCGCGTTCGCCGGGGGCGACGAGGTCCGGGATGGCGGCGGGAACGGCGGCCATCGGGACCATCTTCAGCAGGCCGTAGAGTGCCGCGACGAGGAAGGGCAGCCACGACGGCACGCCACCGGCCACGGCCGTGAGCGGGACGGACGCCACGGCGAGGCCGCGCAGGACGCTGTCGGCGATCAGGGCCGCCCGCTTGTCGAACCGGTCGAGCAGCGGGCCCGCGACCAGGCCGCCGACCAGCACCGGAGCGGTGTAGCAGACCGCCAGCACACCCAGTTTCGCGGTGCCGTCCCGTTGGTCCAGGACGAGCCAGGACAGGGCGATGAACGTCATGCTGTCGCCCATCACGGACACGGACGCGCCCAGCCACAGGCGACGGAAGTCACGCCTGGTCCTGAGCAGGGACAGGTAGATGGACAAAGGGGTTCCTTAACGGAAGGGGGCGCGCCTCGGAGTGCGGGCGCGCGTTTCAGGGGCGGGCGGGGGGTGCCGGGCGTCTCAGGGGAGGCGCGGGGTTCCGCGCGTCTTAGGGGCGGATCGCGGTCAGGTGGCTCATCGCGTACGAGCGCCACGGCCGCCACCGTCGCGCGTCCTCAACCGTCAGCCCGAGGCGGCTCAGCCCGTCCCGCACAGCCGGGTCAGAGGGCAGGAAGACGTCGGGATCGCCGAGCGCCCGCAGCCGGACCCGCCCCGCCACCTCCGCATCGACGCCCGGCACCGCCAGCAGCTCACGTCCGGCCTGCTCACGGCCGGCCCCGAAACCCAGGTCGAGCCGGCCGGCCGAAACCGCTTCGGCCAGCGCGGCGACTGGCGCGGGCACGTCCGCCTCGGCCAGGACCTCCATGCGGGGGAAGGCGTGGGTGAGCCCGTCCACAGGCGCGCTCAACGGCGTGCCGTACCGCTGGACCAGCCCGGCGAGCAGGGCCCGGCCGCCGGCGGTCTCCTCCCGGGCGATCGCGCGTACCGCCATCTCGGCCGGATCCACGTGACCGGGCACCCGCAGGCCGGGAGCGGCCGCCACCACGGGCCCGAGCACCGGGTCCCGGCCGAGGCGGTCGGCCACGTCCCGGGGATCGGCGTCCAGGTCGAGCAGCCGTCGGCACCGGCCCACCGCCGCCGAGAGGTCCTTCAGGTCCTCCAGGCGCAGCTCGCAGGACACGTACCCATGAGCAGGCCGCAGCGCCACGACGCCCAGACCGTGCGGAAGCGCCAGGACCCGGCGGTAACGGCCGTCGCCCGCCTCCTCCAGCCCGGGGACCGCGCGTGCGGCGAGGAACCCGAACAGACGGGCCGCCTCCAGAGGCGGCCGGTACGTGAGGCGCAGGCACAACGTCCCGGGAGAGCGGCGAGTGTGGCGGGAGCCGCGCAGCGCGGTGGGCGTCGTGCCGTACACCTGGCGCAAGGTGTCGTTGAACTGCCGGATCGTGGCGAACCCCGCCGCGAACGCGATCTCGCCGGCCGGCAGGTCGGTGGTCTCCAGGAGCGTTCTGGCGTTGGCCGCTCGCTGCGCCCTGGCCAGTGCCTGCGGGCCCGCGCCCAGGTCGGCGACGAGCTGGCGGCGGAGCTGGCGCTCGCTGTAGCCGAGCCGGGCGGCCAGGCCCGCGACCCCTTCGCGGTCCACGAGACCGTCGGCGATCAGCCGCATGGCGCGACCGGCGACGTCCGCGCGCACGTCCCACTCGGGGGAGCCGGGGGTGGTGTCGGGACGGCAGCGCTTGCAGGCGCGGAACCCCGCCTCCAGCGCGGCGGCGGAGGAGGGGTAGAAGCGGACGTTCTCCCGCTTGGGCAGGGCGGCCGGGCAGCTCGGGCGGCAGTAGACACCGGTGGTCACGACGGCGACGAAGAACCGGCCGTCGAAACGGCCGTCACGGCTCCTGAGCACGGAGTAGGCGTCGTCGTCTGCGAGCATGCGCCCACTCTTCCCGGTGCGCGGCCGGTCCGACTAGTGACGATCGGACATCGAGTCTCCGGGGCCGTGGCTGCCGGCGGCCTGGTCGAGCACGTTGGCCAGGGCGGCGATGGAGGTCCTGGCCGAGCGGATGCGCGCGGTGTGCGCCTCATCGCCCCAGCCGAGCCGCAGGCCCTCCGCCGCCAGCTCGTCGAACGCGGTGAACGCGGCGAGCTTCTGCCGGATGACCTTGGACCAGGCGTCGTCCTCGATCTGGTAGTAGACGTTCCGCTCGCCGGCCTTGCGGAACCTGCGGATCAGCCGGATGGACGTCAGCAGGTGCATGTTCGTCGTCAGCGAGGCGCGGCTGGCGCCGATGGCCTCCGCGATCTCGCCGGCGGTCTGCTCAGGCGGGTCGCAGGCCATCAGCCAGCCCAGGACGCGACCGGTGATCGGGGCGAGCCCCCACTCCTCGGAGACGAACGTCGCCACCCGCTCGACCCAGGCGAGCACCTGCTCGCGATCGGGGCCGTCCTGCGCAGTCATGTGGAACATCCTAACGTCCACCGTCTTGACTGGTCATTTCAGCCTCAACTGAAATGCATCCGCCGGCGCTGCTGCGTCCTGGCGCTCGCGTCCCCCGGAAGGTCCCGCTCGGCGAGCCCGGCGGAGATCCGCTCGCGGAACTCGACCGGTCGCCGGTCGTCGTACTTGAACTTGGCCCGCACCCCCACCACGTCCAGCCGCAGCCCCCGGATGGCCGACAGATTCCGGTGGTACGGCCCCGCGTCGGCGGCGACCTCCCCGTACCCGCCCTCGGGCTCGTGGTGGGCCAGCTGCCTGCGCAGGATCTCCGCCTTACCTTCCTTGTCGTCCACGACGTGGGCCTCGCAGGTGAGCTGCACCGATGCGTAATAGCTGGTCGGCACGCCGTTCTCGGGAACGTCGGAGCGCCATCCCGAGGGGATGTAGGCGTAGTCGTCGTACACGCTCACCACGACCCGCGGGGCGGCCTCCACCGCCGCCCAGATCGGGTTCGGCCTGGCGAGGTGCAGCAGGATCCGGTCGCCGTCGAACAGGAAATGCGTGGGCACCACGACCGGCGGGCCGCCGTTCACGCCGTTCGCCGCGAGCTGGCCGAAATCGCGGGTACGCAGCCAGTCCCGCCATTCGTGCTCGTCCCGGGCCGCGTCCCAAGGATGGATCAGCATTTGCCACTCCCTTTGTATTAGTACATAATGGAAATTGTGCCAGAAACATACCTGATCGCCGGTAGCACTGCCAGCGAGATTGCGGCCGAGGTCGAGTCGGCGGTGTCGGGAGGCAGGCTGCCGCCCGGCGCGTCGCTGCCCCCGGTCCGCGAGGCGGCGACGCAGGCGCGGGTCAGCCCCAACACGGCGGCGGCGGCGTACCGGCTGCTGCGTGAGCGCGGCATCGTGGAGACGGCTGGGCGGCGCGGGACCCGGGTCAGGGCACGTCCGGCCAGCACGTCCCGCGAGGAGATCCGCGTCGAGGTGCCGCCGGGGGTGCGCGACCTGGCCAAGGGCAACCCGGACCCCGCCCTGCTCCCGCCCCTGCACGAGGCGCTGGCGGCGGCGGCCAGGGCGCATGCGGAGCGGCCCGCCATGTACGGCACGGACGACGACGAAGAGCTGCTCGACCTGGCCGGCGCGCGGCTGCGGGCCGACGGGATCGCCCCGGGGCCGCTGGCGATCACCTCGGGCACCTTGGACGCGGTGGAGCGCGTGCTGGCCGCCTATCTACGGCCGGGCGACGCGATCGCGGTGGAGGACCCGGGCTGGACGGCGCTGCTCGACCTGGTCGCCGCCCTGCGGCTGCGCCCGGTGCCGGTGCGGATCGACGACGACGGGCCGCTACCCGACGAGCTCGGGCGGGCGCTGCGGACAGGCGTGCGTGCCGTGGTGATCACCTCCCGCGCGCAGAACCCGACCGGCGCCGCCATCACCGCAGAGCGGGCGCGGGCGCTGCGCGCGGAGCTGGCCGCCCGTCCTGAGGTGCTGTTCATCGAGGACGACCACGGCGCGGGTTTCGTGGACGTTCCCGCCCATCCGCTGGCGGGCGTGACCGAGAGCTGGATCCACACCCGCTCGACGGCCAAGGACCTCGGGCCCGACCTGCGCCTGGCCCTGATCACCGGCGACCCGGTCACGCTCGGGCGGCTGCGCGGCCGCCAGCGGCTGGCCTCGGGCTGGGTCAGCCATCTGCTGCAACGCGCCGTCGCCCACCTGTGGCGGACGGAAGCGGTCGACCGGGCCGAGGTCGGGGCCGCGTACAGGATGCGCAGGGACGGCCTGGTGGCGGCGCTGGCCGAGCGCGGCGTCCCCGCGCACGGCCGCAGCGGGCTCAACGTGTGGGTCCCGGTCGCGGACGAGGCCAGCGCGATCACCGGCCTGCTCGCCCGCGGCTGGGCCGCCGCGCCGGGCGCACGCAACCGCGTCAGTACGCCGCCCGCGCTGCGCCTCACCGTGTCGTCCCTGAGCCCCGGCGAGATCCCGGCGCTCGCCGGCGACCTCGCCGCCGCCCTGCGTCCCGCGCCGAGCGGCCGGTACGGCTGACCGGTCCGCTCGGCGCGGGGGCGTTCAGGACAGCAGGCCCTCACCGATCCACCCGCCGGGCGCGCATCCCGGCGGCAGGGCGAAGACGGCGGAGCCGATCGCGGTCGTCCACTCGTTGAGCAGGTCGCCCTCGGCCAAACTGCGTTGGACGGGCACGAACTGCCGGGCGATGTCGGCCTGGTAGGAGGCGAACAGCAGCCCGGAGTCCGACGTGCCGTCCCGGGCGAGACCCTCGTCGTAGTTGTACGGGCGGCGCAGGATCCGCCGGGCCGGATCCGACACGTGCGCCCGCCTGATGTGCGCGAACTCCGAGATGACCGGGAAACCGATCCGGTTCAGGCGGTTGTAGTCGGGTTCGTCGTGCTCGGCCCGGCCGGTCAGCGGCGCCCCGGTGTCCAGCCGGCGGCCGATCGTGAACTCCCTGGCCACCCGATCGGCGGCGTCCCAGGTCTCCAGCTGCATGCGGATCCTGCGCAGCACCATGGTGGTGCCGCCGCGCAGCCAGGCGGGGCCGGCCTGGCCGATCCACACGGCACTGTCCAGGTCCGTCGGATTGACCGTGCCGTCCACCTGGCCCATCAGGTTGCGCTGCGTCTTGCCCGCCGTCTGCCCGCGGAACCCGCGCTGGGTCCACCGCACCCGCGTGAAGGACCGCGCGTCCTTCACGATCATGCGTACGGCGTGCGCGACCGTCAGGCTGTCCTCCGCGCACACCTGTACGAGCAGATCGCCGCCGCTCCACCGCTTGTCCAGCTTGTCCGTGGCGAACGCGGGCAGCCCGGCCACCGGCGAGTCCGCCTTGGCCGCCTTGAACAGCCCAGGGCCGAACCCGAACGTGATCGTCAGCCTGGCCGGGGTCACCGCCAGCTCAGGCTCGGTGTCGGCCAGGGCGGGCCGCCCCTGGGTGAGCCGGGCCGCGTCGTCGGTGAGCAGCTGGAGCAGCCGGACGATCGCCTCCTTGCGCGTGCCGGGCAGCAGGTCGAACCCGAGGAACACCGCGTACGCCTGTGCCGCCGTGGCCACGCCGGCCTGGTGCGCGCCATGAAACGGCTCGACCAGGGTGCTGCTCGGCTGCGGGGTGTCGCGGCGTGCGAGGGCGCCGGCCGCAGTGGCGGCGCCCCCGGCGAACAGCCCTCTGCGGCTGATCACTTGTGCCCCGGCTGGTAGTCCTCCTCGCCACCGGCGAAGTCCTTGCCGACGGCGGTGAACTCGAACGGCTTGCCGTCCTTGACCTGGAGCGTGAACGAGATCCTGGCCCCGGGCCGCACCGCCTGCGCGACCCCCATCAGCATGATGTGGTCGCCGCCCGGCTGGAGCTGGTGCGTGCCGTGCGGCGGGACGACGAAGCCGCCCGCCTTCGGCCGCATGACCATCTTGCCGCCGGACTCGACCACCTCGTGCAGCTCGACCATCGGCGAGAGGGGCGTCGCGCCGGACACGATGGTCACCGCGGTGTCGCCGTCGTTGACCAGCGTGCCGAACGCGGCGGTCATCCCCTTCTTGGTGGTCTTCACCCAGGGGTCGGTGATGGACAGCCCAGCGGCTGAAGGAGCGGGCGACGGGACCGCCGCAGTAGTGGAGGTGGGGGAGCCGCCGCAACCGGCCAGAGCCACCACCATCGCAGCGGTGAGCATGAGGGCATGACGAGAGAACACGGGAAGGCCTTTCTCCGCCCGGCATGCCGAAACAGGCCCTGCCGGGCGCGGGGGTCATCGAGATGGAGGGAAGCGTCTTGCCTGGACCCGCAGGTCAGGCGGCGACGACCGGCGGAGGGCCCCTCCTGCTGACGACGTGCCGCAGCACGGCCGGGCGGAGCACGCGCGGCTCCGCCGTCCACAGGGGTGTGGAAAAAGGTGTGGTGAGGAGCGGCAGCCAGATGACCAGCAGCCGGATGGCCAGGCGGCGCAGCAGCCCCCAGAGCGCGGCCTCGCCGCGCGCCAGCCAGAGCGCGGTCAGCACGATGGCCCAGCCGTGGGCCACGAGCATGCCCGCGCTGGGCATCAGACCGGAGTGCAGGTGGCCGGCCAGCTGGTGCGGAGAGGTGGCGTGGGACAGCGAGAACAGCAGGTGCATGACCACCTGCAGCGCGGCGAGCAGCGAAAGGATCACCGCCAGCGGACGCTCACGCCCCGACAGCGGGAACGCCGCCGCGAACGCCAGCCCCAGGCCGCCCAGCGCGACCGGGGGAGCGACGGTGGCACCGGCGAGCAGGTGCGCCGCCACGCCGAGCCCCAGGCAGACCACGGCGAAAACCGCGGTGCGGGCTAAGCGGAACGGCGGCGCCATGGGCATAGCATTCCACGCCTTACGGGCGGTCGGCTGGGCACTCCTGCTTCACGTGAAACCTCGCCACCGCCGAGGCTGCCGCGTCACGCCGGAGCCGCAGGGCGGAGTGGGCCAGCACGCCGCCCGCACCCACGATCAGCACCACGATCCCGGCCTGCGCGGCGGCGTCCCACCCGCCGTCCAGCGCGCCGAAGAACGCGGCTCCGGTCAACGTCCCGCCCAGCACCCCGCCGGTCTCCTGCACGGTCCCGAGCACCCCGGCCGCGGCTCCGGCTCGCTCAGCGCGTACGGCTGACAGGACCGACGAGATCAGCGGCGACATCAGCCAGCCCATCCCGGCCCCCGTCACCAGCAGGGCCGCCGCCACCCCGTACGGCCCCCAGCCCCACGCCACCCCGCAGTACAGGAGCACGAGCCCCAGCAGCAACGCCGGAGCCCCCATCGGCCGGGGACGCAGCGAAGCCACCAGGAACCCGGCGTTCAGCGCGGTGCACATGACCCCGGCGGCGAGCGGCCCGAGCCCGAGCCCTTCCTGCGCGTAGAGGGCGAGCACGAACGACAGCCCCGCCGACGTCCCGAACAGCAGCGCCACCGCCACCAGCCCGCCCGCGAACCCCTTCTCCCCGAACACCGCCAGATCCAGCAACGGCACCCGCCCGTCGGCCGCCAGCCGCCGCTGCCGTCGTACGAACGCGCCCAGGATCGGTCCCGACGCGGCCAGGCACCACCACGTCCACGGCGGCCAGCCCTGCTCCCGCCCCTCGACCAGCGTCAGCACGACGACCGCGAGACCGGCCGCGACCAGCGCCGCCCCCACCAGGTCGAGGTCCCGCCGCGTGCCCGACCTGCCGGTACGGGGCAGCAGCCGCCCGATCAGCGCCAGTGCCGCCACCCCGGCGGGCACGTTGACCAGGAAGCAGGCCCGCCAGCCCAGCCCCAGCGGATCGGCCGCCACCAGCAGCCCGCCCGCCACCTGGCCGCTCACCCCGGCCAGGCCGACGGCGGCCCCGTACCAGCCGAACGCCCTGGCCCGGTCGGCCCCCTGGTACAACGCGCCGAGCAGGGTGAGGACCTGCGGCGCGAGCAGCGCCGCCGCCGCGCCCTGCGCGACCCGCGCCGCCACCAGCACCCCGATGTCGTACGCCAGCCCGCACCCCGCCGAGGCCAGCGTGAACAGGGCCAGCCCGAGCGCGAACACCCGGCGATGCCCGTAGAGGTCGCCGAGCCGCCCGGCCACGATCAGACCGGCGGCGTAGGCCAGCCCGTATCCGGCGATCACGAGCTGGACGCCGGCGTCGTCCGCGCGCAGGTCGGCGCGGATCGACGGCACAGCCAGGTTGGCCACGAAGAAGTCGAGCGTGGTCACGAAGACCGCGGCCAGCAGAACAGGCAGAGCCACCCAGCGGCGGGCAGTCATGGGGACTCCAGACATGACGAAGGGGAGGGCGAACGGGAGGGCGAATGGGAGGGCTGAGCGAGAAGACGGTGGGAGAACACCGCCGGGCGCCGAGCGGTTGACCCCACCCTGAAGTCCGGAGGTGATGATTCGCTGCGGGTCCGCTACGGATAACCGGCATAATCGCCCCCGATGCCTAAATTTCAGGACCTGTCGGAATATGCGGCGGCGATCGCCCCGGTCATCGACGCGGCCCACGTCAACGTGCACGCCGCCGCCCTCAGAGCGGCCACCGACCTCGCCGTCACGTCGGGCCTGACCCCGGGCCTCCTGTCCGACCTGCGCTTCACCCTCCCGCTACGCCCGCTGACCAGGCCCGCGCTGGCCACGATCTACCGCTACGGCGACGTGCCGGGACGCGACGCCGACCTGCGCGACCATCTACGCGAAGGCGCCCTCGAAGCGGACGGCGACGGGAGGCTGCGCCTGACGGCCAAGGGCAGGACGTTCGTCGACGCCCTCTACGCCCTGCACGCCGCCACGACCGAACGCGTCTGGCCGGGCCACGACCTGCCGGGCCTGGCCGGACTGGCGGGCCGGGTGCTCGACGGGGCCGAGCGCCTGCCGGGCGGCGCGTTCGAGCTCGTCACGCCGCCCTACGAGCCGGCGGGCGCGGCGCCGGGGCTGCTGCTGTTCAACCGGCTCGCCGCGCTGCGCCACCACCGCGCCGACGCGCACGCCGCGGCCTGGCAGGCGGAGGGCCTGTCGGCCGCCGCCATCGTCGGCCTGCGTGCCGGGCCGCAGCGCGCCAGGATCGAGACGCGGACGAACCTGCGGGCCGCGGCGCCGTACGGGGTGCTGACGCCGGAAGAGCGCCAGACCCTGTACGACGGCTTGCTGAAACTCATCTAGCCCGCCCTGTACGACGGCCTGCGGAAATTCCTCCAGCCGGGCCCCTGTACAGCGGCTCAGAGGGCGGTCAGCAGGCGGCCCACCTGCGTGCGGTCGTTCACCCCGAGCTTCTCGTAAGCGGCCTGCAGATGGTTGGCCGCCGTCCTGGTGGACAGCGTCAGCCGGTCGGCGATCTGCCTGTTCGTCAGCCCGGCGGCGGCGAGCTGGACGATCTCCCGCTGGCGCGGCGTGAGCGCGGGCGTGGCCAGCTCGACCAGCGCGGGAGTCGAGACCCCCGGGCAGAGCTTGGCCAGCGCCCACGCCCTGGTCTGCGCGCCCCTGGCCAGGGTGCCGCGCCCCGCGTCCCGATGGGCGGCCGCCTCCTGGGCGGTGGCCTCGGCCGCGTACAGCACCAGACCCCTCCGCTCGAACTCGCCCGCCACGACCCGCAGCTCGTCCGGACTCCCCATGGCCCGCGCGTGCCTGGCCAGCAGCGGCGCCAGCGTTCCCTCCATCCGCTCCGCCAGCGCGGAGAGCCGGTCCGCCGCCGCCTCCGGCGCTCCGAGCCGCACCAGATCGTGCAGCGCGAACATCAGATTGCCGAGCAGCTCGTGCCGCTCCGCATGGTCGGCAGAGGCCAGGCACAGGCGCAGCGCCCCGGGAAGGTCGCCGCCCGCCGCCGCGACCCAGACCGCGGCCTGCGACGCGACCTGGCGGGTGAACGCCCACCTGGACGCCAGCTCGCCGGCCTCGGCGAGCGCCTGTCTGGCCTGCGCCGTCCGGCCCAGCAGCGCCAGCGCGTGCGCCTGCTCGGCCGCGCACCGGCCCAGGTACGGCTCGCGTACCGGAAGCCTGGCCATGTCGTCCGCGCACCAGCGCAGCGCGCCCTCGGCGTCGCCGCGCAGCCTGCTGACCAGCGCCCGATACGCCCCGAACCCGGACACCGACAGCTCGGCCGCGGGCAGCCCCATGCCGCGCTCCGCGGTCCGCGCCGCCGCCCCCAGCCGCCCGGAGAACGTCTGCGCCGCGCACAACGCGTCCAGGAACGTCGGCAGCGCGTGCGGCGCCTCGTCCCGCCAGTCCGCCACGCCGGCCAGCGCCCGCTCGGAGATCTCCAGGCTGCGCTCGGTCCGCCCCGAGTACGCCGCGACCCACGCCTCCATGGACGCCGCGTGCGCGTCGCCGCGTACCGTCATCGGCCCGGACGAACGGGCCCGCACCAGCGACCGCGCCGCACCGGTCAGCCGCCCGGCGAAACTGTCGGCGACCGCACGGTAGACGTGCGCCTCCTGCCGCCATCCTGGCTCGGTCAGCGTACGCGCGGCCACGTCGAGCACCCGGCACGCCTCGGCGTCCGCGCCCGCCCACGCGAGGTTGATGCCCAGGCTGAGCGCGTGCTGGGCACGTTCGCCCTCGGTGACCGCGTCCCTGGCCGCGCGCCGCAGCGCGGCCAGCGCCGAGTCCGCGTCGCCCAGCACCATGAGCACCTCGCCGAGCAGCGCGACCGCGGACACGCCCGCCCCCGCGTCGATCGCGGCCCTGGCCAGCCGCTCGGCCAGCCGGGGATCCTGCCTGGCCCAGGCCAGCCGCGCGGCCGAGACGAGCGTGCCGGGCGCGGCGGCCGAGCCGCTGTCCAGCAGCCACACGGCCGCCCGCAGCTCGTCCTCGCGCCGCCGCAGCCCGCTCGACTCCAGCGCGCCGGCCAGCATCCGCAGCCGCCGCCGCGTCCGCAGCGTCCCGCAGTCGCCGCGAACCACCTCGCCGTAGAGCGGATGCCCGAGACGCAGGTGCGCACGCGTGCCGGCGGCGGGCCGCTCACCATCCGGTACAGCGGTGACCAGGCCGCGCTCCTCCACCCGTTCGACCGCCTGCGCGGACGTCAGCGACACCAGCAGCTCGGTCTCCAGCGGCTCCCCGAACGCCACCAGCTCCAGCACCTCGCGCTCGTCCTGGTCGAGATGCCCGATCCGGGCGCCGACCAGCTCGCGCAGCCTGGTGGTCACGGCCAGCTCGCCCTGCCACCGCCACTGCCCGTCCCGCTCGGCGAGCCGGCCCGTGGTCCGCCCCGCGTGCACGATCTCGCGCAGGTAGAGCACGTTCCCCGCGCTGACCCGAGCCAGATGCCGTACGGTCGCCGCGGCCACCTCGCCCCCGAGCGCCCCCGCGAGCACCAGCCCGACCTCGCGCCCGTTCAGCGGCGGCAGCTCGATCCTGGCGAGCAGCTCGTCCTTCCACAGCGCGGCCACGGGAGGCGGCTGCGGCTCGCCCGACCCGACCGTCACCAGCAGCCTGGCCGCGCCGCTGCCCGCCAGATAGTGCACCAGCGCCGCCGAGGCCGGGTCCAGCCGGTGCGCGTCGTCCACGCTCACCAGCAGCTCCGCGCCGCGAGCGCGGGCCCGCAGATGCCTGGCCGCCCAGCGCAGCAGGTTCTCGCCGCCCTGCGGCGGCCCGGTCAGCACGTGCGCGAACGCGCCGAACGGGATCATCGACGCCGTCTCCGTGCCCAGCGCCCGTACGACCTCGTAGCCGTCCAGCCCGGCCAGCGCCTGCGCCGCCAGCCTGCTCTTGCCCACACCCGCCGCGCCGGCGATCATCACGCCCGCCCCCGACCGCAACGCCTGGCGCACGGTCCCGAGCGGCCCCCCACGGCCGACGAACGGCCAACAGCTCCCCTGCTCGCTCATCGCGCCTCCTCTCATCACCCATGGTGGCGACGGAGGTTCGCGGGAGGTTCAGGCCGGATCTCGCTTCAGCCCCGCCGCGGTGAGCAGCAGGTCGACGATCGCCTCGGTCCCGCTGAACGCGACCGGCTCGCCGCCCACCTCTTCGAGCAGCCCGCGGAGCTGGCCGCCGGATTGCTCGGGCTCGACCAGCCGGACGATGACCGTTCTCATCTGGTCACCATCTCGCCGGTCGGTTCAGGTCTGGTTCAGGTGGGGTAGGGCGCGGGCTCGACCTCCAGCTCACGCATGCGTTCCGCGTACAGCTGATAGCGCCTGCGCGCGTCGCCGCGGCGGCCCGCCAGGTCGAGCACCCGCACCAGCCCGAGATGGGCGCGCTCGTCGTAACGGTCGCGTTCGAGCAGCCGCAGCCAGAGGCGGGCGGCGTCGTCGTGGCGGCCCTCGGCGGTCCGCGCGCCGGCCAGCCTGGCCGCCGCCTGCACGTACGCCAGCCGCGCCTGCTCGCGCAGCCCCACGGCCCAGTCCGCGTACGGGTCCTCCTCGCAGAACTCCCCGCCGTACGCGCTCTCGGCCGCCGCCCACCGTTCCAGCGCCTCGGCCGTCCGGCCGGCCTGGTCGAGCCGGGCGGCCCCAGCCACCAGATCAAGAAATTTCTCGACATCGACGTTGATGTTGGACAGGTCGAGCCGCAACGCGCCCTCGTCTGAGACCACGATCGCGTCCGCGGGCCGCTCGCGGCCGGGGTCGAGCACCGCACGCAGCGTGGACACCATGACGTTGAGCCGCCGCAGGCCGACCGCCTCGCCCTCCTGGTCGGGCCAGAGGATCTCGACCAGGCGCTCCCTGCTGATCCCCGCGCCCCTGCGGCTGATGAGGATCTTCAGCAGGTCACGGGCCTTGCGCGACTGCCACGCCGTACGCGAGACGGGCACCGTGCCCCGCAGCAACCGGAACGTTCCCATGGTCTCGACGACCACCGCGGTCCCCGGGGCGGGCGCGGCGCGGGCGAGCAGCGCGTCGATCCTGCCGTCCAGCGCCCGGCAGCCGATCGCGTGCATGTGCTCGCGCACCCTGACGGCCGTCTCGCCGCCGGTGCCGGGATCGGCCAGCGCGGCGCGTACCAGCTCGGCCCTGGCCTGCCCGATCGGGTCGCCGAGCAGCGTCCACCGGCGCACCGCCTCGTCGGCCGCCGCGACGTCGCCGCCGAGCTCGGCCCGCACCTCGGCGATGGCGGCCTGGGCCGCGTGGTCCCTGCGGCGCACGGCGACCGGCTCGGTCTCGTCGAGCAGCGCCCTGGCGTCGTCCGGCCGGCCCCCGGCCAGCGCCACGCGGGCGCCCACCACTCTCGCGGTCACGCCCGCGATGCCCTCCGCGTGCTTGAGCGCCTGCTCCGCGACACGCGCGGCCTCGTCGGGATCCTCGCCGGCCAGCAGCTCGGCGAGCCCGTTGAGCGCGTTCGACAGCGACTGGACCTCGCCGGTGGGGGCCGCGTCCGCGATCACCCGCCGGTAGATGGCCGCCGCCGCCCTGCGGTCGCCGCGCAGCGCGTGAATGGCGGCCAGCCTGTTCAGGGCGGAGCCGACCAGCCTGGAGCCCATCGCCTCCCACCTGGCCACCGCGTCGGCGGCCTCGGTGGCGGCCTCCTCCAGGCGGCCGAGGCCGATCAGGGCCTTGGCGCGGTTGGCGATGTTCAGGGCGGCGTAGGGGGCGAACGACACCAGGTCCGACAGCCGGCCCGCGATCTCCGTCTCGGCCAGGGCGCTGGTGTAGTCGCCCTCGTCCAGGTAGTGGGAGGCCCGGTTGGCGTGGATCCGGATGAGCTGGACGGCGTCGCCGGCCCGGTCGGCGTACTCCAAGGCTCTGAGGTAGTGGGCGTCGTTCGCGCGGCGGTCGCCGTCGAGGGCGGCGAGCATGGCCAGCACCGTGTTCGCCATCGCCAGCGCACTCGGGTCGCCGATGCTCCTGGCCTGGTCGAGCGCCTGGTCCGCGAGCTCGGCGCAGGCCGCCCTGTCGCCCTTGAGCCAGAGCACGGACGCGGTGGAGGCGGCGCACATGGCGGCGTCGGCGGGCGGGAGGCCGTACTCGTGGCCGCGGGCGTACAGGGCGATGGCCGCGTCGAGGTCGCCGCGCAGGTGGTGGATGAGACCCAGCCGTCTGGCCACGAACGCGTCGAAGGCGGGGCCCTCGGCGGCCTGGGCGAGCAGGTCGCGGGCGCGGCCCCAGTCGCCGCGGTTCTGCTCGGCGATGCCGGCCAGCTTGAGCATCGGCGGCGAGCGTCTGGCGGCCTCGGGCAGCAGCTCCAGCGCGGCGATCACGTCACCGCGCTCGGCCAGGCGCAGGCCGTGGGCGTCGAGGAGCGAGATCGCGAGCACGGGGTGCCCGGTGGCGACGGCCGCGCGCAGGGCCAGCTCGGGCTGGTCGTGCTCGACGTACCAGCGGGCGGCGACCGCCGCGATGTCATGGGCCTCGTGCCGGTCGAGCGGGGCGTGCCTGGCCAGCACGTGCCTGCTGGTCTGCGTCAGGCGATGGCCGTCCTGTTCGTCCTGGCCGAAGGGCTGGGCCCCGGCTTCGAGGAAGAGACCGCGGCTGGTCAGCGAGCCGAGCGTGCCGGGCGGCGCGCCGAGCGTGGCGCTCAGCCCGGCGGTCAGCACGGGCAGCACGGTGGCGGCCCGCAGCAGGTCGCGCATGCCGGCGGGCAGGTCGTTGAAGGCGGCCAGGGTGAGGCGTTCGAGGGTGGCCGAGTTCGCCGCCAGCCCGGCCGCCGTGCGCCGCCACGTACGGGGATCCTCGCGGGCCAGGGCGTCCAGCGCGGCCCGTACGGCGGCGGGCCAGCCGCCACAGGCCTCGTGCAGCGCCCCCGCGACCGCCGAGCCGGGCTCGCCGAGCAGCTCGCGCGCCCAGGCGGCGGTCTCCTCCTGGGTGAGGGCGAGGTCGGTGGCGTCGAGGTCGAGCACCTCGTGGTCCTGGCGCAGCCGGGCGGTCGGGAACGGCAGCGGCGCCCGCGCGGCCATGACCAGGTGCAGATGCCGGGGCGCGACGCGGACCAGGGTCTCCACGTATCGTACGGAGCCCGGCGCGCCCGCGATCGCGTCGATGCCGTCGAACACCAGCGCCAGCCCGCGCCGCAGCCGCCTGGTCAGCGACTCGGCCAGCGCGCCCGCCAGCGCCGCGGCCCTGGACAGCTCGTCCGCGTCGGGTCCGAGGGGCGCCTGCGCGGTGGTGACCAGGTCGGCGGGCAGCCCGGGCACCTTGGCGGACAGCGCGGCGGCCACCGCTCCGGCCAGCGTGGGGAGGTCTCGGTCGGCGGGCCCGAGCCGGTGCAGCACCGCGCCCACGTCCGCGCTCCAACCGGCCAGCGCGGTCGACTTCCCGTAGCCCGTGGCGGCCACCAGTGAGGTGAGCCTGTGCGTAAGCGCTCCGTCGAGCCGCCGGTCGAGGGCGGGACGGGAGCGCACCCACCCTCGTTCCACCCCCGCATGCTACGCCGGGCCGCCTGAGGGACTCCAGAGTTCGCAAATTGCCACCTCCCGGTAACCGGCCGGTGGGCGCACTATGGTCGTACTTCTCAACAGGAGGCACCGTGGAACAGGAACTGCCCGGAGGTGTGAGGCTGATCGTGGGGGTGGACGAGTCCCCGGCCTCACGCTGGGCGCTTGCCTGGGCCATCGGCGCGGCCAGGCTGCACCGGATGGCTCTGGTGGCCGTGCATGTCAGTCGCGCGCCCGTCCATCCCTTCCCCGAGGCGCTGCCCGTGCAGCACGCCGTCAGGCTGGGCGAGGAGGCGCGCTGCACCGAGGTGATCACCGGTGTGTTCGACGACGTGGCGGGCGGGGTGCCGGAGGATCTGACGACGGCCATGGTCGGCAAGGTCGGCGACCCCGGCTACCACCTCGTGGATCTGGCCCGCGAAGGCGACCTGCTGGTGCTCGGGAGGGGGCGGCGCGGCGTGATGAGCCGGATGTTCCTGCCTTCCACCAGCATGTACTGCGCGCGTCACGCGAGGACCACCGTCGTGATCGTGCAACAGCCGTCGCCGCCCGACGATCCGCAGCTGTCAGGGGAGCGGGCGCGCCGGTTCTGGTCCCGCCGACATCCCTGACCTGAGCTGCCGGAGTCCTCCGGGGATGGCCTCTTGCGTGATCGCGCCGTAGCCCAGGACGATGCCGGGCTGCGCCGGGTTCTCCCCGCAGTACGCCTCCAGCCGCTCCACCGCCAGGCCCGGCATCGGCCGTACGGACACGCCGGGGCAGAGCCGGGCGCACAGGTGCAGTCCGGCCGTCGAGGGGATCAGGTCCAGGCGGTCGTCACCGGCCAGCGTCTCGGCGATCAGGGCGTGCCGGGCGGCGTACTCGCGGGTCGCCTTCCTGATGTGCCTGGCCAGCAGCCCTTCGTCGATGAAACGGGCCAGCGCCGCCTGCGTGGGCAGCTCGCCGTGCCAGTCGGAGAGCCGCTTGGCCGCGCGCAGCGCGGGTCCCAGCGAGGCGGGCGCGACCAGGAAGCCGAGCCTGAGCATCGGGAGCAGGGTCTTGGAGAACGAGCCGACGTAGATGACGCGGCCCGCGCGGTCGAGGCTCTGGAGGGGTTCGAGGGGGCGCTCGCCGAACCGGAACTCGCTGTCGTAGTCGTCCTCGATCACGACGGCGTTGCGGCGCTCGGCCCAGGCCAGCAGGGCGGCGCGGCGGGCCAGCGACATGGGCGTGCCCAGGGGGAACTGGTGCGAAGGGGTCACGTACACGATCCGGGCGGAGCCGGGGATGGCCTCGACGACCAGGCCCTCGGCGTCCACGGGGACGCCGGCCACGCGGGCGCCGAGTGAGCGGAACAGCTCGCGGGCGGGCGGGTAGCCGGGCTCTTCGACGGCCACGCAGGCGCCCGGCTCGATCAGGACGCGGCCGACGAGGTCGAGGGCCTGCTGGGCGCCGTTTGTGATCAGCACGTCGTCGGGGCCGGCATGGACCGAGCGACTGATGCCGATATGCCGCGAAATAGCCTCTCTTAAGGGTGCGTAGCCGGACGGCTCGCCGTACCCGGCGGCGCTCACCCGCAGCTCGCGGGCCACGAGCCGGCGCCACGTCTCCATCGGGAACAGGCGCGGGTCCGGCACGCCGACCCGGAAGTCGTACGCGACGGGCGGCACCGGCCGCGGCTCCTCGATCTGCCGCCAGACCGCTCTGGGCCGTACGACGCCCTTCGGGGCGGCCCTGCCGCGCACCGGCTCCGCCGACACGAACGTCCCCGCCCCCGCCCTCCCCACCAGGAACCCGTCGGCGACCAGGCGGTCGTAGGCGAGCGCGACCGTGTTCCTGGAGATCTCCAGCCGGCTCGCCAGCTCTCTGGTCGGGGGCAGCCGCTCGCCCGACCTGAGCCGGCCGTCGAGTATGGCGTCGAGCAGTTGCCGGTAGACCTGTGCGGCCAGGTCACCCCGGCCGCCGAGGCTGATGTGAACGTCCATCTTGGCCCAATCATCTAGCCGGAAATTGGAGCTTATATCGGGACAAGGTGGGATCCAAGATGGGTGCATGACAGAACGCATGGATCTCGGATCGCTGGCCCACGAGGCGTACAAGGGGATGGCCGGGCTGGACGGGTTCGTCGCCCGCAGCACCCTGCCCAAGCCCCTTCTGGAGCTGGTACGGCTGCGCGCCAGCCAGCTCAACGGCTGCGTCTACTGCGTGGACATGCACAGCTCGGACGCCAAGCAGGCGGGGGAGAGCGACGCCCGCCTGCACGGGGTCGCGGTCTGGCGCGAGGCGCCGTTCTTCACCGAGCAGGAGCGCGCCGCCCTGGCCTTCACCGAGGCCGCCACCAGGCTTACCACGGACGACGTCACGGACGAGGTCTGGGAGCGGGCCGCCGCCGTCTTCAGCGAGGTGGAGCTGGCCGCGCTCGTCGTGGCCGTGGCCGCGATCAACGCCTGGAACCGGATGGGTGTCGCCACACGGATGACCCCAGAGTCCCACAAGTCATGAAAAATCGGCAGATCCTGGTACAAGCGCAGCTTGTGAACTCGCTCGGCGACGGCGTCTACCTCGTCACCTCCGCGTTCTACTTCGCCAGGATCGTCGGCCTGCCGGCCACCGAGATCGGCCTCGGCCTCACGCTGGGCTGGGCGGTCGGCACGGTGGCCGGCGTACCGCTGGGGCACCTGGCCGACCGGCGCGGCCCGCGTGGCGTCGCCGTGCTCCTCGCGCTGACGACGGCGACGGCGGTCGGCTCGTTCATGTTCGTCCGCTCGTTCGGGCTGTTCGTGCTGGTCGCCTGCCTCTACGGGACCGCGCAGACCGGCCTGGCGGCGGCCCGGCAGGCGCTGCTGGCCGGGCTGATCGAGCCGGCGCAGCGCACCGCGGTGCGGGCGCTCCTCCAGGCCACGCTCAACGGCGGCCTGGCCGTCGGCGCCGCGCTGGGCGGCCTGGCGCTGCACCTCGACAGCCGGCCCGCGTATCTGGCGCTGTTCGCGCTCGACGCACTGAGCTTTCTCGCCGCCGCCGCCCTGCTGCTCAGACTCCCCGCCGTGCCGGCCGTGTCCTCCGTCGCCGGGCCCAGGCTGGCGGTGCTCAGGGACCGCCCCTACGCGCTCGTCACCCTGATCAACGCGGTGCTGCTGTTCTACATGCCGCTGCTCAGCCTGATCGTGCCGCTCTGGATCGCCACCCGTACCTCGGCTCCCACCTGGATGGTCTCCGTCCTGCTGCTGGTCAACACGGGCGGCGTGGTGTTGTTCCAGGTACGGGTGGCCCGGCGGGTGCAGAACCTGCGCGACGCGTCGGTGTCCGTACGGTATGCGGGGCTGGTGATGTTCGCGGCCTGCGCGGTGTTCGCGCTCAGCCCGTACGGGTGGGTGTTCCTGCTCGTGGCCGCACTCCTGCAGGTCGGCAGCGAGCTGCTGCTGGCCGCGGGGGCCTGGGAGATCAGCTTCGGGCTCGCGCCGGACGACAGGCAGGGCCAGTACCAGGCGTTCTTCGGTACGGGCGTGGCCGTGGCCAGGATGCTCGGGCCCGTCGTCCTGACCACGCTCGTGCTCGGGGGCGGGACGCTGGGCTGGCTGCTGCTCGGGGCGGCGTTCGCGACGGCGGGCGCCGCGATGGCCCCGGCCGTGCGATGGGCACTACGCGAACGCCCTGTTGCCCAGCAAGGACATGCCTAAGCCTTCTTCCTTCGCCCGGCACGTCCTTCGCCCGGCACGTCCTTCGCCCGGCACCTCGTAGATCACCTCAGCCACGATGGCCGGAATGCGTGTCAGTGGCTGTGGTCGTGGGTCGGGGACGGAGCGTGCCCGTCGGACAGGGTGGCCGTGGCGGTGAAACCCGCCGTACGCACCTGGTCATCGTGCCGGAAGTCGAGGAACAGCCGGTAGTCGCCGCCACTCGGCGCCTCCGCTTGGAAGGTGATCTCCGGTCCCGCCTTACCGCCGTCTTCCGGGTGCACGTGCAGATAGGCGAGGTCCCCGGCGCGCAACGCGACCAGGTGGCCGAAGGCGCCGAGGTACGGCTGGAGGTCCGTCACCGGCTCGCCGCCCTTGCTGACCGTGAGCGTGAGCTTGCTGGCCCGACCGGGTACCAGGTCTCCCGCGAGGTTGACCGTGTAGTCGCCGACCGTGGCCGTACGGCTGACATGGGGCAGCGGCTCGGGCCGGAAGTCACCCGCGACCTGCAGATCCGCGCCGAGCGTCAGCTTCCCGCCGCCGGTGGGGATGAAGTCGGCGAACGCGCGGTACGTGCCCGGCTTCGGCAGCGTCAGCCGTACCGACCAGGTGCCGTCGGGAGCCATGGCGGGGTGTACGTGCTGGAAGCTCGTCAGGTCGCGGGAGGCGACGATGAAGTGGAGCTTCTTGTCGTGCTCGACCTGATAGGCGGTGACCGGCTTGCCGTCGGGGCCCGTCACGGTGAACTTGAAGTCCGAGGGGGTCCCGGTGCTGACCATCGTGGTGAGCGGATTAAGCGTGTAGCCGTCCTGCGACACCTGGAGCCCACCGGGTGTAACGGCCTTCACCGGTTGTGCGGCATGCCCGCTGTGGTCACCGTGCCCCGCCGCCCCTACCCCTGCCGCTTGTTCGCCACTGGCCTGCTGCGCGGGCTCTTGCGCCGGATTCGCGATCCGCCCCGCCCCCACGGCGCCCCCGAAGATCACGGCCAGCCCCAGGGCATAGGTGCCAAGCCTGGCAGCCGCATTCATGACCGGCCCGCCGGCCCGGCCTCTTGAACGGCGGCGCCGACATCGGCCACGTCCACCTCCACCTCCACGTCCACCTCCACCTCCACGTCCACCTCCACCTCCACCTCCACCTCCACGGAAGTCACCCCCGCCACCTCGCCGATCTCCTCAGCCACCGATGAGATTAAGCTCACACGTCCAGGTACGCGGGTCGCACGGAGAACGTTCACCGAACAGCAGCGAGCACGGCGACCCTGCGCATCGGAACAAACCCGCACCTCCAGAACAAACCTGCACTTCCAGAAGACTCCGGACGCCCTGACCTCCCGAAACCAAACCCTCGCCTTCACGCATCTCGGCGGGATATGCGGCATGATCGAGATGTTGTCCAGATGAGGTCGGGGACGTCGGCAACCGCCACGAACCGACCGGCCACCTGGAACACAACAATCAACCCAACACCTGAAGCCCTTACGACCCTTGAACAACCCCGGCCTCGAACCGGAACGCACCGAAGCCAAACGTACTTCGCACCGGAGCCTGAAAGCCGGGCTCGCTGTCCAAGATCGGACGGGTATAGCGCCCCCACCAGGGGCGGAACGCTCGTCCATCGCTCGTTCTCCGCACATTCCGCACATCTGGTCCGTGCACAACACAGGGACCGCAGCCAACCCTTGCTAGGCTGCATGTCAACCGTTGGGTCTCACCCCGGCAGGTGAGGCCGTCGAAGAAGTGGGGTCACACCGTGAAGAAGCTGCTCGTTCTGGCGCTGATCGCCCTTGGGGGGTTGCTGATCTGGCGTAAGGTGCAGGCCGACCGCGCAGAGCTCGATCTCTGGACCGAGGCGACCGGCAGCGAGAACTAACCGACCGGCGAGGCGATGAGTGACATCATCCCCATCAAGCTGGCGTGCCTGGACCTGGCAGGCACCACAGTCGGTGACATCGCCATGGTCGAGCGCGCATTCGCCGAGGCGATCGCGACTCAGGGCATAGTGCCCGGGACCGGAGCGTACGCACGTGCCATGGTTCACGTGCACCGGTCCCGGGGCTGCCCCAAGATCGATGTCTTCCGCGGGATCTTCCCTGGAAACGAAGCCCAGGCCCAGGCGGCGAACCTGACGTTCGAGCGCTCCTATGAAGGTGCGCTGGAGCGTGCAGGTCTCGTCCCCGTGCCCGGAGTCCTGGAGGTCCTCGACAAACTCCGCGGCACCGGCATCAAGCTCGCCCTGATCACCGGCTTCAGCCGGACCACCCTGAGCCGCGTCCTGAGCATGCTCGGCTGGCACGACAAGATCGACCTGGCCATCTGCCCAGAGGACGCCGGCGGCCGCGGCCGCCCCTGGCCGGACATGGTCCTGCACGCGGTGCTCCGGCTCGGCGTGGAGGACGTACGCAACGTGGCGGTCATCGGCGACTCGGAAAGCGACATGCTCTGCGGCAAACGCGCCGGCGCATCGATCGTGGCGGGCGTGATGACCGGCGTCCACAGCAGGGAGCGCCTACTCAAGGGCGGCGCGACCCACATCCTCGACTCGATCGCCGACTTCCCGAGCCTGGTGCTGAGCGACGACCTGGGGACGACGCAGATAGCCTCTTCGGCCCGGTAAGCTATCTTCGTCGAAGGGGCCTTAGCTCAGTTGGCAGAGCGCCTGCTTTGCAAGCAGGAAGTCAGGAGTTCGAATCTCCTAGGCTCCACGCATACAAAAGCCCAGGTCATCGACCTGGGCTTTTGATCTTCAGTGGGGCTGTTCAGGGCCTCGCGCCGTTGCGTGCCCGATGGCTTGTCAAGAGGCGGCGCGCCGTGTCGCCGTACAGTGGCCCGGCGCTTACCGCCGCCCGGGCGTGCGGCCTGGGGGCTGGTCCCGGGCGGCAGCAGCACCGGGCCGCCACGCCGACCACCGCGCCCGCCGTACCGCACGAACTCGCTGGCCCCAGCGCCACGCCGCCGCACATGAGTCGCCTGGCCGTCGCGGTGACCGCTCAAGCTGCATCCGGCAGGGGAGGAGCATGCGGGTGCGCGTCCAAAGGCCGCAGGTCAGAACCCCGCGCAAGGTATAGACGTCGCTCCACTTTCATGAGGCGGCTTCAGCACAGGAGCCCGCCGTTCTCAGGGACGTCACTATAGGAGGCGGAAATGTCGATGCCGTATCCCTCGATGTCGTCCACGCGGTGCCCTCCGACCGTGAGGAAGGCCTTGGCTCTTCCGATCTTCTTGGTGTAGCAGATGTCCGTTGCGGGTTCTTCGGTGACGACCGGCCGCCATCCGTCCGCTTTGGCCGCCGTCTCGTAGAAGGAGGTGTACTCCTCCCATGTGCCGGGGAACTCGTAGAACGTGCCCGCGTAGGGGAACGGGTCGTCCTGGAAGCACCCGGTGTAAGCGTCGTGGGCCACGGCCTCTTGCGGGTGGGCGGTGAGGATCTCCTGTGCTGCCAGCACCGTGATCAGGTCTTCCTCTTCAGAAGTGCACTCTGGACCGGTGAATGTCATCAGGGTCATGTACGCGAGCCCGCCCAGCAGCAGAGCCGCTACCGTCAGACCGGCGATGACCTTCATGAACCCGGAGCGGACTTCCATGGCCGGAGCGTACCGGAGCCGATCAAGGTCAGAAAGGCCCCTGAGACAGGGGCTGTCGGTTGTAGTCGTGCCCGTCACGTGCCCGATGGGGCGGGGAACATGGGGGAACTGCGGGGAGTCACGGGGGACGCGATCAGTGTGTAGAGCTGCGTCTTCGCAGGCCGTCAAGATCGCCACGCGTCTTTGCAGGCAGGAAGTCATGAGTTCGAATCTCCTAGGCTCCACCTCTTCCTTCGCGCGTGTAGGTGGGCCGGGCTCCGCCCACCCGTTGCCCGTCTGGGTGGTTGCCTGGCGGGATCCCGCCCCGAGCGGTCCTCGCTCCGCTCGGGCGTTCTTCTTGGGGCGTGCCTTCGGCCCGAACAAAGGTCTTCACACGGAAGCGCTTCGCGCACGGGGCTCAGGCGTTCTCGTTTAGGCGCCTACGGCGCACCCCCCGCGCCCCCCGCGCCCGCTGCGCTGTCGCACCCCCCGCGCCTACGGCGCTGTCGCACCCGCCTGCTACCTGGTTACCGCGCTAGCGGACGGCAACATCTACCACGTGGCGAGCAGTGGGTGGTGTCCTTGAGCGGCGCCGATCGTCCACCTGGGCAATATCGCCGACATCCGCAAAATCAAGCCGCCAACTGCAGCTCCAACCCTGGGAGCGGTAAGGGGATTGGACTCCTTGCCCATGGGTGAGCCTGGGTTCCTCCGTCAGTAATAAGCAGTGTGGGCGGGATAGGCGTGCTCGGTCTGCCAAGTACGAGCGCAGGAACTGACGGCAGGGGTCACCCGGCTCTGCAATCCTGGCTTTGAAGCGCCGTCCACAGGTGCGCGTCCCCCGAACCGCGACCGCAATCCGTGGGCAAGGGAGATCGTGCAGCACCAGGGCGGATTCGGCTCGGCCGATCGCTGCCGACTAGCACTCATAAGGATCAAAGCGGCGGCGCCAGCCCCGCCGCGCGGCTCGAACTTGCAGGCCGCACGCTGCGCATGCGGTCCGGGGCCGTGCTCGCGCGCACCCGCCACTCGGGCCGCGATTGAGAAGGCTCCTCACCATCTTTCGCACACCAGCGGGTGGCCTTCGGCGAATCCGCTACTGTCATATCGGTTACCGGAGGCCCATCCCACCAGCCACTCGGTCATGGTCTCCGCGATGGCCGGCCCTTGATCAGAGTCGTGAGGGACGACGATCACAGGCCACTCTTCAGGTCCATCTATGGTCAACCAGCCGATCGCATCACCGTCGATCGTGCTACCCCACTGGAAGAATCCGCCAGGCTCAGGCCACATGGCCAGCGAATACTCTTCGGGGGAGTCCTCTCGCCATTCTCGGTAATAGTCCATCTCGTGAGGTAGTTGAGCCCAGGCCTCTTTGCTGAGCACACGCATATCGACGACGCCCAGCCAGCGAGCAAACTGACAGCTACCGTAGCGTTCGATGAAAGCGACGTAGTCGTCTGGAAGCCGGATCCCGATATCGGCGAAGAGCTCATCCCATCCGCGAGTGCCGAAGTGCGGTGAGGAGGGCGGAGGAACCAGGGCGACGAGCTGATTCAGGGGCGCGGGGTTCTGTGCCACGGCCTAGACGTTAGTGGAAGCGGCAGACAAACCTACGCCTCCAGTGGGCGGCTCCGGGATGATCGCCGTACAGTCCTGAGGGCTATGGAGGGTTAAGGCGGTCATTGTGCGCGCGTCGTGCGGGCAACACCAGGTCGCGGGCTGATTGTCGTGCCATTAGCGTCCTATTAAGGGCGGTCACGAAGGGTCAACCGCGGTCACTCACGACCGGCCTTAGCCGCAGGACATCGCCCCTACGAGACAAGGTCCCTGTGATTCCCAGGCTGACAGCAAGGCCCCAGACGCTTGCTCGCCTGGGTCGGCGCTGTCTGGGTGATACTGAGCGGTGCGTTCCACCGCCACGCGTTCCCGTCGTTCTTGATCAACGACCTCGCGAGGAGTCGGTAGCCGCCGCTTCTCATGCTTGATCTTGCGAAGATGTCCATCGATGCTCACCGCTTTCGGGATGATCGGGACTTAGGTGTAGCGCGTTGGGGACGCGCGCCTGTGGCGGGTCCCGCCCTTGTGACAGCCCGAAGTTCTCGGGGATATCGCAGTACCGAAAGAGAGACCGGGCTTGAACCTGACGTTACGTCAGGTGCCATCGTGGTTCCATGACCAACGACCGAGGCTGGAGGGTCGGCGAGCTCGCGCAGGCAACCGGACTGACCGTGCGCACGCTGCACCACTACGACCACATCGGCCTGCTGAAGCCGTCGGCGCGCAACACCGGTGGCCACCGGGTCTACCTTGAGGCCGATGTCGTCGCCCTGTACCGGATCATCTCGCTGCGCGGGCTCGGGCTCCGGCTCGACCAGATCAAGGACTTCGGCGCCTCGCCGCCCGACGCGCGGGATGTGCTCGCCGAGCAACTCCGGCAGGTCGAGCGCCGGCTCGCGGTCGGAAGGCAACTGCGCGAGACACTGGTATCCGCGCTGGCGCGGCTCGACGCCGGTGAAACGATCGACGTGGTGCCGCTGATCAAGGAGACTACCTTCAGTCAGGAGGCGCTCCATGAACATCTGGGCGAGGAGGAAGTCGCCAGGCTGAGCCGGCACACCGCGAGCCTGGGTGTGGTCGGGCAGCACGCCATCGGCGTGGAGTGGCCGCAGCTCTACGCCAGGGCGCAGGCTGAGATGGAAGCCGGCACCCCGGCGGAAGCGCCGGAGGTGCGCGCCATCGTCGATCGCATGGATGAGCTGAGCGCGCTGTTCAACGAGGGGGAGCCGCGGCCGCACGCGGGCGTCCGCGCCGTGTGGCTGCGGCATGGTGGCAGCGCGTACGCCGAGCTCGTCGACTACCTCGATCGGGCGCGGGCGGCGCGCGATGCGTGAGCGTTCGAGCATCACCGTGACGGTGCTCGTGGACATCGCGCTGCCGATCATCGTGTACTACGTGCTGCAGGGCTTCGGCGTCGCGCCGGCGCTCGCGCTGTGCGCTGGAGGCGCGGTCTCGGGGATCGGCGTCGTCATCGGCGTGGTGCGCCGGCGCCGCGTCGACGCGGTGGCGCTCATCGTGCTCGTACTCTTCGCGCTGGGGCTGCTGACGTCGTTGTTGACCGGTGATGGTCGTTTCGTGCTGGTCAAGGACTCCTTGCTTACCGGCGTGTTCGGCGTCGCGTTCCTGGTGTCCCTGGTCGGACGGCCGCTCGTCTACTTTCTTTTGATGCCCGTTCTCACCGCGAAGAATCCGGCGAGTGAGCCGTTCTGGCGGCAGGCCTGGCGTGAGGGTCTGGCGTTCCGGCACGCGATGCGGATCCTCGCGCTCGGCTGGGGCCTGGGTCTGCTGGCTGACTCCGTGGTCCGGGTGCTGATCGTCTATCTGCTGCCGGTCGATGTCGCCGTCGTGCCGGCCCAAGTGCTGCTCGTCGTCGCGGTCCCGGCGTTGGTGGCGTGGTCCGGCTGGTACGCCAAGCGGACCGGCCTGGGCATCAGGGAGTGGCTCAATGCTTGAGCCGTTGATCGTGATCCGCGGTGGCGCGGGCGTGGGCGGACAGCACGAGATTTCGGAGCCGCAGGCAGCAGAAGGGAGGAGTGGTGCCGAAAGCGGCTCTTCATGAATAACTGGGATCTGAATCCGCCGGTCTCGGGCAGCGACGTGTCGACGTCAGGAGCACAGCCCCGTGTACACCACGCACGCGGCGAGGATGGCGATCCCGGCTTGACTCAACGCCGGCCCGTCGTCGATCAACCGTGTCGGGTCGGCCGGTAGGTCAGCACCTGCGTGTGGCCGTCGAAGGTCCGGGCGTCGAGCAGTTCGAGGTCGAAGTCGTCGGCACCGTCGAAGATCCGGTCCACGCCGGTCGTCCCGGAGATCACGGGGAAGACCGTCACCT
>NZ_BAABDQ010000066.1:0-52077 GCF_039539705.1 Nonomuraea rosea | reverse complement strand
ATCGAGAACGTCAACAGCTTCCGCGTTCAACTGTCCCAATGGTCCCATCAGGGCTACATCAACAAGATCGCACCGGCTCTCTACGGCCCCATGCCCACCAGCACTTAAGCCTTTGTCAGCAGGCTCTTAGGGGACCTCGTCGGCAATGACCTCTGGTGGGACTGGCAGAGGGCTGATCACGGGCTCGCCGCCGGGCCCCATCGGATCGACGCTGGTCGTCGCCTCTCCGTGATGGGCCCAGCCGGGATCTCATGTCGCGATATAGCGTTAGTCTTCTACTCGCGCCACCGCCTCGCCCAGCGCGGAGAGGTTCGACAGGACCAGGACGGAAGCATGTCGGGAGAGATTTCGCCCACCGGAAAGGGCTCCGGCTCCTCGCCCGAGCTGCGCGCCTCTCATGCGGACCGGGACCGGGTGGTGGAGGTGCTGCGTATCGCGGCGGGGGACGGCCTGCTGACCGCGGAGGAGCTGGACGAGCGCCTGGAAGCCGCCCTGTCGGCGCGGACTCTGAGCGAACTGACCGTGCTCACCGCTGACCTGCCGCCTGTGTCGGCTACGGCCGGTGCGACGGTGGCGGAGGTCAAGGACGTCGTCCGGATCGAACGGGTCTTCAGCGGCGCGGTCGAGCGTGTGGGGCGCTGGGTGGTGCCGCGGAGGCTGGAGCTCGCGGTGACGTACTGCGAGGTGACGCTTGACTTCACTGACGCGGTGATCACGCACGACACCTTGCGGATCGACGTGGGCATGACGGGGAAGACCCTGACGCTGATCACGAGGCCGGGCATCGTGGTCGATACCGATGGTCTGCAGCTGGTGCACAGCAAGGTCAAGCACCGTCAGGCTTCGGCGAATCCGGATGCGCCGGTCATTTTGCGCGTGGAGCTGGTCGGTCAGGCGGTTCACGGGCGTGTGGTGGTGCGGCCGCCGCGCCGGACGTTCGGGGAGTGGCTGTCGCGCAGGCCCCCGTCCGTTTCTGCAGGCGATTGACTCCATCGCCGCTCTTCGTGCATCAGGTAAATCGGCGGAGCCGGTTGTCTCAAGTGGTTGTGACCGCGCGGCCCGGCTGCAGCAAATGGGCGTGTAGTTCCGTTAGAATGAGAGGACGGCAGCACTCAGATGTCGCGCTGAAGGTACCTGAGAAGGAGTCCGATATGGCCGCCGCCGCACAACCCGGTGCCGTCCGTCCGGGCGGGCGTACCGCCCGGGTCCGCGAGGCCGTGCTCCAGGCCGCCGGCGACACCCTGGCCGAGAAGGGCTTCGACGGCCTCGACCTCGGTGAGATCGCGCGTACGGCGGGGGTCGGCAAGACCACCGTCTACCGCCGCTGGGGCACGCCCAGCGCGCTCGCCGCCGACCTCCTGCAGGACATGGCCGAACGATCGCTGCCGCGTTCCCGTAACGGCGACATCGGCCGGGACCTGCGCGACAACGCCCGCCTGGTCGTCAAGACCCTGACCGACCCCCGCCAGGGGCGCCTGTTCAAGGCGCTGATCGCCGCCTCGCTCTGCGACGAGCAGGCCGCGCGGGCGCTGCACCGCTTCTACGCCGTACGCATCGGTGAATGGTCCGGCTGCGTCACCGACGCCGTCGAACGCGGCGAGCTGCCTCCCGGCACCGACCCGCACCGGGTGATCGCCGCCGTCTCCGCCCCCTTGTACTACGCCCTGCTCAACACGGGGGAGCCCCTGGACGAGGCCGCCGCGGACCGGGCGGCCACGGCGGCGCTGGCGGCGGCCCGCGCCGGGGCCGGCTGAGCGCACCCCGTGGTCCGCGCCCGGCGCCTGGATCACCGGCAGGCGAGTGCCTGGGTGCGGTAGAGGTCGGCGTAGTCGCCGTCCGCCGCGAGTAGCTGGGCGTGGCTGCCCTGTTCGGCGACCCTGCCGTGGGACAGGACGACGATGTGGCCGGCCACGTGCACGGTCGAGAAGCGGTGGGAGACCAGCACGGTGATCGCCCCCCGCCTCGTGGAGTCACGGGTCTGCTCGGCGAACAGCTCGAGAGGTCGTGTTCCGCCTGCGGGTCGAGCGCTGCGGTGGGTTCGTCGAGGACGAGCAGCAACGGCCTCTCGCGCATGAGGCCGCGGGCGAGGGCGATGCGCTGCCATTGGCCGTGGGAGAGCTCGACCCCGCCGAAGGTCCGTCCGAGGTCGCGGACGTGCTGCCCGAGGTGCGCAGGCGCCGTCTGGCGGCCGAGCAAGACGGAATGTACGTCAGCATGTTCACCTATGTGCTCGAGGTCGTTGCCGAGGTGTTCATGCCGGCCGTGGAGGAGGGCGACGAGAACGTGATCACGTCCTTCTTCGGCGTCTGCGAAGAGCTGCTCGGCCTGAACAGCGGCCTCCTCACGGAGAGTGTCGACGACCTCGTGGCGAAGTTGCTCATCAGGTATTATCCGCACCTCATTTCGCAGAGCGGCCCGCAGCTGCAGAAGCTCATCGCCACTCACTGAGCTGATCCAGAGCCCCGGCGATCGACGTGTTCGGGCCGTAGACCCTTGGGAGTGGGCAGGGCAGGCGACCCAGTCATGTACCTGACTGCCGTCAGTCAGAGCCCAGTCAGCCGACGGATACCGATGGGATCCCGCTGGACTTACAGTCCCCGAAAAAGATCATCTTCGGGGAGGTCCGTTGTCCCGTGTCAAAGTCACGGTTTCCGTCCTGATCCTGCTCCTCTCCTTCTGCGCCCCCGCCGTGGCGGCGTCGGCCGTGCCGCGGCCGCCCGGCAACGGCGCCCGCAACCAGTTCCCCGCGGGTACGGCCAAGGCGACGCCCGCCTCCAAGCCCGAGCCCGTGCCCCCGGCCTCCAAGCCCCCGCTCGTCAAGCGCAAGGGGTTCGTGCCGGCCGCCGCCGGCAAGGGCGTCAAGGGCGGCTACGTCGTCACCCTCAAGCAGGCGCCCACCCGGAAGGTGGCCGGCGACCTCGCGGGCCGGTTCGGCGGCACCGTACGGGATGTCTTCGACCGTGTCCTGCCGGGCTTCTCCGCGCAGATGAGCGAGGAGCAGGCGAAGCTGCTCGCGCAGGATCCCGCGGTCGAGTCGGTCCAGCAGGACCAGGTGTTCAAGGCGACCGACGACGAGATCATCAAGGAGACCACCCAGGACGATCCCGAGAACTGGGGCCTGGACCGCGTCGACCAGCTGGACCGGCCGCTCAGCCAGAGCTTCACCTACCGCTACCAGAGCGAGACCAGCGCCGGCGACCAGATCTACATCATCGACACGGGCATCAAGACGAGCCTGCAGGAGTTCAGTTGCCGGCATTCCTCCTCACGTCCGGCCAGCGCGGCCAGTACGGCGAGGAGCGCGCGCAGCTGGGCGGCCCAGTGGTGCTGGCCGGTCTCCGTCGCGGCGTGCAGACCCTCCGCCGCGCAGGCGGCCGCCTCCGCGTGCCTGCCGCGATACAGCCGCGCCGTGGCCAGGAGTTGCAGGCCGAGCGGGAGCAGGCCGGCGGACCCGTCCGCCCGGCAGCCGGCCACGAACGACTGCGCGGCCAGTTCGGCCGCGGTCTCGCCGTCGAAGCCGCCAGGGCCGCCGGAGCCGCCGGAGCCGCCAGGGCCGCCGGAGCCGCCGGAGCCGCCAGGGCCGCCAGGGCCACCCGGGACGCCCGGGCTCTCGAAGCCGAACGCCGCCACGACCAGCGTGCCCGTACGTTCCCCGAGATGCCCGGCGCGGGCGGCGTCCACCAGGACGCGAAGCCGGTTCGCGCCGGGCTCCCGCATGCGCCCGGCGAACAGGCGGTGCGGATCGTCCTCGGGCAGGCAGAGCGCGGCGAGCCGGCCGATCGCCTGCTCCGGCAGCCGCGGGTCGCCCGTGTACCAGACGGTGAGCAGCGCGTCGAGAAGGATCGCCGCCGCCGCGTGCGGGTCCTCGCCCGCGATGAGACCGGCGCCCTCGACCAGCAGCGTGTGGGCCGCGCGCGGAGTGCCCCGCTGCAGCTCGATGGCCGCCCGGACGCCCGCCAGCCGGGCCTGGACGGCGGGCTCGCCGGTGAGAGGGGCGGCGCGGTCGGCGAGGTCGCCGGCCCGGTCCAGCCGTCCCGCGTCGATCGACGCCTGCGCCGCGGCGGTGAGGCGGCGCGCCCGGTCCGCGCGCCCGCCGGACAGCTCGGCCGCGCGTTCGTAGGCGTCCGCCCTGGCCGCGGGGCTGCGCGCGCGCAGCGCGGCCGTCTCCAGCTCCTGGGCCGCCGCTTCGTCCGCGGCTGCGTCCGTTCCGGTGGCTGCCCCCGCCAGGTGCCAGGCCCGCAGGTCGCCGTCCAGGACCTGGGCGAGGGCGTGATGAACGGCGACGCGCGTGGCCAGCGTCGCGGCGGCGGCGACGGCGTTCCTGATCAGCGGGTGACGGAACGTCACGACGCCGTCGCCGACGCCGGCCAGGCGGCCCTCCTCGGCGGGACCCAGGTCCTCCAGCGTGAGGCCCAGGCTCCGCCCCGCCCGCAGCACGGTCTCCAGCCGCGGCTGGCTCGCGGCCACGAGCAGGAGCGTCCTGGTTTTCACCGGCAGGGCGTCCACCTGCGCGCGGAAGGCTTCGTGCAGCCGGGTGGCCCGGCCGTTCAGCGCCAGCGGGTTGCCCTCCGCCTCATCGAGCAGCCGCCCGGCGGCCGGCTCGGGCAACGGGCCGCGCGCCTGCCTCAGCAGCTCGGCCGCCGCCGTCCGGTCCAGCCGGCCGAGCCGCCGCTCCGGCAGATCCTCCAGCAGGTGTACGCCGTCGGCGACCGCGAAGATCATGGCGCCGTTCCGTATCCTGCGCGCGACGAAGTGCAGCACCATGGTGGACGGCTGGTCCAGCCACTGGACGTCGTCGACGAGGACGGCCACCGGGCCCTGCGCGGCCAGCACGTCGAGCACGGCGAGCCCGACGCGGAGCCGGTCGGCGGGCTCGCCGCGCACCGCCTGCTCCAAGGCGGCCGGCAGCGTGGCGCCGGGCCGGTCGCGGAGCAGGAGGCCGACGGCCGCGTACGGCATCTCGCTCTCCGACTCCACGCCCGTCAGCCGGTGGAGTGCGAGCCCTCCGGCGGACCGCGCCGCATGATCCAGCAGCGCGGTCTTGCCGATCCCGGCCTCGCCCCGCAGCACCAGGCAGCGCCCGGCGCCGTCGCGGGCCTCACTGAGTAATCGGTCGAGCTCAGCCCGCTCGTCATCGCGTCCGACCAGCATGTGCCGAACTATAACTAGCGTTTGAGGACGACCTTGATGAAACGTGGCTGATACCAGCGGATGTCGCGGTAGACGTCGTGCCAGTCGAGGCTGTTCATGTTGTAGGAGATGATCATCGACTCGCTGCCCGACGCGTCGTCGAGGACGAAGTCGTGCGCCTTGGCGTTGTAGGTGTAGAGATTCCCGTTCCCGTAGTCACCCCAGGGGCCGCCCTCGGTCGTCTTGTACAGGAACGTCTTGCCGCCGAACGGGCCGCTCACCGAGCATCCCTTGTAGAGGTAGATCTCGCCGCTGAAGGCCACGGAGCTGTCCTGGGTGACCAGCCTGCCGTTGTCGTCGACGCTGAACTCGTTGCTCACGGGAACGTGCGCGCCGTTGCTCCCCACCAGGTACTGGCGGGTGGTGAAGGACTCCTCGGGCATCCAGTCGCCGTTGACGTCCAGGTACTGCCACGGCAGACGCAGGTCGCTGCCGTGCACGCGGGCCACGTGCAGGTACTTGTAGACCGCCGTCGGCGCCTCGATCGGGCCTTCGTGGACGTCCTCGACCCCGTAGATGTAGGTGTAGCCGTCGTAGGAACGGTTGCGGTTCAGGACGGCCGCGCCCCAGGCCACGCCCTTGGACGAGGGCAGCACCGACACGTCGATGGGATGACCCAGGTCATCGGTGTCGAAGGTGGCCACGACGTTCCCGGACCATCCCCAGTCCCACAGGCCGTCCCGAACCTCGTGTACTCCTGGTACACCACCTGTAACTGATCATCGCCGCCGTTCTTCGAATGACTCGGGGCGCCGCCCCAGAACCAGTAGGTCTGCGTCCCGGGCATGATCGAGCTCGGCGACTGCGCCGTGCCGCCCGTGTGGGTGACCGCCCCGGCCGAAGTGTCCTGCACGATCGAGTTGTTGATGAACGGAGCGGTCTCCGGCCGGGTGTCGTCGCTGTTGACGGGCGCCAGGAAGGTGTCGGAGAAGATCCAGAGCCGCCCGGTGCCGGGGATCGAGCTGATGGAGTACGTGCCGTCCGCGCCGGTCCAGGCCCGGTTCTCGTGGGCGAGGTTGTACCACTTCTCGTTCAGGGGGGCGTAGGGTGCGCCGGCCTGCGTGACGGTCGCGGAAGGAGGCGTACAGCTGGGGCGGGATTTGCGGCCCGCGTAGAGAAGGCGGTTGGGCGAACCCGTCTTGATGCCGTCGAGCTTGTTCTTGGTGGAGTTGGCGATGAGCGCCTCGCGCACCGCGGCCGGGGTCGCCACCTGGCCCGCGCCGAACTCGAGCAGGATGGCGGCGGCGGCGACGAAAGGGGCCGCCATGGAGGTGCCCGACGACAGCTTGAACTTGCCGTCGTTCTGGTAGTCGGCCGAGAGGATGTCCTCGCCGGGGGCGAAGAGGTCCACGCACGGGCCGTAGTTGGACCAGGGCATCTTGCCGTCGCCAGGGGTCGTGGCGGCGACGGTGAAGGACCCCGGCGCGCGGGCGGGGGAGGAGTTGCAGGCGTCCTGTTCGTCGTTGCCCGCGGAGACGACGACGGTGTACCCGGCCTCCACGGCCGTCTGCACGGCCTGGTCGACCGCGGTGTCGACCGGGCCCCCCAGGCTCATGTTGATCACGGTCTTGACGGTCTGGCCACCTGAAGCGGGGGCGTCCTTGACCGCCCACTCCAGGCCCTTGATGATCGAGGTCGTGGAGCCGTAGCCGTCGCAGGCCAGCACCTTGACCGCCACCAGCTTCTTGTACCTGGCGAGCCCGACGGTCTTACCCGCAGCGATCCCCGCCACGTGGGTGCCGTGGCCGTTGCAGTCGTCGTTGGTGGTGTCGATCGTGTTCGTTCCCCACGTCGCGCGACTCGCGCCGTTCGCGCCCTTGGCGGTCGCGGCACTGAGCCACGCCGGCCCCCGTGAGATCGCCCCGACGGCGGGGTGGGCCACCTGGGCGCTCGGCCTGCTGGAGCTGGGACTCGGCCGGCCCGAGGAGGCGCTGGGCCGATGGGAGGCCGCGCCGGTGCGGTTCTACCAGGGCATCCCCTCCGTCTTCAGGGCGGCCGACCACGTCGAGGCCGCCGTACGCGCCGGTCGTCCGGAGCTCGCCCGCCGGCCGCAGGCCTGGCTGGAGCGGACAGACCTGCCCTGGATGGCGCCGGTCGTGCTGCGCTCCCGTGCCCTGCTCGCGCCCGACGAGCGGGCCGGCCGCCACTACGACCTGGCGCTCCGGCTCCACCCCCAAGGCCGCCACCCTTTCGAGCGGGCACGAACCCAGCTCCTGTACGGCGAATGGCTGCGGCGCACCCGTCACCTCACCGGCGCCCGGGTGCAGCTCCGCTCGGCGCTGGAGGCGTTCGAGCAGCTGGGCGCCGCCCTGTGGGCCGGGCGCGCCCGCGCCGAGCTACGCGCCGTCGGCGGCTCACCCACCCCCTCGCCGGAGCCGGAACGCGACCCGCTCGCCCTGCTCACCCCGCAGGAACGGCAGGTGGTACGGCTGGCGGCCACGGGGGCGAGCAACAAGGACATCGCCGACCGGCTCTTCCTCAGCCCCAGAACCGTGGGCTACCACCTCTACCGGGCCTTCCCCAAGCTGGGCGTGCGCTCCCGCCACGGACTGGCCGATCTGATCTCCGGCTGCTCGCCTTCCGAGCCGTGACCGGTTAGTTAGGGTTTGATCCATGGAATCGGCTGACGGCGGGAACCTGCAAGAGCTCCTCGACGAACAGGTCGTCTACTACCGGGCGATCGCCGCGGAATACGAGCGCCACGCTCTGCCCTTTCCCGGAGCCGCTGAGCTGTCGGCGGCGCTCGATGCGTTCCGGCCGGCCGGCAGCGTGCTCGAGCTCGCCTGCGGCCCAGGCAAGTAGACCCCTTAGCTGCTCCAGCACGCCACAGACCTCACCGCCGTGGACGCGTCCCCGGAGATGCTCGCCCTTGCCTCGGCGCGGGTGGGCGAGGACGATCGGGTGCGCTTCGTGTCCGCCGACGTGTTCCGCTGGCAGCCGGACCGTCGCTACGACGTCGTCTTCTTCGGGTTCTGGCTGTCCCATGTTCCCCCCGAACGGTTCGCGTCATTCTGGTCGATGGTGGCCGCCTGCCTGAAGCCGCAGGGGCGGGCGTTCTTCGTCGACGACGCCTACCGGACCGCCGAGGAGCTCATCGAGGGCGAGCAGTCCACGACCGTGCAACGTCGGCTCCTGGACGGGACCGCGTACCGGATCGTCAAGGTCCCGCACCAGCCGCGGGACCTCAAACGACAGCTCGAGCGGATCGGATGGCGCATCGATATCCACGCGCGCGTACCGCCTACGACCCGCGCCGCCGCCCAGGTCTGAGCCGGCAGAGAAGGTCAACGCGGCCGTAGTGGGCGATGGCCCTGGCCGGCGGTCCTTCGTCAGGCGACAGCGCCTCGATCAGGTGCGGCCGGGTGTCTGCTTGGCGGCGTGGGCCTGGCGCCACTGCTCGGCCGCTTGCAGCATGGCGTGGCTGACCTGGTCGAAGAAGTCGCCGATGTCCCGTAGCCGGATCCCGGCGGGTGAGGTGGCTCCAAGCGTTGCCGCTCCTTGGCGGGCGAAGGCGGCCAGCAGCGTGTTCTGGCGGGCGCTGGCCATCCAGCCGCGGAACCAGGCGTCGGCGTCGATGACGTAGCGGTCGCGCCGCCGGCGGGGGTCGCGTTCGCGCCGGATCAGCTCCTGCCGTTCGAGCTCGCCGACGGCCTTGGAGATGGAGGCGGGGCTGACCTGCAGCTTGCGGGCGAGCTCGGCCGCGGTGAGGCTGCCGCTGTCGGTGAGGTAAAGGCTGGCGAGGACGCGGGCGGTCATCCGCGACAACCCAGTGTTGATCATGACAGTGGTGAACTGCTCCTCAAGATCGCCGACGGCTTCACGGTCGCGTCCCCCAGGGGCCGGCGGACGTCTGCGGGCGCGATCCTGGGTGGCCTGGTGCGCCCGGTCGGCCCGGTAACCGCCGGGGCCACCGTTGCGGGCCACCTCCCGCGTGACGGTGGACAGCGGCCGGTTCAGGCGAGCGGCGATCTCGGTGGGGGTGAGCCCTTCGGCCAGTCCCTCGGCGATCTGCCGCCGGTCTTGATGGGTCAGCCTGCCTCCGGGCATGGGCGGCACCTTCCTGGTCAGACGCGCACGGACGGGTGCAGTCTTGCATTCGCCTCCACCTCATTGCAAGTCCACTGTGTTGCATTCGCCGTCATCGCCATTGCAATTCTGCGAGAAAATCCCTATTCAGCAGCCATGATGGAATTGACAGTTTTGCAAACGCAAACTAGCTTTTCGTTTATTGCAAACGCCAAGTGCCCGGCGTCGGGCAGGCTCGCGGCCGCCTGGCGAGTCCGTCGCCCTCAACCCCACCCATCCAAAGGAACCGACATGATCAGATCGCTGTCCGTCAAGGTGGCACTGCTCGCCGCCGCGGCCCTGGCCGCCACGGCGCTGCCCGCCGCCGCATCCTCCGCGCCCGGACATCCCCAGGTGCAGCAGGTGCTCGACAAGGCGGTGGCCGCCAAGCTCGCTCCCGGCATGGTCGCCGACGTACGCGACGGCAGCCGCTCCTGGTTCGGCTCGGCGGGCGTGTCCGACACCAAGACCGGACGCAAGCGCCGGCAGAACGAACGCTTCCGCATCGGCAGCGCCTCCAAGGCCTTCACCGCCACCGTGGTGCTCAAGCTCGCGGCCGAAGGCAAGCTGAGCCTCGATGACACCCTGGACGAACACCTTCGCGGCCTGTTCGACGGCACCGCCTACAAGCCCGGCAAGATCACCATCAGGCAACTGCTCAACCAGACCAGCGGCATCTACGCCTACTCCGACGACGCGGAGTTCTTCGCCACGGGCGTCGGCGCCGAGTGGTTCAAACACCGCTACGACACCTACACCCCCCAGCAGCTGGTGAAGATCGCCCTGGCCCACCCGCCCACCGGCGAGCCCGGCCGGCGTTTCGCGTACTCCAACACCAACTACATCCTCGCGGCGATGATCGTCGAAAAGGCGACAGGCAAGACGTTCGACCAGGAGCTCATCCGGACCGTCATCCGCCCCCTGCGCCTGACCGGCACCTCCCTGCCCGGCACCGCCTCCACGATCCGCGGCCCGCACCCGGTGCACTACTCCACCCTGTTCTCCCGCGACCCCCAGCCCACGATCTACGACGCCACCCAGATGAACCAGTCCTTCGCCTGGTCCGCCGGCGGCGTCATCTCCACCACCACCGACCTCAACCGGTTCTTCGCCGCCCTGTTCGGCGGACGCGTCCTGCCGGCCGCGCAGCTGCGCGAGATGCTCACCACCGTCTCCACCGATGGAGCGAACTGGATCCCCGGCACCCGCTACGGCCTGGGCATCTTCGAACAAGAGCTGCCCTGCGGGACCAGCGTCTGGGGCAACGCCGGCGCCACCTACGGCTCCTGGAGCTACGCCATGGGCACCCGCGACGGGAAACACCGCCTCACCACCCAGGTCAACGGCGACTGGGCGCCCCTGAGCGTCTTCACCGACGCGCTCGCCGCCGAGTTCTGCCCGGCCGCGTCCTGATCCGCGGAAGACATCAAGGCCGACGCCTGGCTCCGGGGACAGGGAAAAAGCCACAGAACACGTGTCCGTTCCGGCACGGCGACCACCACCTCTCCCGGGTTGTACTCGTCCTCGGCCGCCGACCTGGCGGCTTGTCACCGACAGAGGGGGAAACATGAGTACACCAGGGACCGAGCGGCGTTCGAGGTCTGCTCTTCTGCGCCGGCACGGGGTGCGCGCGCTGACGGCGGGCGCGGCTCTGGCCGCCTCGCTGGCCATCTTCACGGGGCCGGCGCACGCCGCGGGCAACGTGAGCGTGACGGGCAGCGTGCTGGAGATCATCACGAACGACGTGCCGGACGACGTCCTGATCGGCCAGGTGGGCGGCCGGCTGGTCGTCAGGAACAACGGCGACCTGCTGATCCCCGGCGCCGGGTGCGCGTCGGTCGCCAAGAACGAGGTGGTCTGCAAGGCCGAGGGCGTCACGCACATCGTGGCGATCACGCGGCCCGGTGACGACGTCGTGCAGAACCGGACCACGCTGCCCTCGCGCGTGAGCCTCGGTGACGGCAACGACCAGTTCATCGGCGGGCTCGCCACGGACCAGGTGAGCGGCGGGAACGGCGACGACCGGCTCGCCGGCCTCGCGGGGGACGACGTCCTGCTCGGTGAGGCCGGCCAGGACAGCGCCAACGGCGGCGACGGCGTCGACAAGTGCGACGCCGAGATCGTCACGTCCTGCCCGTAGCAGGGAGGCGTCCCTCGGCAGGGTGCTGCCGGGGGACGCCTCACGCTGTCACGGTCTCCGCCTACCTCAGCGTGAACGCCCGGGCGGTGCTCTGCTCGACCTTGTTGCCGCCGTCGTCCCACGCCTCGGCCTTGAGGCTGACCGCGCCCTTGGTCCTGGCCAGCGCCGGGTAGGTGAGCGTGGTGGTGTACACGCCGTCCCTGCCCTTCTTCACCTTGGCGTTCTGCCAGGTCTGGCCGTCATCGGTGCTGTAGGAGAGCTTCAGCCCGGCGATGGCCGGCAGCTTCCCGGCGGACGGCGCGTGGCTCACGTCGATGTCGAACGTGTGCCGGCGCCCGGCCTGGACGCTGTTGTCCAGCGCCTGGGTGTCGCCGAGGTCGTAGCCGACGAACACCAGGGGATCGGGGCCGCACGAGCCGGACAGTCCCGCGAGCGACGTGCAGGCGTGCGTGGCGGGAACGGTGTCCTTCGCACGCCCCTTGGACCGGAACGTCCACACGCTGGTGTTGTCGCGGCCAGTCTGTTCGCGGGATTGCCCGCGAGCTCGGGGACGGCCTCGGCGAGGTGGCGGGATCGTTCCCCCAGCGCGCCCGATCTTTCGAGCTCCAGGGCGATGAGGAAGTTCAGCTCGCCGCGTACCAGACCGGCCGGCTGCCGTGCCGCGGCCCCGCGCAGCAGGTCGAGAACCTCGTCGGGGGCGAGCGTGTGGCCGGCCGCCCAGCCCAGCCGCACCGCGAGCCGGCCCTCCCTGGCCGGATCGAGGGGCGCGTGCCGGAGCACCGCTTCCAGCAGGCGCTCCGCCTCGGCGTCGTTGGCCAGGGCCACCGCCTGGTCCGCGGCCTTCTCCGCGGCGTCGACCCACGCGGCGTGGTCGCCGGTGCGGCGCAGATGGTGCGCGATCTGCCCCAGAGGCTCGGGACGCTGCCACGACACGGCCGTGGCCGCGCGCGCGTGCAGCGACTGCCGCCTGGACAGCGGGACGCTCTCGTACACCGCCTGAACGGCCAGCATGTGCCGGAACCCCGCGGCACCCGCCCGCTCGGCGAACAGGCCGCGCTCCAGCAGCTCGTCCAGGCCCGCGCGGGCGTCCTGCGGCCGCGCGTGGCAGGTGGCCACGAGCACCGACACCGGTACGGGCACCTGCAGCACGGCCGCGGCCTCCGCCACCGCCTGGGCGCTCCCGCTCAACCCGCGCACGCGCTCCAGCACGGAGTCGCGCACCCCGGCGGGGACGTCCAGCTCGTCGAGCGCCTTACGCGCCCACCTGGTGCCGCGCTGGATCAACATCCCGCGGCCGCGCAGCAGCGCGACCAGCTCCTGGATGGCGTACGGCAGACCGGAGGTCCGCTCGCACAGATAGGCGGCGAACTCCTCCGACACCTGCTCGGTCCCCAGGATCGAGGCGGTCAGCTCGTTGGTCTCGGCCACGTTCAGCAGTGGCAGGACGATGTGCGACCGTGTCACCTCGGCACGACGCCGCGTCATGAGCGCTCTCAGGCCAGGACCGGCCTCCTCGCCGCGGAAGGTGAGCACGAGAGCGAGCTCAGAGGGAGGATCGGCCAGCAGGTAACCGAGGAACTCCACCGTCTGCTCGTCGGCCCAGTGCAGGTCCTCGAGCACGAGCACCACCCGGCCGAGCGCCCTGAGCAGCTCCGCCAGCCCGCGGAACACCTGATGCCGCCAGCCGGCGGAGTCGTCGAGCGGCTTGAGCGCGGGCGGGAGGAAGGGAGCCAGCTCGGGCAGCAGCGGATGCAGCGCGCCGGTCACCGGCGACAGGCGCAGCTTGTCCAGGCGATCGCCGGTGCCGCGCAGCGCGTCCAGGAGGGGATCGAGCGGGAACGGCTCCCGGATCTGCACGCATCCGCCGACGAGCAGCAGGCGATCGCCGAGCTCAGGCTCCGAGGCCAGCTCGCCGACGAGCCGCGTCTTGCCGATCCCCGCCTCGCCCTCGATCAGGACGACGGCCGGAACGCGCGTCACCACCGACAGCAGGTGCCGCAGCTCCGCGGCCCGGCCCACGATTCTCGGTGAGATCACCCGGTCTGCGGTCACATCGGCGTCGTCCATGGTCGGTGCCATCGAAGCGCCCTTTGCGGCTGTTTGTCACCACTGCGTTCCGCGGCTCCGAAGTGATTCGCGCCACGTTTCATGCGACGAGACGACCAGCTCGGCCGACCGGACCCGGGCAGCCGTCGCCCCGAGGACGAGTGGCCTCGTTGACCGGGCTCGAACCGGCGTCCACCCGGTCCCGAGCCGGGCGCTCTACCACTGAGCTACAACGAGGCCTCGTCCATCGCCGACCGGGCTCGAACCGGCGTCCACCTGGAGAAGAGCCAGGCGTTCTACCACTGAACTACGGCGTGGCCGCACCCAGTGTGCTCGGTCCCGGCCCGCCCGCGCCACCCGTTTGTCAGGGGGACTCCTTCGTGGGCAGGTCGCTGCGCACGATTCCGGACTGCAGCCCGTGCCAGGCGTCGGCGGCCAGCTCCTGATTGACCTGCTTGCCGCTGAACACCCCGGCCCGGCGCAGCAGCGCCGCCCACACCGGGTCGGCGATGGTCACGCCGTGGACCAGCTCCGGCGTCGGCCGGAACACCGCCGTGGCGCCTGGCCGCGCGGGCGCCGTCCAGCCCGAGGCGGCCGGATCGAGGCCGGCGCGGCGGCAGGCCGACTCGACATCGGCGCGCGTGCAGGTCGCGCTGCCGTCCAGCACCTGCCACGGCGGCGGCAGCGCCGACCACACCGCGGTGTTGGGATCGACGCCGCCACCGCTGGCACGGTGCCAGGCGGCCAGGTCGCCGGCCATCAGCCGCATCACCTTGCCCGGGCAGGCCGCGTCCAGCAGCCGCATGGCATCCAGCCCGGTCAGGCAGGCCAGCCAGCCCGCCCGGGCCGCGTTGTAGGCGACGGCCAGGTTGTTCCAGGTCGTCGAGTCGTCGCCGCGCCGTACGATCATCGTCGCGCGGTCGGTGCCCGGCCGCCACCGCTCGCGCAGCAGGCCGGCGCTGTGCCGCAGGACCGACGACCAGCGGCCGAGCAGCAGGCCCCGCTCCTTCTCGCTCAGGTGCTCCAGGACGTCCGGGCTGGTGCGCACCTGGGCGATGAGCCACCAGTCAGACCGTTCCGTGCACCGATCCAGCAGCAGCGAGGCGATCTCGTCGAACGGGTTCTCCCGCCCCGACAGACTGAACTCCCTGCGGAGCTTGCGGCGCGCGGTGTAGTACGCCACGAAGCACGCGGCATCCACGTCCGCGGCGAACCGCTCAAGCGCCACCTCGGCGGCGAACCCCGTGACGCCGACCATCAGCAGGCCCCGCTTGTCCTGCTCGACGGCCAGCGTCCCGGCCTTGGCCGAGAGTCTGCCCAGCATCCGGAACCGGCGGTTGTACTGCCGCTTGGACAGCTCCATCCCGGCCGCCTCGCGGGCCTGCCGGTTGAGCCGGTCGGCCAGGAAGTCGCTGCGGGCGGGCGTCCACCGGATCGGGCGGCCCACGCTCGCCGCGAACTCCAGCAGCGACTCCGGATCGTCGGCGTCCACCTCGCGGGACTCGCCGAACAGCCGCGTGGCCGCCGCCACCTGCCGTGCCCCGCCCACCGGGCGGGCATAGTCGCTCGACATCGACGAGAACCAGGCCTCGCCCCGCGAGGAGTGCTTGGCCGCGCGCTCCAGCACCACGCGCTCACGCCGGGTCAGCCGCTCCGCCAAGACCTGCAGCACCAGGTCGGCGATGTCTTCCGGCCGGTAGCGGCGATCCAGCGACGCGTGCAACTCCGCCATGATCTCCCGGTGGGACGCCGGCCGCTGCTTGCGGTTGCTCATGGCTGTCATCATCGCGAGGTCTGCAGCGGTAATCGACTGGTTTGTTATGAATGGCCTTCTTGGTCACGATGCCGATGAGTTTCGGGCGCGGGGGCGGTCTCACCCTCGAAACGACTGGAAGGAGTGGCCTCGGTGGACTTGTACAGTGTCGTGTGCGTGCGTGACCGGGCGACATCGCAGAAGTGGTTCGAGGTGTTCTTCGGGCGGCCGGCGGACGAGATCATCGGCGAGGAGTACCTGTGGCAGGCCGGTGAGAACGCGTGGGTCGTCATCGACGACCGGCACGTGCGGGCCGCGCGGGTGGGCGGTACCATGATCACGCTCGGCGTGACCGACCTCGACGACATCCTGGCCCGGCTGTCCGCGCACGGCATCGAGCACGAGCCCGTGGAAACCTACGGCAACGGCGTGCGCCACGTGGAAGTCCTCGACCCGGACGGCAACAGCCTGTCGCTCGCGGAGGCCCCCACCCGGTAGCCCATCGGGAGATGGGTGCCGAGCCGTCAGGAGGAGGGCCGCACCTCCACAAGACCTTCTCCGAATCCTTCTTCGTCCTGAGCGGGACGGTCAGCCTGTACAACGGTGAACACCGGGCCGTCGGCTCGCCGGGCGACGGTGCCCCGGGAGGGATCCACGCGTTCCGCAACTCAGACGGACCGGCCACGATGCTGGTCCTGTTCGCTCCCGGGGCCCCGCGCGAGGCCCACTTCGAAGAGCTGGCGGAGATCGTGTCGAGCGGGCGGCAGCTGAGCGAGCAGGAGTGGGCCGACCTCTATCACCGCCACGGCCGGTACATGGTCTGAGCAGGCTCATAGCCATGGGCGCGCTGTGCCGCTCCCGCGCTAGCGCTGGATCCCATGATCGTATGACTCAACGGCACCCATGGCGCGGGCAAGACGACGACCAGCCTACTTGTCCAGCGACTGATTCCGGATTCACGGGTGCTCGACGCCGAGAAGGTCGGCGTGACCCTCATGGACATCACGCCCGCGTGGTGGGGTTCGGCAACGGCAAGATCGTGGCGAGGGACGAGAAGGACCCCAACAGAGGACTTGGCGGCACTCGCAACATCTGCATCGGCGAGCGCGGCTATGAGTCGCACAGGAGGCGTGACCCTGAAGATCCGCTGCCGCCAAGGCCACCGGCGAGTACGGCTCCTGGAAGGTGTCCTGGCGGTTGTGGATCGGTAGCGACCGACTCGTCCGCAGAGCGTGGAGCTCCTGGCGCGAGCCGAACGACGGCCCCGTCAGATACGCCGGTGACGACCCGTACTACGCCTTCGTGAATGATCTCCGCCTGTCGGACTGGGGGATGAAGGTGGACATCAAACCACCGCCAGCCGATGAGACGGTGCCCTCGGAGTAACCGCACGACTGACGGAACGCGCGTATGGAGCGCCGTCAACGCCGCGATCTGGTCATCGTCATGGTGCCGCGGCTCAGCGACGGCCGCGGGTTCGGGGACCAGCAGTTCGTCGACGCCGCAGCCCAGCGCGGTGCAGATGGCGTCGCTGTCCGGTGACCCAGGGGTCTTCGACATGGGTGGCAGGCACGTGGATGCACCTGGCCGTGGTCCCGGTCCAGGCGCGGCCGAGCAGCTCCTGGATCGCGAACGGGTTCAAGAGGCGGGTACCCAGCGCAGTTTTCCTGCGGTGGTCAGGAGTGCCAGCGCGCCGTCGGCGGTGTAGGCGGCGGAGGCGGTGCCCGGGTGCGTGGCCACCGAGCGGCCGGATCCGTCGACCACCTCGGCCGTCCCGCCGTAGGTGATCACGAAGGTTGCGCCGGAGGGATGGGCGCGGATCTGCGCCTCGTCGGCGATCTCGCGTGTCCACGTCTGCTTGCCGAGGAGGTCGACACCTCGGATGCCGGTGAACCGCCTGTCCTTGCCGTCCTTCCAGTGGGCGTACACGACCAGGCCCTTCGTCCCGGCGGCGCATCCGGCGACGGCTTCGAGGCTGGTGGTGATCGGCACTGGCTTGCCCGAGGGGGTCAGCAGGTAGGCGCGTTCCCCCGTGACCACCGCAGTGGCGCCCGACGTACAGATCGGCCTGGCCGGTTCGCCGATCGTGTTGCGGGAGGTCTCGCGCCAGCCCCGCCGATCGTGCCGGAACCACAGCACCTGCTTCCCGGTGGACGCGACCGCGATCGTCCTGGACGCGTCCTCCGCCCAGGAGAAGCCGCTGTCCACCGGGATGCGCTTCTCCTTGCCCGTTGGCCGGATCAGCCGCAGCCTGCCCTTTTCCGAGCCGTCGCTCTCGACGATCACCGCGTCGGAGGCATCACGTGCCGTCAACACCCGCTTGATCGGGGCATCGGACTTCGCGAACGCGCCGGAGAGGGAACGCGGCTCAGGATCGGGGCCCTCTGCCGCACCGGAGAACACCGGGTCGGGGCAGCGCGCCTGGCAGATCACGTCGGCACCCTCGGAGTAGGCCGCCGTGTCCCGCCAGACCTCCCTGCCCGCCCGGTCCAGCCCGTAGAACGCCTCGCCCCGGTGGTCGGCCACCACGGCGCCCTCCGCGGACACGGCCACGATCGCCGGCGGCCGCGCGCCGGGCTCCGGCTGAGCGGTCGCGGTGCTGCAGCCGGTCAGGAACGCCAGCAGGGCGAGCACGACTCGGGACATCACAGATGCTTCTCCTAGGCGGGTGAGGGTGCCGCGGCACCCCCGTCACGTGGCGTCAGGCCTTGTTGGTGGTGCAGACGCTCCGCGGGTCGACGCCGGAGACGTCGAAGGTGAACTTGGCGTCGACGTGCCACCTCTTCTTGAAGGCCACGTTCCTGTAGGGCTGCTTGGAGTGCCAGCCCGGCTTGATGTCGTCTCCGGATTCCCACTCCCACAGCGTCTTGTCGGGCCGATCGGGCAGGGACTCGCGAATCCTCAACCTGACATTGCTCTTCTTTCCGAGCTTCCGGCCGTTCTCGGTGCCGAGGAAGTATTTGATGTCGTTGACATGGTCAACGTCAGAGTTGCTGTCCGGCGTGTAGAAAACCCTGAGGATCCCGTAGTACTCGTAGTCACTGTCGTCGTCTGCGCACTTGCTGTCGGAGAGCTCCCGCTGCGCACTGGTTGCCGAGGCCGAGGCGGTGGCCGCCGGGATGATCGACAACGCCAGTCCTAGAGCTCCGAAGATCGCGGTCTTCCGCAGGATGCTTGCCATTTGCACTGTGCCCTCTCGTGCCGAGGATGATTCGGTTGCGTACGAAGGGCAAACATAGGGAGGCGCGGTATATCCGCGGTATGTTCCCGTTCGGCCGTAATGCCGACCAGCCACGCACACCACCTGGCCAACGGGCCCGGGTTCCGAGCCGCCGGTCCGGCCGTGGCTTTCGAACTCATCGAGTCCGCCCAGGCCCGCTGGGGCGCGGGCAACGCACCCCGTCTCGCCGAACGCGAGCCGGCGACCGCAGCCTGACGTTCGGTGCTAAACAGAGACACTGTGAGAGAGGCAGCAATGGACCACGGCCCCCGTGCGGAGCTCATCAGCCGGCTGGCCGAGGCGATCAGGGCCGTCACGACCGCGCACCCGCTGCGGGTCGCCATCGACGGGCCGCCCGCCGCCGGCAAGACCACGCTGGCCGACGAGCTCGCCGCAGTCCTGCGCGCGCAGGACCGCGACGTCATCCGCGCGACCGTCGACGACTTCCTCGTCCCCCGTGCACAGCGCTACCGGCGCGGCCAGTACTCGGCCGAAGGCTGCTACTTCGACGCCCACGACCACGCCGCGCTGCGCCGGGTCCTGCTCGATCCGCTGGGCCCAGGCGGAGACCGAAGGTTCCGGCACGCGGTCTACGACAGAGACACCGACACCCCATCGTCCCCGCCGGCCGCCACCGCCGCCGCAGACGCCGTGCTGCTCTTCGACGGCGTCTTCCTCCTGCGCCCAGAGCTCATCGACCGGTGGGACCTGCGCATCTTCGTGTCCGTCCCGTTCGAGCAGACGATAGATCGCGCCCGGGACCGAGGCACAGAGCCGGCCGCGGACATCGAACGGTCCTGGCGCGACCGCTATATCCCCTCCCAGCAGCTCTACTTCGCCACAGCCCGCCCAACCGACCACGCCGACATCATCGTGTACAACGATCAGCTCCAACGGCCGACCTGGGAAGTCCGGCCACACTCATCGATACACCGGATTTGACGCGGGCTTCCCGGCTCCGGCGCGAAAGCAAACCTCTCAGTCTGCTTTGGGGGCGTTCACCTCGATTCGCCGCAGTGCCGGCAGGAGCAGGGGTAGCAGCATGGCGGCCGCCAGCAGGGCGCCGCCGGTGATCGTCACCGCTGCGGTGCCGAACGCCGCGGCGAGGATCGGGGCGGACAGCTGGCCGACGGGGATCGACACGAACGATCCGAACTCGTCGTAGGCGCCGACCCGGGAGCTCAGCCGTTCCGGGACGTGGATGTTCCAGACCGTCGACCACACGACGGTGAAGAACTCCGCGGCCGCCCCGGCGGCGAATGCCGCCGCGGCCAGCCAGAAGATGTTCGCGCCGGTGCCGAGCAGGATCAGCGGGACGGCGGCCAGGGTCATCGAGGACAGGGCGGGCGCCATCGGCCGCCGTACCGTCAGCTTCACCATCACCATGGTGGCGAGCAGCGCCCCGACGCCGCGGGTGCTCAGCACCAGGCCCCAGCCCTCGGCGCCGATCGTGTCCCGGGCGATCATCGGACCGAGGATCTGCCACACGCCCATGTAGACGGCATTGAAGACGGCGAAGGCCAGCGTCACCGACCAGATCCACGGATTGGAGCTGAAGTAGCTCCAGCCCTGCCGCAGCTCGCCGAACATCGTCGGGCCGCCCTTGGTACGGCGCGGCAGGTCGGGGAGTGAGATGCGGGCGAAGCAGACGGCCGCCAGGAGGAAGGACGCGGCGTCCGCGGCGATCGCCCAGCCGCCTCCGACGGAGACGGTCAGCAGGCCGGCGACGGTCGGGCCGGCCATGAGGGTGAGGTTCCTGGCGGAGGCCAGCAAGGAGTTGGCCTGCTGGATGCCGCGTCCGCTCGCCAGCTGCGGGACGATGCCGCGCAGCGCAGGCTTGGTCAGTGCCTGGAAGATGCCGTTGAGCGCGGACAACGGCAGCAAGAGCGCGGGGTGCTGGTGGGTGAGCAGGAGGATCGCCACGCCGGCCTGGCTGATGCCGGCCCCCAGACTGGCGATGCGCAGCACGCTGTCGCGGCGGTAGCGGTCGGCGATGCCCCCGCCGAGAATCATCGTCGCGATCATCGGGACCATGGAGGCGGTGATGACCGCAGACAGCCAGGCGGCGCTGTTGGTGAGCTCCAGGACGCCGAAGGCCAGCGCGACGGGCGACATGGCACTGCCGGCCATGGAGATCGACCAGCCGGCGAAGAACCACCGGAAGGCGGGGGAGCGGAGCGGCCACCCGGACACGCGACTGTTGCTCAGTTTTGCGTCGGTTTGTGATGGTTCCTGATCCCGGTTTTCGGGCGCAGCTGATTCACGGCACAAGGGGCGATGCTGCCAGCGCGTGCAGGATTCATCAAGCGATTTCCGAGTGGGTGACCGCCGCAGGCCCACCTGAACGCCGCGCTTTGCGAGCCAGGCATACTGCTACCGAATCGGCACACGGGAGACGCCAGCACATGAATACGCCACCATCGCACGGAACATCCGTCCAGATCGGCGCTCTCGTTCCGCTGACCCGGCCTGGCTGGGTCGAGGCGGGCCGGCACCTGCTCGCCGGGCTCGAACTGGCCGTGCGCGAAGTCAACGACGCCGGCGGGATCGCCGGAAGGCCGCTCGAGCTGGTGGTCCGAGACACCGCGGCTGATCCGCGGAGGGCCGTGGCGGCCGTCGATGAGCTGGCTCGCCTGGGCGTGGCCGCCTTGGCGGGGGAGTACCACAGCGTCGTCGCCCGCGCCGCCGCGGCCAGGGCCGACGCCCTCGGCCTGCCGTTCCTCTGCTCGTCAGCGGTTCTCGACGCGCTCACCGAACAGCCGACGGAATGGGTCGCGCGCCTCGCCCCGGCGCAGTCCCACGGCTGGCGGATCTACGCGGACTTCCTTCTCGGCGCGGGCCACAGCCGGATCGCCGTAGCAGCCGAGCCGAGTGTCTACTGGGCATCAGGGGCCCGCATTCTGCGGGACTACCTCACTCCGCGCGGCGGCACCGTCATCGAACTCGACATGCGCGCGCTCACCCCCACGGCCGTCTGCGACGAGCTCGTCGGCAGTCGCGCGACAGCCCTCCTTCTTCTGGCCGGCCACCCGGAGCCGGCGGTGTCGATCGTCACGTCCGTCCGCCGCGACCGGCGCCTCGCCGAGATCATGATCGGTGCTCCGGCCGGGCAGCCGGAGTTCGCCGAATGGGCGGCGTTGCTGGGCGACGACGGCGCCGCGATCCCGTTCCTGCGCTACCTGCCCGAGCGCCTCGGCCCACTCGGTGGACGAGTCGAGGCGGCCCTCCGGGAGCGGCTGGCCGAAACGCCGTCCTTCGTCGCCTTCGAGGGCTATGACACGGTCGCCGTCCTCGCCGACGTGCTGCGCTCTCACGGCGCGGACCGGGCGCGCATCGCCGAGTCCTGGCCGCGCGTCACGATCGAAGGCACCCGCGGGAAGATCCAGTTCTCCCGTACGCCGGGGATCAGCGTGTGGCAATGGGCTTGGACGCCGATCCACGTCGTCGATCGGGATCCGGCGGCACCCGATCGCTTTCGGACCCTGCACACCGGCTGAGAGGACGGACGAGCTCCACGCAGGCGCAGGGTCCGTCAGACCCAGGGGTCGCAGGAGATAGCAGGTCGTGCAGCACGTACCGGCCAGGCATGTGTTCGGTGAGGAGGTGAGCGGGGGCCAGCTCGGCCGTCAGCGAACGGGAGCGCCGCACGGTCACGCCCGCCAGGCCGGTACGTCGACGTCATCGCGCCGGATCTGGACCGGCCGCAACACGCTGAAGTACACCGATCCTCCCGCAGGCTCGATCATGCATCCTGCGCTTCGCCGCACATGATGTTCGCGTCCTCGTCGGATTCAGCGGTGATCTCGACTACTACTCTGGGACAGCCGGGCCGTCCGGTCCCCGCGTCGTCTGCTCTGGAGCGCGTCTCGATGAACTGGCTCTATCTCGTGGGGATCGTCCTCTTCCTCCTGGGGTTGATGTTCTCCATCGCGCTGCACGAGATCGGCCACCTCGTGCCCGCGAAGATCTTCGGCGTGCGGGTGACCCAGTACATGGTCGGTTTCGGGCCGAACGCCTGGTCACGGCGCAAGGGCGAGACGGAGTACGGCATCAAGTGGATCCCGTTCGGCGGCTACATCCGCATGATCGGCATGCTGCCGCCCCGGCCGGGTGACGACCCCACCAAGCTCAGGAGCAACGCCACCGGCCCGTTCCAGGGGCTGATCGAGTCGGCCCGCGACGCCGCCCACGAAGAGGTGCTGCCCGGCGACGACGACCGCGTCTTCTACCGCAAGAAGTGGTGGCAGAAGGTCATCATCATGTCCGGCGGGCCGCTGATGAACATCGTGCTCGCGTTCGTCTTCTCCGCCGTCCTGCTGATCGGCATCGGCCTGCCCGCCGAGGCCCCGATCGTCTCGCCCGACACAGAAACGTGCATGATCCCCAGCTCCGAGCAGCGCGCCGCCTGCGAGCCCGGCGACCAGCTCACCCCGGCCGCGCAGGCGGGCCTCAAGCCGGGCGACCACCTGGTCTCCTTCGACGGCGCCACGATCGGCTCCTGGGACGCCGCCATCCGCCTGATCCGCTCCCACGGTCCCGGCCCGATCGAGCTCGGCATCGTCCGCGACGGCAAGCCGATGACGCTCGACGTCACGCTCATCGCCCAGGACCGGCCCAGCCTCGAAGACCCCGAGAAGATCGACGAGAACGTCGGCTACCTCGGCGTGCGTCCCACCATGGTGATGGAGCAGCAGGGCATCGGCCAGGTGATCGGCTACATGGGCGAGATGACCGCCAGGGTGGCGGGCTCGATCGTCAACCTGCCGGAGAAGATGGGCGGCGTCTGGCAGGCGGCCTTCTCCGGCGAGGAACGCGACCCCGAGGGCCCGGTGGGCGTGGTCGGCGCGGGCCGCATGGGCGGCGAGATCCTGGCCTCCGACTTGTCCAACGAGGAGAAGATCGCCGTCTTCGTCAGGCTGCTGGCCGGCTTCAACCTGGCGATGGGCCTGTTCAACCTCATCCCGCTGCTGCCGCTCGACGGCGGGCACATCGCGGGCGGGCTCTGGGAGGGGCTCAAGCGGGCCTACGCCAAGGTCATGCGGCGGCCGAAGCCCCAGCACGTCGACATCGCCAAGGTGCTGCCGCTGACGTACGCGGTGGCGCTGGTGATGATGGTCATGGCGGGCCTGCTGGTCTACGCCGACCTGGTCAACCCGGTCACGCTCGCCCGCTGAGGCACCCGCTCAGAAGTCCCGTACCCCGGAGGCGTACCGGCGGATGCCTTCGAGGGTCTCGCCCGTGTCGAGGGTGGCCATTCCGTGCATGAACTCCCGGGACAGGGCGTCGGGCAGCGTTCGTTCCCCTTGTTCGTAGGAGGACATGCGGTCGCTGCGCAGGGCGCCCTGCGGGAACCGGGCGATTTCGGCGGCCAGGTCGAGAGCGGCTTGGAGTGCCTGGCCGGGCTCCACGAGCCGGTTGACCAGGCCCATGCGGTAGGCCTCGTCGCCGCGCACGCCACGGCCGGTGAGAATCAGGTCGAGTGCGTGGCTGTGGCCGATCAGCCTGGGCAGCCGTACGGTGCCGCCGTCCATCAGCGGGATGCCCCACCTGCGGCAATAGACGCCGAAGACCGCGTCGGTGGCTGCGACGCGCAGATCGCACCAGCAGGCGAGCTCGAGCCCGCCGGCCACCGCAAGCTTCTCGATCGCCGCGATCACCGGCTTGGACAGCAGCATCCGGGTGGGGCCGACCGGGCCGTCGCCGTGTGGGGCGATCCGGCTGACCCTTCCCGATGCCGGGTCGTTCATCGCCTTGAGGTCGGCGCCGGCGCAGAACTTGCCGCCCGCGCCGGTGAGGACGGCGACCGACAGGGCGGGATCGGCGTCGAAGCGGCGCATCGCGTCGGCGAGCTCCTGCGCGGTCGGCCGGTCGATGGCGTTGCTCACCTCGGGCCGGTCGATGGTGATGGTGACGATGGCGCCGTCGGTGTCGTAATGGATCGTCATGACTCGACCTTCCCCAAGGGAGCGTATCCTTCCCTTAGGGAAGGTTGACCATCCTGAAGGGAATGTCAAGTGGATGATCTGAACGCGACCGGGGCCTCGCTGCTCGGGTTCCTGCACGACGCGCCGAAAACGGGCTGGGACCTGCTGCAGGAGATAGAACGCGGTTTCGGTCACTTCTGGAACGTGACCGCCAGCCACGTCTACCGGGAGCTCAAGGCGCTTCAGGCCCGCGGTTACATCGAGGCCGGCGAGCGGCAGGCCAGGGACCGCCGCCCGTACACGATCACCGCCAGTGGCCGGGAGGCCTTCGCCGACTGGCTGCGCCAGGCGCCCGGCCAGGAGACGATGCGGATCCCCCTGCTGGTCACCCTCTGGTTCGGCGCCCATCTCGACCCCGGCCTGCTCCGCGAGTTCATCGAAGGACACCAGGCCGTCAACGCCCGCCGGCTGGCCCGCTACCGGTCGGTGCCGTCCGACATGCTGGACGCCGACCCCTACCTCGCCGCCGTCGTCGGCTTCGGCATCGCCTACGAGCAGGCCGTACTGGCGTGGATGGACAGCCTGGACTCCCTGCCGGGCCTGCCCGCGGTCAGCGACCAAGCATGATCAGCGGTACGGTCGACGCACGCTTCGCACTCGTCAAGGACGCCTTCGCCGACAACGTCACCCGGCGCGGCGAGCAGGGCGCGGCCCTGTGCGTCCGCATCGATGGCCGCACCGTGGTGGACTTATGGGCCGGCGCCGGCTGGAGGCCCGACAGCCTGGTCAACGTGTTCAGCGTCGGCAAGGGGCTGATCGCGATCGTCCTGGCCCGGCTCGTCGGCCGCGGGCTGATCGAACCGCCGGCGCCGGTGGCCAGGTACTGGCCGGAGTTCGCCGCAGCCGACAAGGACGCCACCACCGTCGCCCAGCTGTTCAGCCACCAGGCCGGCCTTCCCGCGCTCCGGCGCCCGCTGCCACCGGGCGCGATGTTCGACCACGACTTCATGGCCCGGGCTCTCGCGACCGAACAGCCCTGGTGGGAGCCAGGGACCGGCCACGGCTACCACGTCAACACCTACGGATTCCTCGCCGGCGAGCTCGTCCGGCGAGCCACCGGGACGACGCTCGGCGCAATCGTCCGGGACGAGATCGGCGGCGGCGACATCTTCATCGGGGTGCCCGCCTCGCAGTCCCACCGGGTCATCGACTTCCACTGGCCCGGCACTGCCTCCGCCCCCGAGGTGGCCGTCGAGCCGGACATGACCTACAACACCTACTTCAACCCGCCGGGAATCTCCGGTGACGGCACCGTCAACACCGCCGCCTGGCGGTCAGCCGAACTGCCCTCGGCCAACACCCACGCCTCCGCCCGCGGTATCGCGGCCGTCTACGATGCCCTGCTGGCCGGGCGGCTCGCGACCGCACACGCCCTGGCGGCCGTCACGGCCGAACAGGTCAACGGGAACGACCTGGTCCTCGGGCGGCCCAGCCGCTTCGGGCTCGGCTTCCAGCTCCCGCAACCCGACCGGCCGCTCGGCCCCAACCCCGAAGCCTTCGGACATTTCGGAGCCGGTGGATCGCTCGGCTTCGCCGACCCCGCGAGCGGTGTCGGATTCGGCTACGTGATGAACACCATGGGCGGGACCGGATGGCAGAGCTCACGCAACCGTGCTCTGATCGACGCCCTCTACACCAGCCTGGACGGGCCTGCCTGATCCCCGGCTCCGCATATGGCCGGTCGCGGCCACGACACCCTGCCCGCAGGCACCGGCACGAAGGCCATCCTCGCTCCGTCCATGGGGCCCGTACCGTCGATCCATACCACCGCGTTATAGGCAAATTGGGAGGTATCACATAGGACATTCGAAATGACAGTCTTAGTGCACCCCAGCCGGCAGGGGCTCGTCCACTCCACCCCCCTGAGGAGCAACGAGCGTGAACCCCAAGCTCAGGTTGGGCACCGCCGCCATAGTCGCGTTAGCCCTGACCATCACCGCACCGGCGGGCGTCACAAGCGCCAGCGCCCAGGTGACCGAACCGCCCTCACCCTCGGAGCGCGGCACCGCGGTGGCGACCGCGCAGAGCGTCATCGCCACCAGCCGGACGCAACTCCTGGCCGCCGACCAGGACGCCTTCTCCCTGTCGTCGGCCATCGCCGGCGTCAACGGCATGCAGCACCTCACGTACACGCGTACCTACGCCGGCCTGCCCGTCTTCGGCGGCGAGGTAGTCGTCATGACCGACAAGTCCGGCAGAGCCGTCAGCACGATCGACACCGGCCAGCAGGCGCAGATCGCCCTGGACACCAAGCCGCAGATCGCCGCGCAGGCGGCGGCGGACACGGCCCGCAACGCCGCGCCCAAGGCCGCCTCGATCAGCACGCCGGCTCTCGTGGTGCACGCCGCCACGCCCACGCCACGCCTGGCGTGGGAGGTCGTGGCCGCGGCCGGCGACCAGTCCAGCATCGTGCACGTGTACGTGGACGCGCGTGACGGCCAGGTCATCGACCAGTGGGACCAGGTGGTCGACGGCACCGGGAACAGCTACTACAACGGCAACCCGGTCACCATCGACACCACCCCGTCGTACGTGATGCGCGACCCCACGCGCACCGGCGTCCAGTGCGGCGGCCAGAACGGCGCGGTGTACACCAAGTCGACCGACAGCTGGGGCAACGGCAGCGGCACGAACCTGGAGACGGCCTGCGTCGACGCGCTCTTCGCGGCCCAGCGCGAGTGGAACATGCTCCGCGACTGGCTCGGTCGCAACGGCATCAACGGCTCGGGCCGCGGCTACCCCGCGAGGGTCGGGCTGAACCAGGCCAACGCCTTCTGGAACGGGTCGTACGCCTCCTTCGGCCGCAACTCCGCGAGCACCCAGCAGGCCACCTCGATGGACGTCGTCGGGCACGAGTTCGGCCACGGCATCTTCCAGTTCTCCGGCGGCAGCGGCGGCAGCGGCAACGAGTCCGGCGGCCTGAACGAGTCGACGGGTGACATCTTCGGCGCGCTGACCGAGGCGTACGTCAACGAGCCGGCCAGCTTCGACCCGCCCGACTACCTGGTCGGCGAGGAGGTCAACCTGTCGGGCCGCGGCGCGATCAGGAACATGTACAACCCGTCGGCCCTGGGGCACCCGAACTGCTACAGCTCCTCCATCCCGAGCACCGAGGTGCACGCGGCCGCCGGACCGCAGAACCACTGGTTCTACCTGCTGGCCGAGGGCACGAACCCGAGCGGAAAGCCGGCCAGCAGCCGGTGCGACGGCGGCGCGGCCATCACCGGCGTCGGCGCCCTCAAGGCGGGGCAGATCTTCATGACCGGCCTGAACATGAAGACGGCGCCGTGGACGCACGCCAAGGCGCGCGTGGCCACGTTGCGGGCGGCCAGGACGCTGTACACCGGCTGTGTCGAGTTCAACGTCATCAAGGCGGCTTGGAGCGGGGTGAACGTCCCCGCGCAGAGCGGTGAGCCGACCTGTCCCTGAGCGACGATGGGTGCCCTGCTCAGCGCGGATCGCCGGTGAATCCGCCTGAGCAGGGCGCAGGCAGCTGTACCGCTCACGTCCTGGTCCTGCCGGCGAATGGACGCCCGCAGGCGGCGTGCGGCCTAAGCCACCTTCGACGAGGGCGCCGCCCAGGTGTTGCAGGACGCCGGATCGCCGGTGCGGAAACCGGCCCGGATCCAGTGCTTGACGTTGTCGTCTCTTTCGTATCCCAGGACCTTGTTCCAGTCCTCGGTGGTCCTGCCCTTGATCGGCCAGACGCTCTGCATGAAGGCGCCGCCCAGACATTCGATCTGCAGGTACATGCGCTGCAACTGCTCCCGGTGCTCGGCCTTGCTGCCGGCCCTGAGCTCTTCGCCCGCGTCGTACAGGCCGGTCAGCTTCTGCACGTGATAGCCGTACATCAGCGCGGCCTCCTTGAAGAGCAGGAGGTCGGACGGGGACGTGAGCCAGGACGGGCCGAGCTTGAAGGACAGCGTGCGGTCCCAATCGCAGTACCACACCTCGGAATCCCGGCTCCCTTCCTCGTCGGAACCGCAGTAGCTCTTGGGCAGGCGCTTCACGTACCGAACCTTGACCGGCTCATACGGCAGGCCGGCCTTTTTCAGGTACGGCCCCCACGTGTTCTCCAGGCAGCGGATGACCTCGTTGATGTAAGCGCGGGCCTGGCCGGCGTCGTACGGCTCGACCGGCAATTCGTCGCAGGTCGTCGGCGGCAGCGGCCCCGCCTCGTACAGCGCGTTCTTGACGAGGACGGGGTTCTTCACCGGAAATGCCGAAGCGTTCGCGGCCGCCGTTCCGGCTAAAGGGGTGATGAGGGCGCAGGCGAGCGCCGCGATCTTGAGAAGTTTCACGTCGGGCGACAATAGGGCCCCTGCGGATGTCCGGTCAATCTCCGGTCGCGAGACCGCAGTGGAGCGGGAACTCGGGATGATTAAGACAGCGGCTGCGTGACCACGCCGAAGTAATTCCCGACGAGACGCTGGTAGCCGGGAGCGCCCTCGCTGCCGTATGGGACGTTCATCAGGACTGGATCGTTGTCGCTGTCGCGGCAGGCCATCGTGGTAGAGCCGCCGCCGTCGAGATTGAGCCCCTTGTCCGCGCCGGCGATGATCAGCCACTGCGCGATGTCGTAGTAGCCCCCTCCATAGGCGAATTGCTCCGCGGTGTTCTCACACCCATCGAGCGTGACAAGGTACAGGCTCTGCCCATCGGCGCTCAGGCCGACGCCGGTGCGCCCAGCGATCTCCTCGGCGGGAGTCTCCTGGCGTGTGGCCTGGTTGGCCCCGTTCTCGACCAGAAGAATAGGCTGCCCCGACACCTGCTGCTGAGGCGGCCAGCCGCCTTTCATCGGCTGCGGGCTGCCCGCGATCGCCGTGTACGGATTCAGGTGTTGAAAATCCGGATTGGCTTGCGTGACGAGCTGGAAAGTCACCGCGTTCCCTTCCGTGATCAGCATGGCCATCGCACCGACGTAGCTTTGGTCCGGCACGTCGGCTTCCGTCGTCGGAGGAGCGGGCCGCGGCGCCGGCTTGGTGGGATCGCACACGACATTGCCCTGCGAGACGGCAAGTCCCAGTAGCGAGAAATTGGCGGACTGGTCGTACCAGGAGAAGTTCGCGTTGATCGCGACCATCACCGCCGGCTCCTCGCTCAGAAATTCGGTAACCGTCTTTCCGAGCGTCTGATACAAACCGCCCGCCGGCGTGGTGCAGAAGGAGACGTGCTCGTTCGTCAGGTCGATGCGCAGCGCGTTGACATATTGCTTTCGGGCAACAGGGGGCACGACGTCGAAGGCGAGATCGGCGGTGCCCACCGCGCGATCGATCCCTTCGTACCAAGGCTGCCATCCGCTGAAGACGTACGGCGTCGAGGTCTGCGTCTGAGTCGAGGCGCCTCCACCGGCGGTGGCCTGGTCCATGGGGCTCTCCGTAACATCGCTGTTGAGATCAACAGCATCATGCCGCCCCTTGCGACGCGGCTTTCCGTCGCCGCGCCGCAACACACCGTAGCCGGATGGGGGCGCGGACGCCTCAGCGAGCTCGTGTCAGCTCGCGGAGCGCGGTCCGGGCGGGAAGGCTATTCCTTGATGATGTTGTCGCGTGGGCCACCGTAGACAGGATTCCGGTCGAAGCGCTTGTCGGTGACGAGCAAGCGGATCAGTCCCGGTTCGCGGACGGACTCCTGCGCCTCCCAGACGATCCAGTCGTCGCCGACGGGCTCGGTCTGCGTGCGGAGCTCGCCGAAGCCGCCCGGGTTGTCCGGCGCAACCTGCATGATCAGGTACGAGATCTTCAACCCGCGCTTCTTGAGCTCCGGCAGGACCTCACCGACGGTCTTCTCGTCCACCCGGAAGCCGTCGAGTGAGCGGCCCTTCGTGGTTGCCAGCCGGTAGTCGGACTTGACCCCCGCCTTCGGCTCGTGTGACTCGTCGGGCACGAGAACACAACGGGCGATCGGGCCGCTCATGAGGATCGTGCTGGTGCTGTGGTCGCTGATCGTCCAGACGAACGTCTGTCCGGGCTTGAAGAGTTTGGTGTCGATCCGCATCTGCCAGCCCTGGCTGTGTTCCTCCCCGGGGATGTTCTCCGGCACGGAGTACAGGCCGCGGGGAATGTCCTGGACATGGGTTCCACGCGGTTCCTTGCACCACTTGCCCGGCGGTGCGTAGTCGACGATGGCCGGAACGTTCAGCTCCTCCAACCGCTTCGCCAGCCCTGCCTTGTCGCGGAAATCCCGGATTTGGACGTACACGACGCCGTCAGATTCCTTCGTGACCGCGTAGGAGGGCGTGCCGCCCTCCTCCAGCAGGCCCGGCCCCACCACGATGCCCAGGGCGAGCAGGCCGGCGCCCGCCAGCCCCAGCACCAGCCGCCGGGCAGGGCGCCGGCGGGGACGGGCAGCAGAGGGTCCGGGTTGCCCGGCCGCGATCGCGGCCAGCAACTTTCGCGCCCCCGCATCGGTCGCGTGCCCCCCAGGCTTGCCCGGTTCCACCCGGGCCAGCGCACGTGTGATCTCGTCGATGTTCTTCATCACAGATGTCTCTCCACGGGGGCCAACCGGCTTTCCGATGTGAAGTGCACGTCCGCCTCGGCGAGCGCGCGGGCAAAGCGCCTGCGGGCGCGATGGAGTCTGATGCGTACGGCGTTGCGCGACATACCGAGCACGGTGGCGATCTGCCGCCGGTCCAGCCCTTCCCAGGCGACCAGGGATAACAGCTCCCGATCGGCGTCCGGCAGGGCCTGGAAGACATGTGTGATCGCCGTCAGCTCGATCCCGCTGTCGGGCGCGGCCTGGTAATGGTCGGCCATTTCGGCGTCGAGCTCCACATTGCGGGCCTGGCGGCGTCCCTCGACCCGATAGTGGTTGGCCAGCACCTTGCGCGCCACCCCGAACAGCCACAGCGTGGCCTGCTCTCCGTCCGGCACTTCACCCATCCGCCGCCAGGCGATGGCAAAGGTCTCCGCCACGACATCCGCCGCATCCTGCGGCGAGTCACAGCGTCGGGCCGCGTACGCCGTGATCTGGCCGTACGTCTCCCGGTAGATCGACTCGAACCTGGACAGCTCACTACCCACGGGCTGGTCCCGCGTCCGGTCTCTTCGGCATCCCCATGGCCGCCTCCTTCATCCCTTGTGTTGCGGACACCTGTGCCTATGTAGGGAGGCGGGCCATCATTTCGCGTCAGGGTGGAGAAATTTCGCGACTATCCCGACTCATACCCGCCAGCCCGGTCGGCCTGGGCAGGCGCTCAGAGACTGGCCGGCAGGGGGCAGATCGTCTCCGGTGGCGCCGTCAGCCGGCTTCCAGAACGAAGAACAGGAAGCTCAGGAACCTCGTGCCGGTGCGCTCGCGGAGCTCCTCGGGGAACAGCTCGCGGGCTTCCGGCACGAACGGCGGCTCGCTGATGACGCTGATGCGAAAGCCGGCCGTGGTGAAGGCTTCGGTCATCGCGTGCAGCGGCCGGTCCCAGAAGCTCATCGGGGCGGTCTGCCCGCCCATGGTCCATTCTTCGATCCGGTTACGGGTTCCGAAATAGCTGGGCTTTTCCCCGGCCATGTGACTCATGAGGGTGATGACGAAAGGATGGTCGACCGAGACGAGGAGCCGGCCGCCAGGCTTCAGCACGCGTCGCAGCTCGGCCAGTGTCGGTCCCCAATCCTCCAGATAGTGCAGCACCAGGGACGCGACGACGTCGTCGAACGCGCCGTCGGGAAAGAGCAGCGGACCGGCCAGATCGGCGACCCGCAGATCCGCGTCGTCGCCCAGCCGCCGCCGGGCCAGCTCCAGCATCCCGGCACTCGCGTCGATGCCGGTCATGATGGCGCCTCGATCGCGCAGCGCGGCGAACAGGGGACCCGAGCCGCAGCCGGCGTCGAGGATCCGCCGGCCGGTCACGTCCCCGGCGAGCTCCAGCATCGCGGGCCGTTCGTAGTACGCGTTTACGAGGCTGGCCTCGTTCTCGGCCGCGTACCCCTCGGCGAGGAGGTCATAGTCGTTGAATGCGGTCTCAACATTATTTTCCGGCGTGGTAGGCATGCGGGCCATTGTGGCCCGCCATTCTCGACCGGCACAAAGCTTGGACGCCCGCCACCGGTCAGTGCGTGGCGGCGACGAGTCCGGCGAGGTCGAGTGCGTCACCTTTGACGTCGGCCAGCCACTCGTCCTGTATGTACTCGAAGCCGCCGGTCTCGGTGTCGAGCAGGCCGATGCTCCCTGCCGTCACCCGCTGCTCGGGGTTGACGGGCTCCGGCTCCCACCTGGTGACCTTGGGCTGCACCAGCTGGGCGAGCGCGTACGAGGTCGTGTCGCCGTAGCGGCGTGGACCGCTGGGGTGGTGGTAGTGGCCGCTGACGTGCAGGCGCGGCTGCAGGTGTTCGATGAGCCGGGCCAGCTTCGCCGAGCCCTGCACGTTCCCGCGCCGATCGAGTGACATCCCGTACGGGCCGTCGTGGGTGACCAGGACGTCCACGCCACCCGGTTCGACGGCGGTCAGCCGCGCGTAAGCGCTCTCGTCCAGATCCATCTTCCCCGGAGCCTCGATCAGCCCCAGGAACGCCACCCGCTGCCCAGCGACCTCGATCACGTTCCCGCAGGCGACATGACGGTAGGCGCCGAACGGGTCCACCGGCACGACCTCGGCGGCCGCCGCGTCATGCAACGAGGCCAGCCAGTCGTGATCCTCGTGGTTGCCGCTGACGAACAGCACCGAAGGGACCTGCCCGAGGGCCAGGCGCACACCTTCGGCGAACGACGGCGACGGATCGAGCAGGCGGAAGAAGTCACCCTGGGCGGGATGCTCCTGCCAGAAGCGGCGGCTGGACCTGTCGAACCGCTCCAACGACGGGTACGCGCCCAGATCTCCGACCTGGATCACGGCATCGAGCCGGATCCCGCGACGATCCTGCAGCAGTACCGCGGCACCCAGCGCGTGCCGCACACAACCGTGGACATCACCCACAAAAGCGATCTTCATCGCCTGTCGACCTTTCGCAAAGAGCCATTCGGACATGGCTCGGCACCGGTCGAGCGGCGCAACGATGCGGTGTCAACCACCGGCCCTGGACCGGTGCCTCACATCCCAGCGCTCCACCGCCGTCTCGACGACCGAGCTGGGGCGAGCTTCGCACCCATCCGGAAGATCAGTCAAGTAGGGCGGTGCCTCCGCAGGGCTGCGGCGGCACCGGCCGGGCAGGGGGAGAAGCGTCAAGTGGCGAGGACGGCCGGCTTGCGTGGCGCCGTGCGCCGGGTCCTCCGTCCGGCCCGGGAGGAATAGTACGCCGCCAGATACCCGTACGGATCATCAGGCAGGTTCGACGCGGGCGCGCCGTTCGGCGAGGAACACGGGACCTTTGCCGCGTCCGACGAGCAATTTGGGCAGGAGGCGGGGCGGTCCGGTCTGCCAGACGATGATGTCGGCCGTGCTGCCCCTGCGTGCGACTCTGGCGCGTCGGTCAGGCATGCTTTCCGGATCGCCAGGCGACATCACGAAAGCGCGCGCCCTGTGGTTCGACCCTTATTCGGTTGTGAAGAGCTGGTTGCGGTGGGCCCAGGCGGCGGCTTCGAGGCGAGTGGTGACGGTGAGTTTGGCGAGGATGTTGGAGACGTGTACGCCGGCGGTTTTGGCGGAGATGAACAGGTGCTCGCCGATCTTTCGGTTGCTCAGGCCGGCTACCACCAGCTCGAGCACTTCCATCTCGCGAGCGGTCAGCCCTGCGGGGTTGCCGGGCCGGGCCGGGTTGGTCGTGATCCGTGCTCGGGTGGCGAGTTGGCGGATCTCGCGTTGAAGCGGGGCGGCGCCGAGGCCTTCGGCGATCGACGCTGCTTCGGTGATCAGCCCGGCCGCAGTGGATCGGTGCTGTGTCGCCAGTGCGGCGCGGGTGGAGTGCAGCAGTGCTTCGGCGAGCGGGTACGGCTGTCCGAGGTCGCGCCATGCCTGTATGGCCCGCTGCCCAGGCGTCGATGTCGTCGTGGCGGGTCGCGGCGAGGAAGGTCAGCCGGTGGGCCTGCTGGAGCCGGCCGGTGACGGCGAGCGCGTCGGCGTACGTGCTCATCCGGGTGAGGAGGGCGCCGGTGCCGTGGTGCCCGGCGAGGGTGAGCGCGCCCGTGGTCAGCAGCGGCCAGCTGTAGCGCGGGCTTCGTGCGAGGTCGTGGTCGGTGAGGACGTGGTCGAGGATCGCCGTCACCGCGCCGGCGTCCTGTCTGATCTGCGCGAGCCGGCAGTCCAGGAGGTCCGGTTCGAGGCACGTCTCCTCGCCCCGGTTGGGTTCGCGCATCACCGCTCTCGCCTGCGTCGCGGCCGTGGTCGCGGCGTCGAGTGCGCCGCGTCTGAGGTCGACGGTCGCCTGGATGACCTGGAGGTAGGCGCGGTACAGCGGCGGTGGCGACTGGGCGAGCGCCTCTCGGTAGACCGCTTCGGCTTCGTCCCAGCGGCCGAGGGAGAGCAGCGACTCGGACAGGTTCGGGGCGAGGAGGGTGCCGCGGGTGCGGGTCAGTCCCAGCTCGCGGGCGAGGGTGATTCCGCTCCGCGCGACCTGCTCCGCTCTGGCATGTTCGCCGGCGGCCTCCAGGCGGTCCGATTCGGTCACGGCCACGGCGAGCTGGGTGTCGGCGGCGCCGGCGTCCCGGGCGGCCGTGCGGGCCCGCTCGAACAGCTCGACGGCGGTGGGCAGGTCCGCGTCGGCCGCGGCGAGCGTGATGAGTGCCCGAGCCTGGACGCCGCGGTCACCGGTGCGCCGGCCGATCCGCAACGCGTCTTCGGCCGTCGTTCGCGCCTCCGCGTCGTGCTGGTGATGCCGCTGCGCGATGGCGAGGTCGGCCAGGACCTCGCCGCGCAGCGGGGTGTCCGCGCCGGTCGGGAGCAGCCGGACCGCCTCGTGCAGGTCGGGCAGCGGGTCCTGCCCGTTGCGGTCGTACATCGCGGCGCGGGTCCTGAGCAGGAGCGCGGCCACCTCGGGATCGGGGTGTTCGGCCAGGGCGGTGGTCACCGAGGCGACGCCGGTGTCCAGCTCGCCGGCGTTCAGTGCGGCTTCGGCCGCCAGGCTGGCGACGGTGCCGCGGTCCACGCCGAGGCGGTCCGCCAGGTCCGGCGCGCGCTGCCAGGTCTGTAGCACCCGGTCGAGCAGGCGGTGCTGTTCGGCGTACGCGTAGGTCCGCCGCGCGGACTCGGCCGCGTGCCAGGCGGCCTCGGCGGCGCGGATGGGTGCGCCAGACGCGTGCCAGTGCAGGGCGACCTCGGCGTACGCGCGATCGTCGGAGACGAGGGCTGGGTCGGTGGTGATGGCCTCGGCGCAGGCGCGGTGCAGCCGCACCCGCTCGCCCGGCAGCAGGCTGCCGTAGACCGCCTCGCGGATCAGGTCGCGCCGGAACGCGTACCCGTCCTCGACGACGTCCAGGAACCGTCGGCGTACCAGCGGCCGGAGCGCGTCCTCGAAGGCGAGGTCGTCCATCTCGACGAGTATCGCCAGGAGTGCGTGACCGACCGGGCTGGCGGCGACGGCGGCGGTGTGCAGCACCCGGCGGCTGAGGTCGGGCAACCGGTCGACATCGGCCAGCAGCAGGTCGGACAGCGACGCGGCGGGCGCGTCGCCGACTGTCACGAGGGCCTCGACGAACAGCGGGTTGCCGCCACTGCGGAGGAACACCCGCTCGGTGAACGCCTCGTCCGCCGGGGCCGCGAGGAGCTCGCTGAGCTGCTCGGCCACGCCGTCCCGGTCCAGCCCGCCGAGGCTGATGCCGCGCACGCTGTCGACGCGGGAGACCAGCGGTCGCAACGGATGCGTGCCGCCGATCTCGTCCGGCCGGTACGTGCCGAGGATGAGGACGCCGGGCTCTCCCAGGTTGGTGGCGAGGAACGTCAGCAGCTCACCGGTCGACCGGTCCGCCCAGTGCAGGTCCTCCAGGACGAGGACCAGCGACCGTTGTCGCGCCGCGCCCTCGAGCAGGAGCAGGACCTCCTCGAACAGCCGGGCGCGGCCGAGGCCGGGCTCCGGTTCGTCATCCGCCACGCCCAGCTCCGGCAGCAGGCGCGCCAGACCGCGCCGGCCACCGCAGGGCAGCAGCGCGGTCACCGGTGGCGCGTCGAGCTCGCGCACCAGCCGGCGCAGTGCCGTGACGAACGGCCCGAACGGCAAGCCGTCGACGCCGAGGTCGGTGCAACCTCCGGTGAGAACGCGCGTGGAGGCGCCCAGGCCGCCGGTGAACTCGCGGACGAGCCGGGTCTTGCCCATCCCGGCCTCGCCGCCGACCAGCACCACGGCCGCGCCGGACCTGGCAGCGGTGAGGGCAGCCGTCAGCGCCGCACGTTCGCGTTCCCGCCCCACCAGCACGGGACTCGTCAGTCGACCGGACACCCGCAGATGATCCCATGCGCGGCGGATCTGAAGAGGTGATCTCATCAGACCTAAGGCATCTGCCCGATGTCGGCGGGCCGCGAGACGGACAAGCTGAGCTCGACAGCCGATCGACCGAACCCGACATCGGAGACCTTATGCGCATCCGCACCCACATCGCCGTGAGTGTCGACGGCTTCATCGCCTCTCCGGACGGCCGGCCCGTCATCCTGACCGCGCCCGACTTCGAGTCGGGTGTCTCTCATGGCCTGCCCGACCTCGTCGCGGACTGCGGCGCGGTGGTGATGGGACGCACCACGTTCGAGCCGGCGGTCGGTTCGTCGCACTGGCCGTGGCCGAACCTGCGGGTGTTCGTCCTCACCAGCCGGCCCCTCCCGGACGGAACACCCGACGACGTCGTGGCGGCCGATGACCCGGCGACGCTGCTGCGGCTGATGCGCGAAGCCGACATCGACGGCGACGTTCATCTGGTCGGCGGGCAGCGCACCATTCAGGCGTTCCGCGACATCGGCGCGCTCGACGAGCTCGGCGTCGTCGTGATGCCGATCCTCCTGGGCGACGGGCTCCGGCTCACGCCCGAGAAGAGTGAGCGACAGCAGTTGCTGCTCACCACGAGCCGGACCTTCCCGGACGGGTCGGTCGAGCACCTGTACGCCGTGGCGGATGACGAGGACCGATCGTGACGTCCCCAGGGCGACGGGCCGAGCCCACCCGCGCGCGAATCCTCACCCGGCCACTCGCCTTGCGGTTCGTCTCCGTGGTGGCATCGTCGATCGGCTTCTTCCTGCCCCTGGGCGTGGTGCCGCTGTACGCCGCGCAGTCCGGGACGGCGGCGACAGGCGGGCTCGCCACCGGCGCCCTGCTGCTCACCACCGTGGGGGTCGAACTGCTCAGCCCGCGGATCATCCGCGTCCTCGGACACCGGTGGGCCCTCGCCGTCGGCTTGCTGCTGCTCGGCCCGCCGACGCTCCTGCTCCTGGTCTCGTCGTCACCGTGGGTGCTCCTCGTGACCTGCGTCCTGAGGGGAGCCGGCTTCGCCATCGCGGTGGTCGCCGGCGGGGCACTGACCGCGCTCCTCATCCCCGCCGAACGCCGAGGCGAAGGCCTCGCCGTCGTCGGACTCGTCACCGGCGTCACGACCCTGATCGCGCTCCCCGCGGGCGTCTGGCTCGCCGGTCAGTACGGCTTCGGTGTGGTCTTCTGCGCCACCGCCGCCGCGCCCGTCCTCGCACTGGTGACCGTCCCGTTTCTGCCCGCGAAGGAGACGGCCGCCGACCGCCCTCGCGGGATGCTGACCTGGCTGCGCTCCGCCGACCTCAACCGGCCGGCGCTCGTGTTCGCCGCCTCGACCGTCGCCGTGGGGGCGCTGACGACGTTCCTGCCCCTGGCCATGAGCGGAGCGGCGGCCTGGGTGGCGCCGGCGGCATTGCTCGCGCACTCGGCGGCGGCGACTGGCAGCAAGTGGATCGCCGGACGGCTGGGCGACACCCACGGCCACGTGCGTCTCCTCGCGCCCGGCGTGATCGCGTCGGTGGCGGGCATGGCACTGCTGGCCCTGACCGGCTCACCGATCACCGTGCTGGTGGGCGCCACGACGTTCGGGCTCGGTTTCGGGCTGCTGCAGAACGCGACCCTGACGCTCATGTACTCGCGGGTGACGACCGCCGGCTACGGTCCGGTGAGCGCGATCTGGAACGCGGCGTACGACGTGGGGATGGCCGTCGGCGCGCTCGGCGTCGGCTTCGTCGTCGGCCTCATCGGGTACCCGGCCGCGTTCCTCCTCGTCGCGGTCTCGATGCTGCCCGCGCTGCTCCTGATCCGCCGAGAGCGCTGGAGAACACCGGCAGAGCAAGAACCATCCGCACGGCCCTCCGTCACGTCAACGCCGGCTCGCGACGTGAACGGCAGCAGGGCTGCCGGCCTTACGACAGGAAAAGAGCAAATCTCATGCGAACCGTCGTGACGAGGACGAGGCCCGGATCGCCGCGCTCGCGCCGTGCGCCAACGGCGCCTATGTCAGCACCCTGAACGACGTGGCCGGCGGGTATACCCGCCGCACCGCGCTCAAGGACCGGTACGACCCCGACAACGTGTTCCGGCTCAACCAGAACATCGCACTCAGCCGATCACCGAAAGAGGATCGATCATGGCCACCGAAGAGACCCGCGCGCACGCAGCCGTCTCGCCCACCTGGGCGATAGCGGACACGAGACCGCAGATCGCCGAAGGCAAGGTGCTCTGGCACTTCACGATGTCGCTGGACGGGTTCGTGGCGGGACCGAACCACGCGATGGACTGGATGACCGGCGTCGACCGCCCCGGCCTCGCCGAGGAGTACGTCGAGACGACCGGCGCCGTCCTGGGCGGACGGGATGGCTTCGACGCCTACCCCGAGCCCACCAGCACCTACGGCGGCTGGCAGGGCCCGGTGTTCATCCTCACGCACCATCCCGAAGACGCCCCGCCCACCGCCGACACGACATTTCTGAACTGCGATGTCGCCGAGGCCGTCCAGATCGCGCTGAAGGCCGCCGGCGGAAAGAACCTCGAGATCCTCTCCGCCGACGTCGGCCGCCAGCTCCTCGAGCGCGGACTGATCGACGAGATCGACCTCCACATCGTGCCGGTACTGCTCGGCGACGGGATCCGGCTGTTCGACAACCCAGGAGGCGAACCCGTCCATCTAGAATTGCTCAACGACCACGACCAGGTCACCACTCTCAACGTGCGCTACCGCCCACTCCCCGTTCGGTAGGGCGGACCGGCCGGAGCGCCGGGAGGCGGTCTCCGAAGACGATGTCGCGGGGACGAGCCGGCAGTACGGTCTCGCCGAGCGATTACCAACCACAAGCGGAAGGAACGCCATGCTGACGCAGGTCGCGGAGGGTGTGCTGGTCCACCAGAGCGAGCTACTCCAGAACAACACCGTTGTCGTGCAAGGCCGGGCCGGCGTGTTGCTCATCGACCCGGGATTAACGGGCGACGAAATGGTCTGCCTCGCGAACGACCTTCGCGAGTTGGGCCAGACCGTCGTGGCCGGCTTCGCGACGCATCCTGATTGGGATCACGTGCTCTGGCACCCCGAGCTCGGCGAAGCGCCCCGTTACGGTACAGCCCGCTGTGCGGCCTATATGCGAGATCTGCGGTCGAACGCGAACTGGAAGGCCCGCGTCGCCGAGGGGTTGCCGCCGGAAATCGCGGACGAGACACCGCTGGACCTGTTCGGCCTCATCACCGGCCTGCCCGCCGGAACTACGCAGATTCCATGGGATGGCCCTGAAGTCCGGATTATTGACCATCCGGCGCATGCCCCGGGCCATGCGGCGCTGCTGATCGAGGAACGCGGGGTTCTCGTCGCCGGCGACATGCTCTCTGATGTCTTGGTCCCGGGGCTCGACAACTTGAACGACACCAATGACCCGATCGAGGAGTACCTCGTCGGACTGCGGCTGCTCGAGGGCGTGGCAGGCGACGTCGATGTCGTCGTACCCGGCCACGGGTCAGCCGGCGGGGCCGATCAGGTACACGCGCGGATCGAGCTGGATCGGGCGTACGTGCTCGCCTTGCGTGAGGGCCGTGTTCCCAGTGACCCGCGGGTCGGCCCATCGGCCAAGCCCGGCTGGGAATGGGTAAGCGACATACACATCGGGGAAGTCCAGCGCCTCGCCGAAAGAAGCAAACGCGGCGGCACACCCGGCTAGAGAGCCGCTTGCGACACGAGACGATTTCGAGGTCGAGACATGTCGTGGGGGTCGGCCACGGTCTTGCCGTCGCCCCACATTGGGGCGATGTCGAGCTGGTTGAAGGCCTTGATCACCGTCGTGGCGGCTTTGGTGATCTTCTCGCTGGTGGCGTGCTTGTTCGCCGTCCGGGCGCGTTCGGCGGCACCGACCTGGCCGCGCATATGCGCGGCAACCAGGGCGAGTCCGGCGGTCTGCCGCGCGGACTGGAGGCCCCCGCCCAGCGGGTGGAGGACTTCACGGCCGCCGTCTCCTACCTGACCACTCTCGGCGAGGTCGACGCCGACCGGATCGGCCTGCTGGGCATCTGCGCCTCCGGCGGCTACTCGCTGGCCGCCACCGGGGGCGACCACCGCGTCAAGGCCGTGGCCGCCGTGTCCACCGCCGTGTCCACCGCCGTGTCGAGCCCGCCCGCCAGTTCCGGCTCGGCGCCGACGGCACCCAGGATCCGGCCGTCTTCCAGTCCCTGCTGGACGCCGCCGCAACGGCCCGCCGCGCCACCGGCCCCAAAGAGATCCACTGGATCAAGGGCGCCAGCCACGTCGACCTGTACGACAAGAAGAAGCGCATCGACCCCGCCGTCGACAAGCTCACCGACTTCTTCACCACCCACCTCGTGACCGCCTGATGAGCACGGTTCAGGTCCGCGGATCTGAAGGCGGAAGGCAGGCCGTGCCCGCCGCGGTGGGTGTCTCCTACGGCAAGGGCGAGCAGTACGCTGCCTGACATAATCGATGGGAGAAACCATGAGCAACGACGCAGACGCGGTGATAGCCGCGCTCCGTACCGGACATGACCACCTCGCCGGCCTGGTGTCCGGTTTCAGCGACGACGACCTGGCCCGGCCGTCGGGCGCGTCCGCGTGGGACATCTCGCAGGTCCTCAGCCATCTGGGCAGCGGCGCCGAGATCGGCGCGGCCAGCCTGCGGGCCGCCCTCGACGGCGAGCCGGCCCCCGGCCCCGACTTCAACCAGACCGTCTGGGACCGATGGAACGCCATGACCCGGCGCGAACGTGCCGATGGCTTCCTGCGCGCGAGCCGCTCGCTGACCGAGCTGTATGAGTCGCTGGACCCGGCCAGCCGCGAAAAGCTCCACGTCAAGCTGGGCTTCCTGCCCGAACCGGTCGATGTGGCGACCGTGGCGCGGATGCGGCTCAGCGAGCTCACCCATCACTCGTGGGACGTGCGAGTGAGCTTCGACGAGCATGCCACCCTCGCCCCAGAGGCCGCGGCGGCCCTCCTGCACGGCGCGCCGGACCTGCTCGCCTGGGTCGGTAAGCCGGACGCGCTCGACGGCCGGAACCTGGTCGTCAAGGTCACGACGAGCGAGCCCGAATCCGTTTTCGCGTTGCGGCTGGAGGCGCCGGTCAGCGTGCAATTCGACGTGCCGGAGTCACCCGACGCCACGCTCGCCCTGCCCGCCGAGGCGTGGTTGCGGCTGGTCGCCGGTCGCCTTGCCCCTCTTCACACGCCCGGCACGGTGGCCACGACGGGAGCCGTCGACCTCGATCTGCTCCGCCGCGTCTTTCCTGGCTACTGAGGCGTCGCCGGGGGAGCCCTCGGTCTCTGATCGAGCGTGACATCTTTGGGGACGAAGGCCGAGACGATGCCGACCAGCACGGCCGCGCTCGCCATGACGGTGGCGGTGAGCGCCGCCTCGGTCATCCTTGGATGTGCATTGGGGCGTGTCGTGACCGCCCAGCATCACCCGAAACACGATCACGCGGTACTTGGGCGGGGGAGGCGACCGGGAGCAGAGCCCTTGACGTGGAGGGTGGTGATGCCGGTGAGGACGAGGTCGATGCCGCTGCGGAATTGTTCGCGGTCGTCATGCTCGCGCATCTGCTCGGCGATGGCCCGGATGAACGGGTAGTCGTCGGGGTCGAGTTCTTGCCAGGCCCTGGATGCGGTGTCGAGGAACTCGGCGCGGTCCGCTTCGGAGCCGGGGACACTGCCGTCACCAGAGCCGTGGGAGGTCTGGGCGGTGGCGCCGAGGATGTAGTGGACCAGCGTCGAGGTCGTGGTGAACCAGTCGCCTTGCGGCACGCCCAGCGCGCGGACCGGCCGGCCGATGCTTTCGAAGATCCGCAGGGTCACCGGTCCCCAGGGATTGCGGATGAGCTGCACCGCGAGCTGGGCGGCGAGCCATGGGTGTTCGGTGATCGCGTCGAACAGACCGAGTGCGACGGAGCGGATCTCGCCGGCAGCCCCGCCGGCTTCCGCAGGCTGGGCGGGTCGCGTGGCCAGGGCGGTGGCGACGACGGCGTCGGTCGCGGCCTCCAGCAGCTCGTCCATGTTGCCGATGTGCCAGTAGATCGCGCCGGGCCCGGTGGCCAGTCGGCCGGTCAGCGCCCGGACCGTCAGCGCATCCGCCCCCACCTCGTCCAGCAGCTCGACGGCGGTCTCGACGATGCGTTCGCGGGTGAGCACCTGCCTGCGCCGCTGTGATTGACGTGTCCGTATGGCCATGCCTGACATTTTGGCACGGTTGGAGCATTGATCCAACATGGAGTACCGTTCCATGACTGGAGCGATGCTCCATAACTGCCTGGGATCGAAGGAGGATCGACGTGTATGACGTGGTGATCGTGGGTGCGGGCCCGGTGGGCCTGTTCCTTGCCGGTGAGCTCGCGCTGGCGGACTGCTCGGTCCTGGTGCTGGAGCGGGACCAGGAGCAGACCTCGCCGTGGAAGACGCTCCCGCTGGGGATGCGGGGCCTGAACGCCGGATCGGTCGAGACGTTCTACCGCCGCGGGATGCTGGAAGAGCTGCTGAAGGCCTCAGGCGCCGATGGCAAGCGGATCGGCGCGGACCCCGGCGCGCATGAGCCGCCGGCTCCTCGTGACGTGAGCCACTTCGCGGGCATGCGGCTCGACCCGGCCGGCATCGACACCGCCGCCCTCCCGTTCCGGCTGCCCGGCCCGGCGATGGAGGGCATCATGACGAGCCTCGACGCGGTCGGGACGGTGCTGTCCGAGCGGGCGGCCAGGCTCGGCGTGCAGATCCTGCGGGGCGTTCCCGTCGAGGCCGTGACCCAGGACCGCGACACCGTCGTCGTACGAGCCGGTGGGCGCGACCACCAGGCGCGCTGGCTCATGGGATGCGACGGCGGGCGCAGCACGGTACGCGAGCTGGCGGGCTTCGACTTCGCCGGCACCGAACCGCTGTTCACCGGCTACGCCGCCCACGTCACCTTCGCCGATCCGCAGAAGCTGGACCTGGGCTTCAACCTGACGCCGACCGGCATGTACCTGCGGACACCCTTCGAGGGGCACCTGGGCATGATGGACTTCGACGGCGGCTCCTTCGACCGCTCGCAGCCGCTGACGCACGAGCACCTCCAGACGGTCCTGCGCCGGGTCTCCGGCACCGACGCGACACTCACCGAGGTCCATCTCGCCTCCAGCTTCACCGACCGCGCGATGCAGACCACGACCTACCGGAACGGCCGCATCCTGCTCGCCGGCGACGCCGCCCACATCCACTCCCCGCTCGGCGGCCAGGGCCTCAACCTCGGCATCGGCGACGCCATGAACCTCGGCTGGAAACTCGCCGCCACCATCCACGGCAGCGCACCAGAGGGCCTGCTCGACACCTACACCGCCGAACGCCACCCCGTCGGCGCGGCGATCCTCGACTGGTCACGCGCCCAGGTCGCGACCATGAACCCCGGCCCCCACGCCCCGGCCCTGCGGCGGCTGGTCCACGACCTGCTCGACACCCGCGACGGAACCACCCACGTGTTCCGCAGCACCTCAGGACTGTCCCACCGCTACGACCTGGGCAGCGACCAGCCACTTGTCGGCCGGACCGCACCGGACTTCCGTCTCGCCGACGGCACCCGCCTCGGCGATTTGCTGCGAGAAGGACACGGCGTCGCACTCGACTTCACCACCGGCCGGCGCCTGCACGACGCGGCGATGAGCTGGAAAGGCCGGATCCGGTACGCGGCCGGACCGGTGAGCAACGACCTCGGATTCGGCGCCCTGCTGATCCGGCCCGACGGGATCGTGGCCTGGACCGACGGCCACGACCCCGATCACGAGGCGTTCCGGCACGCCGCGACCCACTGGTTCGGCGACCCGGCACCCTGACAGGACGCCTGGAAAGCCCAGCCCCGGATTCCGGGGCACCTTCGAAAGAAAGGGAACTCCCATGCTGAGTGAAACCCCGCCCCAGGCCGAGCTGAACAAGGAAGTGGTCCGCCGCTTCTACGAAGCCGTTCTCCGAGTATCCGGCGGTCCGGACTTCGCGACGATCAAAGAGCTGACCGATGAGCAGGAGGTCGAGCTCAACTGGGGCCACCCCGACAGCGGCGTCCACAGGGGAGCCGCCATCGGGCCGGCGCGGCATCGGATGCACGAACTGACCGGGCTGGACATCTCTGCCATCACCATTGACGAGCTCATGGCCGACGGTCCCACTCGCGTGGTGGTGGTGGCCACGAACGGCGGCACCGACCTCCACGGCAGCCCGTGGAGGATGACCGTTCTCGAGCTGGTCGACGTGGTGAACGGCAAGATCACCAAGAAGCGTTCGTTCTACCAGGACACTGCGCTTCTACGGGACATCTCCCTCGAACGCGAGGCGGCGCTCACGCAGAAGGCCTGATCGCCCTCATCAGCAGGTTTCGGTTGGAGCGGTGCTCCCCATGGCTGCGAGCGCAAACTCGCGAACGCTGTCCGTCTGGGCGCGTGCACGCGGAGCGGCTGGTCGCCGACCGGCTGAGGTCCGTACTCGGCGCGGACCCGTTCGGCGGGCCGGCCGATGAGCTCGACGTCGTCGGTGCGGCAGGAGAAGAGCACGGTGGGCGGGTGGTCGGCGATCTGTCTCGCGGCTCAACGAAGCGATGGCTTCCTCCCCGGATGTGACGGCTAGGGGACGAAGACGATGCGGTCGTCGGTCTGGGCGGTCCAGGCCTGCGCGACCTGGGCGAGGGGTACGGCGCGGGCCCGTACGTCGATCGTGCCCGCGGCCACCGCCGAGGCCAGCTCCGGCAACTCGGCGAGGATGTCCCGGGCGGGGACCGAACCGATGCCGCTGCCGACGATCTGCAGGCGGGCGGAGCGCAGCGCCGCGGAGGGGATCGGCGCGGTCGGGCCGGCGACGGATCCGATCTGGATCCAGGTCAGCGGGGCGGTGCGGTCGGCGCGGGCGGTGAGCATCGGGATCATGGCGTCGGCGGAGACGTCCCCCCACACGTAGTCGATGACCACGTCGACGTCGGCCGCGTGGCCGATCTGGTCGAAGGTGATCGTCTCGTCGGCGCCGAGCGCGGTCAGCGCCTTCAGGCGGGTGGCGTCGCGGCCGGCGGCGATGACCTTGGCTGCGCCGAACAGCTTGGCGATCTGGACCGCCATCCGTCCCGCGTTGCCGGTGGCGCCGAGAATGAGGACGCGCTGGCCGGCGTGGAAGTCGACGCGGCGGCGCAGCGCGATCCAGGACGACATGGCCGGGTTCATCGCGGCGGCGATCTGCACCGGGTCGATGCCGTCGGGCAGGATCACGCTGCGGCGGGGGTCGATGAGGGTGCGTTCGGCGAACGTCCCCAGCGCCGTGTCGTCCAGAACCACATAGCGGAGGTTGCCCTCCTTGTCGCGTACGACGCCGTCGACGCCCGGGACAAGCGGGAACACGCCGTTGCTGGAGTAGTGCGAGCCATTCGCCTTCGACCTGGTCAGATGGTGCAGGGCGGCCGCGAGGACCTCGACGACCAGCTCGTCGCCGTGGGGTTCCGCAGGGGCGGGGTGGTCGCGATAGATCGGCGGGACGTCGGCGGCCGGGATGACGGCAGCGTGCATGGTGACCTCCAGAAGTATGGTTTGCATTTCCAACCATCGCCATAATGGTTGGACATTCAAACCATGTCAACCGCAGGCTCGGGTGGCGGCGGCGGCCTTCCTCGCTTCGGCATAGTTGGTATTTCCAACCATGCCGAACTAGCATGACGGCATGACCAGCGCCGACGATGCCATGGACGCCCTCGTACGGACCACCTTCGAGGTGGCAGGCGTGCTGACCCGCATCGCCGGCGAGCACGACCTGTCGCTCACCCAGCTACGAGTGCTCGGCATCCTCCGCGACCGCCGCGCCCGCGTCACCGAACTGGCCGCCTACCTCGGCCTGGACAAGTCCACGATGTCCACCCTCATCGACCGCGCCCAGCGCCGGGGGCTGCTGACGCGCGGCAAGAATCCCGCTGACGGCCGGGTCGTCGAGGTGTACATGACCCCGGCAGGGCTCGAACTCGCCCAACGCGTGGAGGACGACGTCCGGCGTGCCCTCGCGCCCGCGACCGGCCGCCTGGACCCGGAACAGCTCGATCAGCTCGCCAACCTGCTCGAGGTCGTCGTGACCCGCTCGTCGCGTACGCATGCCGTACCGGGGCCGACGGCCGGACGCTGAAGGTCGTACAGGGCCATGGATGCTACGCCGTGGTGCGGGCCTGGCTAGCATGGCCCAGGTGAGAGCCGACGAGAGCGCGCCGATCCGGGTGCTGATCGTGGATGACGACGCCCTCGTACGCGCCGGTCTGACGTTGATGCTGAAAGGCGCCCCCGACCTGCACATCGTCGGCGCGGTGGCCGACGGCGGCGAGGTGGAGGGCGCCGTGGCCGAGCACGGGCCGGACGTGGTGCTCATGGACATCCGGATGAACGGCCTCGACGGCATCGAGGCGACCCGGCGGCTGCGGGCGCGGGCGGGCGCGCCCGAGGTGGTGGTGCTCACCACGTTCGACGCCGACGAGCTGGTGTTCAGGGCGTTGCGGGCGGGGGCGAGCGGGTTCCTGCTCAAGGACACTCGGGTCCTCGCCCCGAAGTGTGGACACCTTGAGTGCCGGATGATGGAAATCCGGAGACAAGGAGTTCCACGTGGCGATGAAGTCGTATCCGCCGGAGTTCAAGGCGGACGCCGTCGCGTTGTATCTGTCTGACCCGGCGCGGACGTATGCGTCGGTGGCGCGGGACCTGGGCATCAACCGCGAGACGCTGCGCCTGTGGGTGAAGGAGGCCCGCGCTGACGGCACCGCCGGGGCGAAGAAGGCGGGCCCGGCCAAGAAGCCGGCGAGCGGCCCGATATCGTCCGACGACGTGCTGGAAGAGGAGGACAAGCAGCTCCGCGCTCGGGTCCGGGAGCTGGAGCGCGACATTCTGCGCCGGGCGGCGAAATATTTCGCGGGAGAGACGAACTGGTGAGCCGCTTCGAGTTCGTTGCCGACCACGTGGGCGCCTTCGGCGTGAAGCGGCTGTGCCGAGTGCTGGGACTTTCCCGCTCAGGCTTCTACCGATGGATGAAGGCGGCGCCCGCGCGGGCGGCCCGCGCCGCAGCCGATGCCGCGCTCGCTGAGGAGATCAAGCAGATCCACGCGGAGTTCGACGGCACCTACGGCAGTCCGCGCGTCACCGCCGAACTGCGCGACAAGGGCCGCGAGGTCAACCACAAGCGCGTCGCCCGCGTCATGCGCCGCTTCGGCATCGTCGGGGTGCACCTGCGTAAGAAGGTGCGCACCACGGTGCCCGAGCCGTCGCATCAGAAGGTTCCCGACCTGCTCCGGCGGGACTTCACCGCGCCCGCGCCGAACCTGCGCTATGTCGGCGATATCACCTACCTGCCCGTCGGTGAGGGCCGGTTCCTGTATTTGGCGACCGTGCTGGACCTGGCTTCGCGGCGGCTGGCGGGCTGGTCGATCGCCGATCACATGCGCACCGAGCTGGTGACCGACGCGCTGCGGGCCGCCGCCGCAACGCGGGGCAGCCTGGACGGTGCGATCTTCCACTCCGATCACGGGGCCCAGTACACCTCGGCCGAGTTCGCCAAGGTCTGCGCCGAGCTCGGGGTGCGCCAGTCCATGGGCGCCGTCGGTACCTCCCTCTTAACCGGCTAATACGAATGTTTCCCCAGGTCAGCGACACGCCATGATCTGCTACCTGCTGGCCGGATGGGGTCATCGCGGGTACATCTGTTCTCATGATCCAACAAGGACTCCGGCTCGAAGCGCGTGAGGGTAGCTGGATGCTGGCCGGACCGTCCGCCGGGCAGTTTGTCCTGGTCGATGAGTATCTGGCGCATCTGGCAGACCGGAACTACTCGCCCAAGACCGTCCGCGCCTACGGCTATGACCTGCTGGCATTCTGCCGTTGGCTGGCGTCCGAGGACGTGTCGCTGGGCGTGGTGACGACCGAGACGCTGCTGAAGTTCTTGCACGCCTGTCGTGAGGCCAAGGTTCCCGGGCGTCGCGGCGGTTCGAATGTCGTCACCTTGTCGGGCCGTCGGATGGATCAGTACGCCGCCACGACGATCAACCGGCGGCTGGCGGCCATCTCGGGGCTGTTCACGTTCGTCACGATGCGCGACCCGGAGTTCGTCAACCCGGTCCCGAAAGGACGCGAGGCGCGCTGGCGGGTGGCCGGCGAGCGGTCCGGGATGCTCGCGCACACGATCCGCCGTCCGAAGAATCGCTCCTCGCTACGACTGCGCGAGCCCCGGCGGCTGCCCAAAGCGCTGTCCCAGACCCAGGCGGCCGAGCTGCTGGCGAGCTTCCACACCTGGCGCGACCGAGCGATCGCGGGCCTGATGCTGTATTGCGGGCTGCGCTCGGCCGAGGTGCTCGGCTTGAACGTCGCCGACGCCGACATCGGTGGCCGCTGGGCGAGCGTGATCGGCAAGGGGGCTCGGCAGCGGCGCGTCCCGTTGGACGCCGACGTCGCCTCGGTCATCCAGGTATATCTGCTGGCTGAGCGCCCCGAGTCGGCCGAGCGGCGGCTGTTCCTGGTGGCCAAGGGCCCCAACCGGGGACGACCGCTCACGGCGGCCGGGCTGCGCACGATCTTCCGCTATCACCGCGCCGTCAGCGGGATCATCGCAGCTCATCCCCATGCGCTGCGGCACACCTTCGGCACCGCACTGGCCGAAGCCGGAGTCGACCTCGCGGTGATGCAGGCGTTGCTCGGTCACGCGCACGTCGACACCACCGCCCGCTATATCCATCTGGCACCCGCCCACGTGAAAGCCGAGTTCGATGCCGCACGCAGCCGCATCCGCGCCCAGCAATAGCCTGCACGCCGATTACCTGGACTATCTGCAGCGGACCGGGCGAGGCAACCGTCCCTATCAGCAGGCCGCGCGAGTGTTCTTCGAGCGTTGGCCCGACCCCGGGTGCTGGGCTGCCGAGCCGTTGGAGATGCGCTTGTCGGCCGATGCGCACACTCGGCCGATCATCACCTTTCTCATGCTGCACCGCGGACTACGACCCGGCTACGACTACCTGCTGGAACGCAAACTGTCCACGTTCTGGCGAGAGATCGAGGGCTCGCCCCTCGCTGCGGGAGTGCGGCGCTTCATGACCGCCGCCGAGGACCTCGGCTTCTCCTTGCGCGTGCGTCTGGCCACCGGCTCTCAGGTGCCGGCCCGGCTGCTCATCCAGGCTGGACGCCCTCTGGAGCAGCTCACCTTGGACGATCTGGAAGAGTTCGCCGCCGCCTGCGTCGCCCGCAGCGCCCGCACCGGCAAGGATCACCGTCACTATCTGTCCGCGCTCAGCAATGCCCAGCGGGTCCTGTTTCACCTGGGCATTATCGACATGCTGCCGAGGATGGGCGGGCCGGTCCCTTTCGAGCAGCGACTGGCCGAGGTGGCAGAACCGATCCGCACCACGATGATCGCCTACCTGGAACGCAAGCGCGCCACCTGTCAGCCCAAGACCGTCTCCGCGATCGCCACCCGGCTCAAACACTTCGGCCTCTTCCTCACCCACATCGATCCCGGACTCACCTCGATCGCCAAGCTGGACCGCCAGCGTCACATCGAGCCCTACCTCACCGCCCTGGTCGACGCCGTCAATCCTAAGAATGGCGAAGCCATCACCGTCGCCGACCGCTCCCGCCGGGTGATCGCGCTGACCGGCTTCCTCACCGACATCACCGAGTGGGGCTGGGCCGAGGCGCCCGCCCGCAAGCTGGTGTTCCGTGATGACAACCCCAAGCTCCCGCAAGTGCTGCCCCGCTACCTGCCCGTCGATGCCGATCGCCGCCTGACCGAAGAGCTCCGCGACCGTCCCGGCAACCAGATGGCCGCCTGCGCCCTCAGGTTGCAACGCGCCTGCGGGCTACGCATCGGAGAACTCCTGGACCTGGAACTCGACTGCGTCCACGAGGTTCCCGGCCACGGCAGCTGGCTGAAGATCGGCCTCGGGAAGCTGGAGACCGAACGCATGGTTCCCCTCGATGAAGAGATCTGCGACCTGATCGACCGCACCATCGAACTCCGAACGCACGGCAGACCCATGCCGCATCCCCGCTACCGACGTCCGGCGCAGTTCCTGTTCACCCACCACGGCCGCCGCCTCGGCCAAGGCGCCATCCGCGCCGAACTCGATCGCGCCGCTCAGCAAGCTGGACTCGGTCACATCACCTCCCACCAGCTCCGCCACACCTACGCCACAGCCCTGGTGAACGCCGGGGTCTCGTTGCAGGCGTTGATGGCGTTGCTCGGACACGCCTCCGCTGAAATGAGCTTGCGCTATGGACGACTGTTCGACACCACCGTCCGCTCCGAATACGAACGAGCCCTCGACCTGGCCAAACAACAAGCCCGCACCCCGGCCCCCGGCCGTGTCCACCTGCCCCTGGCCGACATCACCGGCGGCAAGGACTGGAAGGACACCCCGCTGATCAAATCGAGAATGGCCGGCGGCTTCTGCCTACGCGCACCCGCCCAAGGCGCCTGCACCTACGCCAACATCTGCGAACACTGCCCCAGCTTCCACACCGAACCTAGCTCGCTGCCCATCCTCGCCGCCCAGCGTGTCGACGCAGACGCGCTCGCCCAAGACGCCGAAAATCGAGGCTGGATCGCCGAAGCCGAACGACACCGGCGACTCATCACCCGACTCGACAACCTGATCAGCGAGGCCCAAGCCGGATGACCACCAGCGACACCCTCCACCGCGTCGAGAAGGCATGCGCTCAACTCCACCGCGACGGCCAACCCGTCACCTTCACCGCCGTCGCCAACCTCACCGGGCTAGGCCGCACCACCCTCTACCGCAGCCCCAGCCTCCGCGCCGTCATCGAGGAAAACCGTCACCGCGCCGCCACCAACGGCACCCTCACCGGCCTCCTGGACGAGATCCACACCCTCCACACCGCCTTGGAAGCCATCGCCACTCGCGTCCGTAACCACGAAGAGCAACTCCGGCGACTCGCTACTCGGGTCGGCTGAAAGCGTTAACCGGCCAACGCCGGCAACCGGGGCCATTAGCCGGATAAAGCGCCGATAACGCCGCCGCGGAGGCGTTCAACGCCAGCCTCAAACGCGAGACGCTGCAGGGCGCCGGGCGCTGGTCCTCGCCGCGTGAGGCCCGCCTGGCCGTCTTCAAATGGATCACCCGCTACAACACCCGCAGGAGACATTCCACCCTCGGCTACCTCAGCCCGATCGACTACGAGCAGCAGACCACCGATAGAGTACTGCTCGCCGCATGACAGCCGGTGTCCACACTTCGGGGCGAACCCCCAAGGCCAGGTAGTTAAGGTTTCTGTAGCGCCGTCAAGCGCGCCAGTTCTCAGGACGTGGGAACGGAGATCCAGTAGAACGGTGATCTTCCACAACCAGCCGTCGAAGAACTGGATCTCCGTTGG